>JAFQGK010000035.1 GCA_017398335.1 Bacteroidales bacterium | reverse complement strand
TACGTAACAGACCTTTTGAAATAATAAGGAGGACAGCAATATGGAGATTATTCTTAAGAAGGATGTGGCAAACCTTGGCCACGCAGACGATATCGTCAATGTAAAGACAGGATACGCTGTCAACTACCTTATCCCACAGGGTTACGCTATCATGGCGACTCCTTCGGCAAAGAAGGTACACGCTGAGAACCTCCGTCAGAGGGCTCACAAGATCGCTAAGTTCGTAGGTGACGCTGAGGCTCTTGCTGCTAAGCTTGCTGAGACTACAGTACAGGTTGCTGTAAAGGTAAGCGAGTCAGGCAAGATCTATGGTTCAGTTACTACAGCTCAGCTTGCTGAGGCTCTTGCAGCAGTAGGATTCGAGATCGACAAGAAGGACATCACTGCAGCTGAGACAGCTAAGGAACTTGGTGTATACGAGGCAACTGTAAAGTGCTACAAGGACATCAAGGGTACATTCAAGTATGAGATCGTAGCTGAGTAATTTTTACTCATATAATCTTGATAAGCCGGCCGTTTGGTCGGCTTATTTTTTATATTTGCAGAATGAAACGAATAATCATAGCTTTAATCTTCCTTATTGCAGGCATATCCCTCAATGCGGGCACACCTGCAGAAGACCTTATGGATTCATACGCAAAAGATAAGGGCGTCCAGGTTATCCATGCCAAAGGCGGACTGATGGCGTTTGCCAGGGGAGCAATACGCAAGACACCATTAGGTCCCTTGGCTGATGTTGTACAGGTCGTCACTGTCTGCAAGATGCCTAAGGCGACGGCTGACCGGAAAGCAGAATTCCTCCAGAAACTGCGCGTGATTCTGAAGGAAGAATATGTATATTATGGTATCAAACCAGGTGAGGAAGGACGTCCTGTAGAAGTATATGGATGCCCGGTTCGGAACAACCTTGTAAAGGAGCTGGTTGTGTTCAACCCAAAGGATTATTCACTTTTCAGCCTTATCGGGGATTTCGGTGTCGAGGATCTGAAGAATCTTGACAAGAAGAAGTAGGGTTTATTACAGCACTCCTGAGTAACTTGTAGGATAGTTCGCCTGTTTCTTAGTGTTATAGAAACCAAGTGAAAATTCGCAGGTTGTGTCAGTGAGAGTGCCTTTGAGGTCGTCAACTCGGTAGGTGTCATATGGCCCTCCCATTGCCCAAGGGATTATATCATCTCCTGATATTTTCCAAGAACCATCATCTTGCAGGGTGACGGGTACTTTAAGAATACTGATGTCCAGTTTCACCGGCATAGCCGGAACAAACTTTACCTTCTTCAGCATTATATCCACAGTACTCTTCGACTGATCGAACTCAACCTGGATCTTTATATCGTTCTGAAGGAATTCCTCACCTTCATAAAGGACAGTCATCTGACCGGAAAATTCCGGTGAACCCTCAGTTATTGTCGTTTCCGGCTTTTCGCAAGAGCAGATAAGGCAGATGATGCCGAGTAATGTTATAAGATATCTTTTCATAATCTGTTGTCTATAAGTCTATTGTTATTCCTGCAGTCCATCTGAAAGGCTTACCTCTCTGGAAGAAAGAGTTTCCGACAGACTTGAAGTAGAATACATTATAATCCTTGTTCAGAATATTGTCTGCCCTGAAGTTCAGGTCAAACCATTTGAAATCAAATATAAGGTCCGCTCCCATTTGTACGACCAGAGGTTCAGTCAGCGTATTGGCTTCGTTCCACCATATCCTCCCGACTCCGGAACAGTCAGCATTTACAGATATGCTTCTAAGAACATTACAGTTCAAACTGAACTCATAGCCGGTCCTTACATTGAATGTGTGCTCCGGAGAATAAGGGATTCTGTTGCCACTGTAGTCATTGTTTCCATCATTGTATACAGTGAAACGGGCATCCGTATAGCCATAAGAGCCGGACAATGAGAATCCTGCCTTCTCATAGAATAATGACATTTCGGCACCTATGCTCCTCGACTTTCCCACATTTGCCATCATTCTGCCGGTAGACTTTCCCGGAGGGAAAAGAGTGATCTGCTGATCCTGGCAGTCAATGAAGAATACAGATGCGGAACCAGAGAAATGATGACCTTTCTCCCTGATGTCGATGTTTCCACCTATCTCGTAATTCCATGCTTTCTCCGGCTTATATGCAGTATCTTCAGCCTTTACCGCCGTTCCGGGGTCGTCCAGATAAACACCGAGATCTGCCATCAGACCGTTCATCATCATATTCTGGAGTATGTCCGAGAATATCTGGGTATTGAATCCTCCGCTTCTGTAACCTTTGGCGATGTTTGCAAAGAAATGTGCCTTGCCTCTTCCGCCGACATTTCCCAAATCATACAGTGCAGAAATCTTCGGAAGCAGCTCAATATAGTGGTTGCCCACTTTTCCATCGTATATGGTTTCGAACAGTTTCCAGGCCTGCATGGTAGGAATGAATCTGTAATTGATTGCCGCATCACTGCAATAGTTCATTATATTGCCTTCATAATCAAGTCTCAGTCCGGCAGTGAATAGCCATCTGCCGAGGGTAAAGTATGATTCGTGATATACGGCAGCACCGAAAGTGTTTATTCCGAACTCGCTGTCTATGACGAAGTTATCTTCCAATATGGCTAGCGGGGCATCCATGCCGCCGGAGACATCTTCAGGTATATTTGCATTGGCATTGCCGAGAATAAGTTCATTGATGCCGTCCTGCTTGAAATGTACCGGTGCGGACATTCTGTTGAACTTCCAGAACAGAAAGGCTCCGCTCTGCCAGTTCCACCAATCCTTTTTCCATTCTGCCTTTGGTTTCAGGATCACCTCTTGAGTAAGGGCACCCTCTCTCTGGATCTGGGCAAGTGTAAACATCGAACGTGGCGTGAAATCCTGGTCAAGGTCCATCCTGTCCAGGAGCACCTGAAGAGATGATATGCTGCTCAGACTGTAGTGATCTGCATCTTTCCTGATCTTTACTGCCTCAGTAATATTCAGACGTTTGTACGCGCAGATGTCATTGTATGCTACATCCGCCAATCTCCCTGTTTCGTTATCATACAGCCTGTATGGCCATCCTCCCTGTGTCAGCACTCCTGCTGAAAAGATATTTTCAAAATGCAGGTCAGGACGAAGCTGTTTCTGAATCTTCATTCTCAACGAAAGTCCGTCGCTTGGGTCGCATCTTTCTCCGTTTAAAGAATTTGTATAGAAGCCGTCGGAATGTCTGAATCCCACGCCTGCGCCTATCGCAAGCCCATCTTTAGTCTTTCTGTAGATTGATGCGCGCGCAGAAACATTGTTTGCCGAACCATATTGAAGTGCCGCACGGATGCCTTCGTATGATGATGGAGAAAGAGTGTTCAAAGACAGGACTCCGCACATCGAGTTTCTTCCGTACAATGTACCCTGAGGCCCCCTGAAGAGGTCAGCACGCCTGATGTCCAGCATATCCATGTCATATGCGTTCTTATTGAGTACAGGTACATCATCAATATATAGCCCCAGCACGGGATTCTCCATTCTGGATCCGAATCCTCTCAGATATATAGACGATGTCATCGCAGAGCCGTAATCCGGAATATGCAGGTTAGGAACTATTGCCGACAGTTTCTTTGGGGAATCGATGAGCCGAGCCTCCAGTTCATCAAGGTATGCTACAGATACCGGGGTCGCCATCCTTTCATATGGGACTGCCTGCTTGGCGGACGTCTCGATGACCGAGTATGTCAAGGTGTCTTTCAGTCCTTCTACGTTGTCCGGGGCTGAAAGCATTAACGATATGATGGTTGCCAAAAGCACAAGACCACAAATTTACGATTATTCTCTCAATCTGACAACATGACCCGACAAAGAAAAAAGGGAACCACTGCCATACAATGATTCCCTTTTGGTGACTCCGACAGGATTCAAACCTGTAACCTTCTGATCCGTAGTCAGATGCTCTATTCAGTTGAGCTACGGAGCCGATTTGCAGCTAAGCTGCTTTATCTCTACTCGTTGTCCTTAACGACAGCGATCTTCTTCTCCTTGATACGAGCCTTCTTACCAGAGAGTTCTCTGAGGTAGAAGATACGTGCGCGACGTACTTTACCGATTTTGTTGAGCTCGATTGAATCGATGAACGGTGATTCGAATGGGAAGATTCTCTCAACGCCTACACCACTTGCAACCTTGCGTACTGTGAATGTTCTTGTTGCTGCTGAAGCTCCACGAAGCTGGATAACAGTTCCTCTGAACTTCTGAAGTCTCTCCTTGTCACCCTCCTTGATTCTGTAAGTCACGGTGATTGTGTCACCTGCCTTGAATTTTGGGTAGCTGGCTACTTTCTCGTTTGCGAATGCCTGCTCTACTAACTGAATTGGATTCATTTCTATTTCTCGTTAAATTTTGTGGCAACATTGCGTTTCTTTTCACCCAGCACAAGAGGTTGCTTTATTTTTGGGATTGCAAAGGTAGGAATATTTTTCAACTCTGCAAACTTTTTTACAAAAATATTTTAAAAAAGGTCTTTGAGCTTTTCAAAGAAGCTTTTATCTTCCTTTGAAGGGTTTGGCTTGAAGCTATCATTATTCCTAATTGATTCAAACAAGGCTTTTTCCTCCCTGCTCAACTTCTTCGGAATCCATACGGCAATCTTGACGTAAAGATCGCCTGTTCCGTATGAATTGACTGAAGGAAGGCCCTTGCCCCTGAGTCTGACCACTGTTCCAGACTGTGTCCCAGGTTCAACCTTTACTTTATATTTACCGTCAAGGCAAGGAATTTCAACCTCGCATCCGAGAACGGCGTCCATGATGGAAACTACCTTTGTGTAGAAGAGGTTGCTACCTTCTCTTCTGAGTTCCGGATGCTCCTGCTCTTCGATTACAACAAGCAGGTCTCCGTTTATTCCGTTGTTCTTCGCAGCATGGCCTTCTCCCTGCACCGTCATCTGCATACCAGCTTCAACTCCTGCCGGAATCTTGACCTTTATAGTCTCTCTCTGGCGTACAAGACCTGTTCCATGGCATGTGCTGCATGGATTGCTTATGATCTTTCCTTCGCCACCGCATTGCTGGCAGGTAGAGTAGGTGACAGTCTGGCCGAGGAATGAATTAACGACCCTCTGTACCTGACCTGTGCCGTTACAGCCCGGGCATGTCTTGATGTCGGAACTGTTTCTGGCCCCTCTTCCGCCGCAGTCCTTGCATGGAACGTTCTTCTCGATGCTGATCTCTTTCTCTACTCCATGCGCGATTTCTTCGAGAGTGAGCTTCACGCGTACTCTGATGTCACGTCCTCTGTATACTCTTTCACGACGCTGGCCTCCGCCGAAGCCGCCTCCAAAGCCGCTGAAGCCTCCGAAACCACCTCCGAATGCACCTCCGAAGAGGTCGTTGAGGATATCATTTAGGTTGCCGAAACCGCCGCTGAAGTCCGGAGCGGCCCCGTCAACCCCTGCATGACCGAACTGATCATACTTTGCCTTCTTGTCAGCATCACTGAGTACGGAATAGGCTTCGGCAGCTTCCTTGAATTTCTCTTCAGCTTCCTTGTTGCCCGGATTCTTGTCTGGGTGATACTTGATGGCGAGCTTTCTGTACGCCTTCTTTATTTCTTCTGCCGATGCGTTCCTGTCAACGCCCAGCACTTCATAATAATCTCTTTTTTCTGCCATATTTCTTCAGATTCCCGATCAGGTCGGGAATGACAATTTATTTAGTCGGGAATGACTTTCTTATTTCAGATTCTGTCAGATACCAACCACTACCTTAGCAAAACGTATTACCTTGCCGTTCAAGGTATATCCTGTCTGCACTACATCGAAGACCTTGCCTTTCTTTTCCTCCTCCTGGACAGGGAACTGAGCCACTGCTTCGTGAAGATCTGTATCGAATGCCTGTCCGGCAGCTTCGATGACTGCGAGCCCTTTGCTCTTGAGATAATTCAGCAATTTGCCGTATATCAGCTCGGTACCTTCTTTGGCTGCATCGCTGTCGTCCGATTCTAGAAGGACGGCGAGCGCTCTTTCGCAGTCGTCGAGTATTGGAAGAAGTCCTTTGATCGTATCCGTCGATGCCATGCTGACAAGATCCAGCTTCTCCTGCGATGTACGTCTGCGGTAATTATCGAATTCAGCCATGAGCCTGATGTAGTCGTCCTTTTCCTTAGCGACCTGATTCTCGAGTTCAGCAATCCTGGCTTCCAGCTCTTCAGTCTTTGACTTTTTCTCCTTCTTCTGGAAGATCTTCTTTTCCTTCTTCTCCTTTTTCTCCGTTTCCTGCGGCTGCTGAATTTCCTTTTCCGTGTCTTTCTGTGTATTTTCTGACATAATGTTTAATTTCCTTAACCGTTATCTTGCCAAATATCAGTGCAAGCACCAATCCTACAATCAAACTTATTAACATATTATCTTCTTGCTTAACGCCCCGCAAAGATAACAAATAATCTGCCATCAGAAAAAATACTGACATAATGGCAGAAATGTCAGTCTGATGTTAAAAGTAAACATTTTTATATAGAATTGTGAAATAATCCTATTATCTTTGTATGATAACTTAAAATTAATAATCAGTTATGCGGAATTTTTTTGAACCTCCTAAGGCGAAGCCACTCATTTCTGCCGACAAAATCGACAAAACATTCAGATCCATGAGATTCAAGGTCTTCATGGGGTCTTTCCTTGGCTATGCCGCTTATTATCTGGTCCGCAAGAATCTTTCTCTCGCTTCTGCTGACATGATTGCAGAAGGACTCATTGACAAGCAGGGAGTCGGTATCGCAGCATCTGCAGTCTCCATAGCATATGCGTTCAGCAAGTTCATAATGGGAACGCTTTCGGACCGCTCGGATGCGAGGAAGTTCCTCACAGTCGGTCTCGTGATTGCGGCACTTGTCATGATGTCTGTCGGATTCCTTCCGTTCTCGGCATCGAATATGGCAATCAATGTGGCGATGCTTTTCGTCTTCATGCTTTTCGTGGGAGTCCTCTCTGGAATGGGCTGGCCTCCTTGCGGACGTGTGATGGCGTACTGGTTCTCGAATAACGAGCGAAGCTTCAAGATGTCATTGTGGAACACCTCGCATACGATCGGAGCAGGTACTCTCGGCATCATCGCTCTCTTTGGAGTAGGAATATTTGCAGATCTTGGTATAGAGCAGACATGGAGGGCGAACTTCATATTTCCGTCAGCTGTAGCTCTGGTAATAGCTCTGTTCTGCTGGTGGGCGCTCAGAGATACTCCGGAATCCTGCGGACTTCCTTCGGTTGCGGACTGGAGAAATGACCATTCAGGCGTCAAGACAAAGGAAAAGGTCGGAGAAAAGGTGCCTTTCAAGACGCAGCTCTTTGATTATGTCCTGAAGAACAAGTGGATATGGATGATCGCTTTTGCCAATGCCTTTGTCTATATGGTCAGGTATGGAGTGGGTGACTGGTCGCCTACATATCTCCAGGAGACAGGTATCATGACTGCGGCAGAGAGCAAGCTTGCATTCTCTATCCATAATTATGTCGGTGCGGTAGGTACCATTATCTGCGGCTGGATCTCTGCGAAATTCTTCAAAGGCAAGTGCGCTCCTCCGAATGTCATATTCATGACTTTGGTGACGATAGGCGCTCTGATTTATTGGCAGGTTCCGGCTTTGGCTGCTGCGACAGGCATCGCTGCCAAGGTGTGGGCATATGTGGCTCTAATCCTTATCGGATTCTGCATCTATGGCCCTGTTGCCCTCGTTACGATCCAGGCTGTGAACCTTGTACCGAAGAATGCTACAGGAACAGCAGCCGGCTTTGTCGGCCTTTTCGGCTATCTCGTGGGTGATTCCCTCCTTTCGAAGATCATCGTTGGAGGCATTGCTGACCGCAGCTGGGATGCGGCTAATCTGACCATGGTGATCGGAGCTGCCCTTGGAATCCTGCTTTGCATACTTACAATCAGATCGGAAAAGAATTAAGGAACAAATATGAAAAGATATCTTTATTATTTTATAGTATTGCTTCTACTTGCAGTGTCATGTACTGAAAAGGAAGAACCTGCAGGTACTGCCGATAAATTTGAACTGCTTGTAAGTCTGCCGGAATTGGTGAAGGGAGCGGCAGGTGATATAGTGTCTGTCAAATTCTATTCGGGTAAAGGACCGGAGAAAGGTGATGTCGTCGTACTCAAGAAATCTCAGGAAGAGATCCTATGTGATATCGTCGGTATTACATCAGACAGCTTTAGCTTCAAGATTTCATCAAAACTTGAGACTGGCAAATATGTGTTCAGTATCAGAAGAGGGTCGCAGACCAAGGCATTGGGTGAGGTCCGCTTTGAAATTGAAAAGAGAATCGAGATTACCGAGAAGGAAGGATACAATGTTTACGGACTGGTCTCTTGTGAAGGTGTCGGTGTGCCGGGAGTTGTCGTGTCTGATGGAATAGATGTCGTAGTTACAGATGAGAATGGTCTGTATTATTTGAAATCGCAGGAGTATAATCGTTTGGTGTTCATGTCTGTTCCTAGCGGTTATGAGGCTGCGGCTGAAGGAATCCTTCCGAAGTTCCATAAGTCTCTTGACGGTAATCCGAAGACCACTGAGAGAGCGGACTGGACTTTGACCAAGGTTGATAATTCAAGTCATGTGATGTATGTCCTTGGAGATATGCATCTTGCAGACAGGACCAAAGACCTTATACAGTTTGCAGATTTTACAACAGATCTGAATAAGCAGATTTCCGAAAATAAGGCAAAGAGGCAGTACGCCCTTACATTGGGAGACATGTCATGGGATCTGTACTGGTACAGTAATGCTTACGACCTGTATTCATATATCCAGACAATGAATTCGAAGGTAAGCGGAATCCAGATATTCCATACAATCGGTAACCACGATCATGATATGATGTCAGAAGGTGACTTCAATACAGTGACAGCCTTCAAATCTAAGGTCGCTCCGACTTACTATTCCTTCAATATAGGTAATGTACATTATGTCGTTCTTGATAATATATTATGTACGAATGTACCTAAGGCTGACGGAAGTGGAAGAGATTATAATTCAAGCCTTACGACGGATCAGATCAATTGGTTGAAAAAGGATCTTTCTTATGTTGATAAATCGAAGATTCTTGTCATAACAATGCACGCCCAGATGTATGGAGAGACAGGAAAGAGTGCGATGTCGTACAGCTCGGAGTTGGAAGCACTCTGCAAGGGATATGAGACTCATATAATGAGTGCTCATACTCATGTGATCTGGAACAACGATATGACTTCTTCAAAAGGAATATTGCATCATAACAGTGGAGCTGTCTGCGGTACCTGGTGGTGGACAGGCTATTATACCAGCGGCCTGAATATCTGCAAGGACGGATCACCTGCAGGATACTATGTATATGACATGAACGGTAATGACGTGAAGTGGAGATTCAAGCCTACCGGCAAGGACTTCTCTCATGCCTTCCGTACATATGACAGGAATTCCATAACGATGACTGCAAAGAACTTTGCTCCGTCAGCAAACAGCACGCACGCTTCGTCATTTGAGAAATCAGCGTCATATTGGGTGTCTTCTAATAAGGAAAACTATGTGTATTTCAATGTGTTTGACTATGACCCTTCATGGAATATAGTGGTGTCGGAGAATGGTAAGGATCTGAATTATGAGGTTGTCAAGGTAAAGGACCCTCTTCATCTGATCTCTTATGAGGCCAAAAGGCACAACGCGAATGCGAATCCTACATCAAGCTTCATGACCAATACTGTCAGTTCGCATATTTTCCGTGTCAAGGCATCGTCTGCAGCTTCTACATTGGAGTTCAAGATTACCGACAGGTTCGGTAATGTATATACTGAGAGTATGGAGCGTCCAAAGGAATTTTCTCTGAATAATTATAATCGCTAAATTCAGTAATAACAACTAAAATTAAGTTTATGAAATTACTTAAATTATTTGCAGTATCTCTTGCAATAATGGCAGTAAGTACAAGTGCTTTTGCCCAGACAAGGGAACTGACCGGAGTCGTCAAGGATGCGACAGACTTCCCTCTGGAAGGAGTGGCGGTCATCGTAGACGGAACGGCAAACGGAGTTATGACATCTGGGGGGGGCAGCTTTACTATTACAGTGCCGTCCAAGGATGTTGTCCTCAATGTGTCATCTCTTGGTTATAAAACAAAACTGGTGAATGTTTCTGCGCAGCAGAACAACATCACGATCCATCTTGAAGAAGACAATATGCTTCTGGAAGAGACTGTGGTTGTGGGTTATGGTACGCAGAAGAAGGTAAACCTTACCGGTGCAGTTACTGCTCTGGATGACAAGGCTCTTCAGGACAGAGTCGCTCCAAACCTCAGCAGTATGCTTCAGGGATCAGTGCCTGGCTTGTCTATATCCACTTCAAGCGGTAACCCAGGCAGTACCGGAACATTGCAGATCCGTGGTACCGGTTCCATCAACGGCAGTAGTCCGCTCGTACTCATTGATGGAGTCGAGGGTGAAATGGACCGTGTGAATCCTAATGACGTCGAATCTATTTCTGTAATCAAGGATGCTGCAGCCGCAGCAGTCTATGGTGCACGTGCAGCATTTGGTGTAATCCTCATCACAACCAAGAAAGGTAATGAGGATGATGGAAATGCTGTAGTACGCTACAGCGGACGTTTCGGATGGGAGCAGCCTACTACATCTACTGATTTTGAGACCAGAGGATATTGGTCGGCTTATATCCATAACATGTTCTGGAAGGCGGATGACGGTGTGTCGCAGTATATCAAATATACTGATTATGATATGCAGCAGCTCCTTCTCCGTATAAACGACAAGACAGAGCATCCTGATCGTCCATGGGTGACAATACAGAACAGGAACGGTAAGGATAAGTATGTATATTATGCAAATACTGACTGGTGGCATGAGATGTTCAATGACCAGCATCCTGTACAGCAGCATAATATTTCAATAAGTGGAGGTAACAAGAGAGTAAGATATTATCTTTCAGGTGCGTTCAACAGACAGACCGGTATCATCAAGGCCCGTCCTGACGTGTTCCAGAAGTATAATCTCCGCTCGAAGATTGATTTCAAGATCAATAAGTTCATGAGGATGAGCAATAATACTGCATTTTATAGCTCGACTTATGACTATCCGGGTGTGTCGAATGTACAGAATGCCATCGCATATTCTGCAAATCACGGTCTGGCTTGCTTCACTCCTAAGAATCCTGACGGATCGTGGGTGTACGGAACTGACTTCCTTGGCTATAAGGTTGCAAACGGCCGTCATGCGATTTATGGCAATGACAAGAATGTCAATCTTGATAGAAAAATGGATTTTGCGAATACGACAGAACTGAAGATCACTCCTATCAAGCAATTGACAATTACAGCTAACTACACATACAGATTCCATCAGAACAGAAATACGAACAGAAGTACAGCACTTGTATATTCACAGTATCCAGGTACTTTTGCCGTATATACAGGAAAGGGAACAGCCGGAGAGGATTCTCTTATCGAATCTGTTGACAGTTGGGCATACAGTGCAGCAAATGTATTTGCTACGTATGAAGATACTTTCAAGGATAACCATCATTTGACCGTAATGGCCGGTGGTAACCTCGAGTATTCATATAGGAAAGACTTGTCGACGACAGGATATAATCTTCTTACTGAAGAACTCAACGACTTTGACCTTGTCGGACTGAACGGTGACGGAATAAAGGAGTTCATGGCTTCAGGAGGCCAGTCTGAATATGCTCTGCTCGGCTTCTTTGCACGTATCAATTATGATTATAAAGGCAAGTATCTGTTTGAAGTTTCCGGACGTTACGATGGTTCCTCAAGATTTGCCAAAGGAAGCCGTTGGGGATTGTTCCCATCTGCATCTGCAGGATGGCGTATTTCAGAGGAGAACTGGTTCGCTCCAGCCAAGAACGTAGTAAGCAATCTTAAGCTCCGTTTCTCATATGGTAGCCTCGGAAACCAGAATGTTGCAGCATACAAGTTCATCCGTAAGGTTCAGACTTATGATTTTGCCGGATTCAGCTTCGGTGAAGGTAGCTCGACAGCAAGCTATACATCCCTCTCCGCTCCAAATGCCGGAGACCTTACTTGGGAGACATCTCAGCAGTATAATCTCGGTCTGGATGCAGGTCTGTTCAAGGATAGATTGACTTTCACCGCTGAGGCATATATCCGTGATACTAAGGATATGCTTACTGACGGTGTCGCACTTCCTAGCGTATATGGTGCATCTGAGCCTGATATGAATGCTGCAGACCTCCGTACCAAAGGTTACGAACTCTCTATCGGATGGAGAGACCAGATCAGTCTTTTCGGCAAGCCTTTCGGATATAACGTAGGTGCGACATTGTCTGATTTCAAGACAGTCATCACAAAGTATGATAATGATGAATATACTTTTGCCAAGGATTATTATGTAGGAATGGAACTTGGTGAGATCTGGGGATTCGAGGTTGACGGTCTTTTCCAGTCAGATGAAGAGGCTAGGGCATATGCGGAAGAGGTAAATCTCAATTACATCAATAAGAGGCTCTATGGCGGATGGCTTGCCGGTGACCCTAAGTATGTGGATCTTAACGGTGACAAGAAGATATCTGTAGGTGCCAACAGTGTGAAGGATCCGGGAGACAGAAAGATTCTCGGTAATAAGATTGCTTCCCTTCAGTATGGACTTACTGCCGGTTTCGATTTCATGGGATTTGATTTCTCGATTTTCTTCCAGGGAACAGGTAATCACTATTGGTATCCTAATGCTGAATCTATGGCTTTCTGGGGACCTTATTCGCGTCCATATTGTACATATCTTTCACCGGATTTCCTATCAAATGTCTGGAGTGAGGAAAACCCTGATGCATATTTCCCACGTCCACGAGCATATTCAGCTTTTACTTCAGGAGCTACTTTGAGAAATGTCAACAGCCGTTATCTTCAGAATCTCCGTTATCTGAGACTTAAGAATCTCTCTGTGGGATATACAGTTCCTAAGACCGAGAAGATCGGTATAGAAAAGATCCGTGTATATTTCTCAGGTGAAAATCTTGCTTACTGGTCTCCTTTCAAGAAGAACAGCAAGTATATCGATCCTGAGGCTGCGTTTGACAGAACTGATTCTTCAGGTGATTTTACACGCTACAATAATGCCTTCTATCCATGGCAGAAGACATTCATGTTCGGAATTGACATTACATTCTAACGTCTGTTTGAAACACTTTAAAGAATTAAAAAGATGAAAAAATATTTGATAATAGCTTTTGCTGCAATCGCATCGTTTACTGCCTGCGATTTTCTTGACAGAGGCCCGCTTTCAGACATGACTGAGGAAATCTATTTCAGGACAGCAGAGGACTTCCAGCTTTTTACAAATCCTTTGTACAATAATCTGCTGGATAAGCATCCTTACAATCACCAGAGTGACCATTATATCAGATTGTCGCTCTCGAATCTCCTTCATGGAGGTTCTTACAGAACCGTGCCTGAGTCCGGCGGCGGATGGACTTGGACTGACTTGAGAAGAATAAACACCGTTCTCTCCAGAATGGATACTTGTGAGGATGAAAAGGTCAGAGCTGAGTATGAGGCACTTGCACGCTTCTTCAGAGCATTCTTCTATTATGAAAAGGTGAAGCTCTTCGGAGACGTCCCTTGGATTGATGAGGAACTTGCATCAGATTCAGAGAAGCTTTATGCTCCACGAAATTCCAGAGAGTTCATTATGCAGAAGATGCTGGCAGATGTGGATTTCGCCATTGCAAACCTACCTGCAGGAGTGTCGACATTCAGAGTGAACAGATGGGCAGCTTTGGCACTTAAGTCACAGTTCTGCCTGTTTGAAGGTACATTCAGAAAGTATCACTCTCTTAACATAACTCCTGATGCAGCAGGTGTCGAGACTGTTCATGACCATATATTCTACCTTGAAGAAGCTGCAAAAGCAGCAGAGGAAATCATGACAGATGGCCCGTATAAGCTTTATACGACAGGTAATCCTGACAAGGACTATCGTATGCTCTTCGCTCAGGAGGAAGCGAGTCAGACTGAGTTTATTCTTGCGGTTTACTACAATCATCCGGCAGGTATCTACAACAACTCGACAGCCATGTCGATCCTTCCTGCTCAGGGACGTCTTTCTGCTACCAGAAAGTTTGTCAATACTTATCTGATGGCTGACGGAACAAGATTCACCGATAATCCAGATTACAAGACTATGGAGTATTATGATGAGTTCCAGAACAGAGACCCTCGTCTTGCCCAGACTCTCAGAGCACCAGGTTATAAGCGTATCAACAGTGACGCTGTCCTTGCTCCGGATCTTTCCTGCACTTGTACAGGTTATCATATAGCAAAGTGGACAATGGCAGCTGATGCCAACGGTGGTGACTCAGACCGAGCAGACCGTTCGTCAAATGACACTCCGGTATACCGTTATGGTGAGGTGCTTCTCAATTATGCTGAAGCTATGGCTGAACTTGGAGATTTTGACCAGACTGTTGCAGATAAGACAATCAATCTTCTCCGTGACCGTGTGGGAATGGCCCGCATGGATGTGAAATCGTTGACTTTGGATTCATATATGACAGATCCTAAGACCGGTTACACTAACCCTGTCCTTCTCAGTGACCCTAACGTAGTACATATTATAGAGGTGAGAAGAGAAAGGTGCATCGAGCTCGCACAGGAGGGTGACTTCAGATGGGAAGGCCTTTTGAGATGGAAGGAAGGAAATTGTGTCGCACAGGATATGTACGGTATATATTTCCCAGGTCCAGGCGAGTATGATCTTGACAGGAACGGAACAGTCGATGTATGGCTTTACGGAGCAAATGAGGCTCAGCCTACAATTGATGCCAACAACCCGGTCTATGCATCTTGTGTGCCTCTCAGAATCGGTTCGGATATCTATCTTAGCGACGGTACATCAGGCTATGTAGATCCTCAGCAGAAGAGTACTCATACATTCGACGAAAGTAGGGATTATTACTATCCTATTCCAATTGATGAGCGTTCATTGAACCCTAATTTGACTCAGAACCCGAACTGGGATGACGGTCTTGACTTTTAATCTATTGAATTATGAAAATAATTAGACAATTAATATTGGCATTGGCCTCGCTGGCTATTTTCTCGTCATGCCTTAATGAAGAGGAGAAGCTCGTCGCAACGGCTATAATGACGGATAAAGCATCCTTGGAGTTTGGCATTGATGATGAACTGACTCTTTCCCTGACAGTGTATGCTGACGCGCCTTGGACAGTTGATTGTGCTAGCTGGATCACAGTTGAGCCAGCATCTGGTACAGCCGGTGAGACTGTACTCACAGTCTCTGTAGAACCTAATATCAGAGAAGAACTTCCTGACAGACCGCGAGAGGCTGTCATCACCTTTGTCGGCAGAGACCATTACGCCGATGCTGTTGTGGATGTATTCCAGAATGGTGACAAATACCGTGATCTTGTCGACGGTACATTGGCTGAAGCTTTTGCACAGGCCGCTGAAACATTCGTCGGTGTGAAGGATGTTCAGGTTGTAGCCTTGACTTCTGACGGTTTCGTGGTGAAGGATCAGGCGGACTACTCTTATGTCACTGCAACACAGACTGTTGAGGTAGGTGACAAGGGATCTGTATATGCTTATGTCTCATCTTTCAACGGTTTCCCTTCATTGAAGAATGCAGATAAGTTCACCAAGACTTCAAATGAGGCTGTGGATTATTCAAGTGCAAAAGATATTACAGCTGTTCTTCAGCAATATGCTGCTGAGGAGATTGAACTTGTTTCTATCGAAGGTAAACTTTCTTCAAAGAAGATTGAACTTTATTATGAAGAGGGCGAACAGCCTGCTGTACGTGATTCAGTAGTAATAGAGCTTCTGAACACTCATTCATCATTGAAGATGTCTGAGCTTGACGGATGGCTTGTAAATGCAAAGGGATATGTCTTCGGAAAGAACGGCAATACCGTATATATGGTACCTGTTGTCCTTGAAGGCATAAAGTCGCTCGAGAAAGTTTATTTTGCCGATGACTTTGAATGGATCAAATGGGCTACAGTTGATGCCGTAGGTAATGATGACCAGTCAACAAGTGTCACTAATATCTGGAAGGCAGACTGGGCTGACCAGTTCTTTGCTGAGTTCAATAGAATAGGATATCAGTACCTTTGGTCTACCGTAGGTGACAAGGAATTCAAACTGGGACCGGAGCAGGCTCCAAATCCTTCTGTTGGAAAGGACGGATCGATGTATGCATGCAAGAACTATCTGAAGTTCGGCCAGTCAAGCTACAACGGAGCCCTAAGGCTTCCTGCATTGTCGTCAATCGAGGGTAAGGTAAATGTTCAAATCGACTTTGACTGGTGCTGGCAGGTAACTGGTGCGAACAAGCCGGATATCATGACTGTTTCTGTTGAGACAACTGACGGTAAATTTGAGCAGACCGGTCTTGCTATGTCAGAGGCTTTGGAATCAACCCAGTCTCAGGAAGATGGAGAGAGCCACCTTGCTTGGCAGCATGCTACTGTCATCCTGACAGAGGCTTCTGCTCAGTCGGTTCTTACAATCCGTCCTACTTATGCTGACCCATCTAGACAGAATCCAGACAGAAGCCAGAACCGTTGGTATCTTGACAATATCAAGATCATCGAATATACAGGATCTGTATCTGTTACAGAACCATCTGAGGCCAACATCTCTATTTCAATGGCAAACAACATCACTTTCGATGCCATTCCTGCCGCTCCTGCGTCATTCACATTCCTTTCAGATCAGGAGGCGACTCTGATCACCGGAGCTGACTGGATCTATTTCGTAGGTGCTGACGATGCTCAGCTTGCCAGCATTACCATCCCTGCAGGTACTTCTACCGAGGTGTTAGTGGGCTGCAAGGAGTACACAGGAAGTGAGGCACGTACTACAGAGATCACTATCGAGTCAGGTATTTCTGTCAAGACTATCCCAGTAAAGCAGGTGTCTCCAGGACAGAAGATAGAGCCGTTCATCAGCCTTGTAGGCGGAAACTATACCGAATTCCCTATGGAAGGCGGTGAGTATAGCATGACGGTTCAGGCAAATATCGATTATGAATATGAGTCAACATGTGACTGGCTTACAGTTGAGCCTGTTCCAACTACCAGGGCAATGGTAGAGACTGCTGCGTTTGTAGTCAAATGCCAGGCAGGTACAGAGGAGTCAAGAACAGGATCTGTCAGAGTCTTCAATAAAGACAATAACCTTGAGACTGTCCTTAGAGTAAAGCAGAATGGCCTCGACGGTCCTAAGACTCTTGCACTGTTCCCATTCACTTATGATACGACATTTGATGCAAGCAAGGTAGAGGGCCCATGGAACCTTGCAGAAGGATGGATTCTTTCTGAAGAAGGTACCTCAAAACTTTCATCGCATCTTGCCGATGGTACTGCATTGAAGGTAACTTATAAGTATGAAGCTGCTGCTGCGGATGGAACTAAAGACCATGTGAGAGTGCTTGCTACAGGTATGCCGCTAGGTGGTTACTGGTTGTTTGAGGTGCCTGTTAAGGATATGCCTGCAGGTACTTATAACATCACTTACAAGCAGTCTGCTTCTGCAACAGGTCCTAACTACTTCCTTGTAGAAGTTTCTGTTGACGGTCAGAACTGGATGCCGGCAGGCGCCCAGACTACTACGGAGACATTCAAGGATGGCACAGGCGGTCGTGAAGTGACATGGTCTTATGCTATCAACAGGGGTGGTGTAAATATCGCAAACTATCCATATGTGGTTGATATTGACTATGTGGCTCCAGCACTTCCTGGTGAAAACACTCTTTATATAAGAGCAAAGATCGCTGACAATATGGCTTATGGCGCAACCAAGGCTATGGGTGGCAGTGGTACCAACCGTATATGGGGCCCATGTGAAGTTACTTTTACGAAACAGTAAATATCTGTTGATGTTTTTAAAGTCGGCGCAGAGTAATCTGTGCCGACTTTTTCGTATCTTTGTCTGATGTAACATTAAAACTGAAATACAGTGAAAAAGATTCTCATTTCTTTGTCGCTGGTACTGGCATTCTGCTGGTCTGCGGCTGCCCAGGAATATCTTCCAAAATGGCAGGAAGGATATATGGACATACATACGATCGCTACCGGAAGGGGAGATGCGACGTTTATCGTTATGCCTGACGGTACTACACTCATGATCGATGCCGGGGACAACGGCAAAGTGAAGGACAAGCAGCATCCGGACAATTCGAAAAGGGCAGGTGAATGGCAGTCCATCTATATGAAGAAAATTCTGGCCGGACTTCCTGGAAACGGAAAGGTGGATTATGCAATGATCACCCATTTCCATGATGACCATATGGGTGATGTACAGGAAATGCTTCCGGGAACACACGGGTACGGTCTGTCCGGTATCACTCTGGTAGGAGAACTTGTGGGCTACAACAAGCTTCTTGACAGAGCCTATCCTAAGTACGATTTTCCATCGAAGAAGAAGGTTGCTGATGCAAACAAAGGCTTTATGGAGGAGTATCACAAGTTCGTGCAGTACCAGATGTCTCAGGGTATGGAGATGGAGCAGTTCAAGGTGGGTGCATTGAATCAGATCAAGATGGTTAAGAATCCAAAGCCATATGCAAAGAAATTTGAGATCCGCAATCTCGCTGCGAATGCTCAGGTATGGACAGGAAAGGGCACAAAGGCTGAGAAACAGTATACGTGTGACCCAAAGCTTTTTGATGAGAATGTGAACTCATGTGCTATACGCATCACTTACGGAAACTTCAGATATTTCAATGGCGGTGACCTCAGTGGCGGTGCTCAAAAGGATCTTTATAAGGCTAAGGATAGGGATATGGAGACTCCTGTTGCCAAAGTATGCGGCAAGGTGGATGTTGCAAAGGCGAACCATCATGGATATTATGACACCTGCAACGGTTTTTTCCTCAATACTGTTTCTCCGGATGTGCTGATCATTGATGCAAGAAGC
The DNA here is from genome assembly GCA_017398335.1 of Bacteroidales bacterium. Lineage (GTDB taxonomy): Bacteria > Bacteroidota > Bacteroidia > Bacteroidales > UBA932 > Cryptobacteroides. The sequence goes on along the minus strand of JAFQGK010000035.1, from coordinate 71,778 downwards.
CAGAATCATCCGGTTCCTTCTACGATGTCCAGAATGGTTGACCATATGGTGTGGCCGGCCAAGGGAGAGTTCTATATTACAGTGGATCAGGCATGCAAGAAGCTTGGGGAGGAACTTTGGAGCAATTTCAAACCATGGGGACACATTGTCGTGAGAGTGTATGAAGGTGGCAAGGAGTATCAGGTCTTTGTGCTTGATGCTGATAAACTTGATTATCCTGTAATATATACATCTGAAATAAAGAAGGCAGGAAACAAAAGATAAAGATAGATGACTATGAAAAAGATTGCACTGGCGTTGATTGCCATTCTGATTGCAGCGGGTACGGCATCTGCGCGAAAAGTTACAGGAACCGTTACATCCGGCGAAGAGAAACTGGGAGGAGTGGTGGTTACAGACGGAAAGAACTTCACTCAGACCAAGAAGAACGGTAAGTTCGCTTTCAATATTGAGGACGATGCAGAGTTCGTGTATATCCTGACCCCTTCAGGATATGTTGCAGACTATAGCTCAGGAGTACCGGCATTCTATCAGTCTGCTGAGGGACGTTCAAAGTTCTCCTTTGACCTGATCAAGACAGGGGAGGGCAATGATTATCATCTTGTTGCAATTGGAGATGCACAGATCAAGAACGATGAGCATTTCGCTATTTTCGAAGGTGAACCGATCGATGATATGGCAGCATTGGGAAAGACGTTCGCAAAGCCTGCTGCTGGACTTGCGTTGGGAGACATCTGCTGGGATGAACTGCAGTATTTCAAGAAATATAAGAAGGAGATTGTCCGTACCGGTTTCCCGGTATATCCTGTTCTTGGCAATCATGACAATGAACGTAACGCATCGGGAGACCATAACGGATCAGCTACCTATAGAAAGGAAATGGGACCGGAGAACTATGCTTTCTTTATGGGAAAGGATGTGGTTCTGGTTCTCGATAACATTATTTATTCAACCAAGAGGAAGTATGTGGAAGGCTATGCCGATCACGTGCTTGATTGGGTGAAGAATGTAATGAAATTCATTCCTCAGAATGCTGATATTTATGTGGCCCAGCATTCAATGCTCAAGCTATGGCCGATAAACCAGCTTATCAAGGACTCGGACAAGCTTCTCGACATCATCAGGGGGCATAAGGTGCTTTTCCTTACCGGTCACTCCCATATCTGCAATAATATGGAGATTGAGGAAAATATTACAGAGCATAATGTTGCAGCTATCTGCGGAACCTGGTGGGACACATATTATTGCAATGACGGTACACCTCGTGGATATAAGGTATATACCAAGGAAGCGGGCAAGCTGGAATGGTACTATAAGTCTGTAGGTAAGGATAAGGACTATCAGGTGGAACTGTACATGCCGGGTCAGTCGGTGATGCACCCTAACAGCATTGTCCTCAATATCTGGGATTACGATCCTCAGTGGAAGGTGGAATGGTATGAAGACGGAAAGCCTATGGGCAAGATGGACCAGGTCATTGATATTTCACCTGTCTATATCCGTGAGATGTACAAGGCTTTCGAAGGAAGGATCGATGCTCTCAACAAGAAGGCATATAAATATCCGAGACTTAACACTCACTATCTTGTGGCCACGCCGAGCCAGTATGCCAAGAACGTTACCGTGGCTGTAGAGAGTCCGTTCGGCAAGAAATGGGTGTATAATGTGGATATGTCCGATTATGTGGATGTACAGGCTCATAGAGGCGGTATGGGGCTGATGCCGGAGAATACATTGGAAGCCATGAAGAACGCTCTTGATCTTGGTGTGAACACTCTTGAACTTGACCTTCAGATCAGCAAGGACGGAAAGGTTGTTGTTTCTCACGACGCATATTTCCACTATCGTTATGCGACCCGTCCGGACGGTACTCCGGTGAACAAGGGTGATGCCAAGGAATATATCTATACATTGAACTATGAGGATATAGCCAGATATGATGTTGGCAGCAAGGCTAACCCTGACTGGCCGGAAAGGGCTTGCCTGGCAACCAGAAAGCCTCTGCTTGATGAACTTATCGATTTTGTGGAGAATTATACGAAGGAAAAGGGGTATTCTCCTGTAAGGTATAATATTGAGATCAAGACCAGGGAAGGCAACGGAGAGGGTATCTATTGGCCTATTTACCATGATTTCGTAGATGCTTGTGCTAAGGTGCTCCTTTCAAAGCATCTGGATGACAGACTTGTTGTACAGTCATTTGATCCACGTGCCCTCAATTTCATGAATGAGAAATATCCGGAATTCCATCTGTCATACCTTGTGGATGCAAAAGCCGGAGACTTCGATAAGTATATGGCAAAACTCAAGTTCCAACCGGAGTGGCTGAGCCCTCACTATTCGATAGTAGACGAGGCTCTTGTCGCAAAATGCCGTGAGAAAGGAATGAAGATGGTTCCTTGGACAGTCGACAATCCTGCTGATCTTCAGCGTATGATCGACCTCAAGGTGGAGGCAATCATCACTAACTATCCTGACAGACTGCTGATGCTTACGAGAGGCTACGCAGCGCCGGCTCCCGGACCGATCGTGATGAGGACACACTGATGACTATTCCATATTTTCATAGAGCTCCAGAAGACGGAGCTCTTTTTCGTCTGTCTCTTCCATGATTGAGCCGATGCGCTCCGATGCTGCCTGAAGCTCGTCGAATGGCAACGAGCCGCTGCTGAGTTTATTCTCCAGCTCTTTCTTTTCATTGCTTAGGGCTTCGAGATCCTTCTCAAGCTGTTCCATCTCACGCTGCTCCTTATATGTCAGTTTCTTTTTCCGTACGGGCGCTTCTGGTTGATATATCTTGCCTTCGCGTTCTTTTGCGGCCTTTTCCTGCGCTCTTTCTCTTGAGCGTTGTTCGGATTCGAACTCCTTGATATATTCGCGGTATTCGCTGTAGCTGCCCACAAAATCCTTCACAAGACCGTTTCCGCAGAATATGAAGAGATGGTCTACAAGTTTGTCGAGGAAATGTCGGTCGTGCGATACTATGATGAGCGATCCGCTGAATTCCTTCAGATAATCTTCAAGAATATTGAGGGTGACGATATCGAGGTCATTTGTAGGCTCGTCGAGAATCAGAAGGTTCGGCTGTTGCATCAGAATCGTCAGGAGATATAGCCTTCTCTTCTCTCCACCGCTGAGTTTGGAAATCTTGTTGTTCAGCATTTCGTGAGGGAAGAGGAAACGGTTGAGCAGCCATGTGTCGTTGACGATGTCAAGTACTGTGTCGTCCGGATTGAATGCCATTCCGCTCTGATTGTAGTAGCCGATCTTGAGGGATTCTCCTCTTTCGATGACACCGGTCAGATTGCCGGTCGTAGCCGGCAATGACGAAGAACTACCACCCGGCAATGACGAAGAGTCCGTCACCGGCAATGACGAAGAGTCCGTCACCGGCAATGACGAAGAACTACCACCCGGTAATGACGAAGAACCACCACCCGGTAATGACGAAGAACTACCACCCGGCAATGACGAAGAACCGTCACGCCCGACCTGATCGGGCGTCTCCCCGTACCCGATCCTTCCGGTAAGTATATCAAGGAATGTCGACTTTCCTGCACCGTTCCTTCCGACTATCCCGACTTTCTCGTATCTCTGGAAATTATATGTGAAACGGTCGAGGTAGCATTTGTCTCCGTAGAAAAAACTCAGGTCTTTGCAGTTGATTATCTTGGTTCCAAGTCTTGTCGCTCCTTTCAGCTCGGTCATGTTCACCTGCTGGGTAGTATATGCCTGCGAGGCTCTGTCCTTGAGATCATAGAATGCATTGATCCTATATCGCGCCTTGCCTGTACGGGCGCATGGAGTGCTTCTTATCCACTCAAGTTCTCTTCTGAGGATATTCCTTACCTTGTCTGTCTCGGCATTGTAGTTGGCAATCCTTTCCTCGCGTTTCTCAAGGAAATTCTGATAGTTGCCTCTGTATGTGTAGATGGCACCTTTGTCCATCTCCATAACGGTATTGCAGACTCTGTCAAGGAAATATCTGTCGTGGGTGACCATGAGCAGGGTACATCGGGAGCGACTCAGATAGTTTTCCAGGAATTCGATAGCATCGATGTCCAGATGGTTGGTAGGCTCGTCCATTATGAAGAATTCGGCCTCGGAGGCCAGCATCTGTGTCAATGCGACTCTTTTGATTTCTCCTCCGGACAATTCTTTCATCAGCTGGTCCTGATTGCCAAGATTGAAACTCGTAAGGAACTTGATGACCCTGCGCTCATATTCCCAGATGTGCTCCTGGTCCAGATTCCTGGTGTACTCTTCACTCGAGGACATTATCTGGTCGAAAATGCTTTTCTCCGGATCGAAGTCATATTCCTGCTCCAGAAAGGCTATACGGATATCCTTGAGAAACATGATCTTTCCGCCGGAATCTGATTTGTCCTTGCCGGCCAGAATCTTCATAAGTGAGGTCTTTCCCGTGCCGTTAGGAGCAATCAATGCAATCTTGTCGCCCTCGTTTATATTGAATCCGATTCTTTCAAAAAGAATTTTCGGACCATATGATTTTGATATGTTTTCTATTTGAAGGTAGCTTGCCATTATTCAAAGGTCTATGCAAGGATAAGGAATACACAAGGTCTTTTGCCGATTACGAGTCCCTGCTTCTTCCATTCACCTGCTGTCTTGGTCTTTATTAAGGCGTCGGGCATGGTGATGTTTGCAGCGACACATATACGTGTGGAAGGGGAGCATATGCTGATCATGTCTGCGAACAGAGAATCGTTCCTGTAAGGGGTCTCGATTATGATCTGAGTCTGCCTAAGTTGTCCCGACACTTTCTCCAGGGTCTTGAGCCGTGCCTTTCTTTCATCGGTCTTTGCTGGTATATAGCCGCAGAACGCAAATGACTGACCGTTGAGTCCGGAAGCCATAAGAGCAAGCATGAGTGAAGATGGACCGACGGTAGGAATGACTTCGATATCGTGTCGGTGGGCCAGTGCAACCAGCTGTGCACCAGGATCGGCAACCGCAGGGAGACCGGCTTCCGATATCAGAGCCACATCGTTCCCGTCCTCAAAAAGTTTCAGATACCCTTCTATCGTACTCTGATCGGTATGCTCGTTAAGCTCATGGAATTCCAGTTCGCCGATTCTGCCTTTGAGCCCTGCTCTTGACAGATATCTCCTTGCCGTCCTTATCTCTTCAACGACAAATGTCTTGAAGCCGCTAAGCGATTTCAGGACGGGAACCGGTATCACTTCTTCCGGATCATTTTCCCCCAACGGAGAGGGAATCAGATATAGTTTTCCTTTTTCTCCCATATTTTTCTTCCTTCGTTTCAGGTGCTGATATATCAATCGTCACCTTTCCTTCATTTATCATTTCTTCCTCTTCAAGCCTCTTCGCTTCCTGCCTCTTCTTCCGGCTTGAGAACATATTCTTCAGGAACTGTCCGAAACTGTTGAATTCAGTCTGGTATGTCAGTCCGACGCCGTTGCGCTGCGAGTTGTCGAGGTAATTGGTATACTGGTCAGCAGAGTGTGAGAAGAGATTCAGACGCAAGGCTCCTGATCTGTCAAGCTTTATTTCTATGTCAAGGTCACCGACTACATCGTTCTGTGAACTTCCTGTCGCATACTGCCTGTTACCGATGTTTCCGTTAACGGAAACCCTATTGTTGAACAGTTGGGTCGAGACTGCTACGTCAAAGATGTCGTTGCCTCTTTCGTTCGGCTGATAGTTGAGGCCGAGGTCGAGAGGAATATCCAGCTTCTGGAATATGTTGTTCAACTGGTTCGCAAGTATTTCCGTTACGTTGGAATACAGCATGGATGAGTTGTTGACAATACCTGACTGCTCATCAGGAAGGAAGTTGTTGGATACGATGAGTGAAAGGAACTGCTTCTGCACCTTGTCTTCCGTACTCAATGCGCTTTCCACTCTCGACTTGACCATTGGATCAAGGTCCGGAATTTCAATCGAGAATCCGAGACGAGGGTTGCTCAGTTTGTCGGTTATGCTGATACCGCAGTCTACAATTCTCTTATTGGCAACAGATGTTGTGTCCGATATCAGTGTAGAGAGCGAGGCTTTTGTCCTGTAGGTAGCATCAATGTCGAGCGTACTTTCCATTATGTCTCCGCCGAAACGTATCGAGCTGCCGTCCTTAATACTGAAATCCCTGCTTGCAAGTCCGAGTACGACGAATTTGTAGTTTCCGCTGGTCAGAGTATAGTCACCGTTTATGTCGAATGTCTCACTGTCTACCTTCAAGTCTATAGTTCCGTTACCTCTTCCGGAGAGAACGTTTCCGCTTGCTTTGTCAATTTCCACGAATGCCTCTACATCTGGTAATGCAGTGACTCTCATGTTTACTCCGAATTCTCCGCCTTTCTGCTCTTTCTTCTGGAGTTTACTGATCATAGTTTCATATGGATCGATGTAGACTTCCTGATGTATTTCTTTGAATTTCAGCAGGTTGCTGCTACTTCCGGTAGACAGGGCACTGCTGAGCGGTATATGAAGCTGTCCTGGTTTTGATGTCACTGCGTCAATATCCATCCTTATCGAATTGACAGGCCCGGTTATATCAAGATTACCGGTAGCATATAGGTTGCCGTAGAAAACATCTCCGAGCTTTTCGTCGAGGTCGACGCACTCAATATTGGTCACTTTGGCTGCCAGATCGAATGAGATGTCTCTGAAATGATCCCAGTTGATACTTCCGGAAAGCTCTCCTGTACCATCAAATCTGTCTGTAACTTTGATGTCATCCAGATATGCTCCATTGCTGTCGATATGGAACGTGCCATCAGCATAATATGGAACGTTCGTGAATGCAATCTTCAATTCGGCATTATTCAGCCTTGTGTCGCTGCTGCTGACAGTCAGGTTCTCTATCGGGCCGTCGACAAATATCTTTCCTGAAACAGTTCCATCCATTGAACTGAAAACGTCGCTGAGCACCGGCTGTACATAACCGATATGCAGCTCGTCCAGATCTGCCTCCGCTTCGAGTGTCTTCAACTTAGGAGTAAGCTTACCGTGAGCAGATATGTTGCTCTTACCGGAGTAGTCATTCTGAAGATCTATCTCGAATCTTTCGAATTCTTCGTTCCAGCTGCTTCCTATGCTTACCACTCCTAATGGAACTCCGGCAATATATGTGGAGTCGGAGATCATATTGGCGAGGAGACCGAGCTCCTTCAGTGGAGAAATCAGTCTGACATCGCCGGTAGCGGCGCCCGCAATGCCGAATTTCGAGCCTATCAGAGGGTTAACAACGGATATGTCGAAACGGTCAAGATTGAGTGTCAGTGTATCCTTGGAAGCCTTGGAGGCCTTTCCTTCAAGCCTTACTCTTTGTTCCGAACTGGTCAGTTCCAGTGACTCGACATCTATTCCGCTACCTGAAATATGTATTTTAGAAGGTTCGATGTTCCATTCCCTTGAGTTCAGGTGCAGGGTAGTAGGCAGAATCTCCATTCCGATGTTCACACCCTCTTCGTTCCTGAAGAAATCGCTTACAAGCACGAATTCTCCTCTGTTGAGCAGTTCGCCTGAGTTTTCATAGGAATATCCCGCACCTACGTGATTGTCTTCAGCCAGAATCTGGAATCTGTTATCCTTCAGAATCAATGAAGCGGCGCGGATCTCATTGCAGTTCATCTCACCGCTGATCCTGTCATTCGTGTTGTCAAGAGACACCTTGACGCCCTTCATATACTGCTCCCTATATGCTATCCTAGGAGATTTCAGCTGTGTGGTGAGGATTCCTTCTGGAGTGATATTCATATTCAGAGAAGTGCTGTCGGCGATGTATATGCCCGGAATGGCAAATGACATTATGTCCATCGAGTCGTGGCATCTGAAATAAAGCTCATAGCTGTTTCCTGCCCATTCTGTTCCTTGATCGCTGAACAATGCAGGTATCTCCTTCCTAAGTGTTATATCTTTAAGATCCTTGACGAACTTGCCGACCGATGCCGTGCCGTTATATGCACCGTCCGCAAATGAGGAGTTGAGTCTTACCTTCCAATTGCTGCCGGCGGTATGGGAGGTGAGGCTTATGTCTCCTATGTCATATTTTCCAAGATCGTTTTCCAGTCTGAGACCTCCGATGTCTATCTTACCGAGTATGTCTCCCTGACCAGTGCGGGTAAAATTGGCGTTGGTCTGGAGCTGGACTCTTGAGATGCCTCTCTTGTCGATGTTCATTGCGTACAGGTCTGCATGTCCTATGTTCGCATAGAACTGGTAGAGTGCGTTCCTGGTCTTGCTTGACAGGGCAAATGTTCCCTGGAAGAGGAAATTCAGGTTCGGATCATTGCATATGATCCTACCGTCGAAGGCTTTCTCGGACAGCTTTCCCGCAGCAGCTATACCTGTATATCCGTAGTCGTTCAACACCATTCTGTCCACGATGAGAGAATCGATCGCAACATCAGGGAATCCTGATGACAGTCTTGCCTTCAACCCTGCTCTGAGGGTGGTTTCGTGAATTATGTCCGTGCCTATTATCCTACCGAGGTCCAGATTGTCCGTCTTGATGACTCCGTCTATGCCAATAGGCTTGTCAGCATTCGTAAGGTCTGTAAGCACTGCATCGGCTTCGGCATTTCCTATCAGTGAAGAAATCGAGGCGGTCGCTTCCATCCTGTCAAGCAGACCTTTTGCCGATGCGTCCACCATGAATATCGTTCCCTTTGCGAATCTGCTCAAGTCAAGTTCTCCCTGCTTCATCCATTCGCTGACGAAGAGTCCCAGTCCCTCTGTGGTTATATTGAAATCATTCACAGTGGCTTCGATGCCGGTGTTCTCTATGTCCGGAAGTCCGGTAAGCCTGCCGTTGACTGTGCCCGAGAATCCGCCGGCAGCTGATTTCGCTTTGATTTCATTGAATCTGAGATCTCTTACAAATCCGTCAACTTTTCCTGATGCACTGACTATAAGCCGGTTGTCTTTCAAGGATGGAGCAAAATATGATATTGTGCGGAAGTCTATTTTGCTATCATCAATGATTGCGTCCATCCGGACTTTGTTGATGTAGTCCCCGAAATCTTCTGCACTGTTGTAGCTCATCATGTACAGAGGAAGATTGATGTCTGAAAGGCCGTCGTCCAGTTTAAGGTCCTCCACAATCGTCCTTCCGTTGCCCACCTTGGCCTTTCCGGAGATGGATCTGCATGTGAAACCGCTCTTCTCCCTGAAAGACAGCTGGTCCAGTTCTCCCGACATGACGCCGCTTTTGAACATCAGGTCTCTGGCGTTGATGCGTATGTTCTTGATGTCCATATCATTCCAGTTGATTCCTCCTGAGTATGGGGTCTTCTTGGACTTGTGGTTGATCAGGGCAAAGCCCATATTGTTGATTTCAACCTTCCTGATATGGAATAATTCTTTATCCTTAGGCTGTTTTTTGTCTTTCTTCCCTTTCTTGAGACGGAATATGCGGGAAAGATTTTCCATTCCTTTTTCAGAGCCTGCCGGAGCATTCTCAAGGACCAGATTCATCTGCGCATCGCTTATGTATGCCTTCCTTATGTGTATACCTTCAGAACCGGTAAGCCCTTCAAGGGAAAACTTTGCGATTATGTAGCCGGCCCTGAAGAATGTGTCGATGACTTCCTTCTTCGGAGCTGCGGGGTCTTTTGCCGGATTCCTGTCCGTTATGGACACGTTCTTCAAGACGAGTGTCGTGAATGGCCTGAAGTGCAGCTTTTCGAATGTTATGTTTCCATCAAGTTTCTCGGAGAGTATATCCGTAACCTTGGAAACTGCAAATGTCTGGACCTGCGGGAGCTGTAGAATCAGTGCTCCTGCAAAAATGACTGCTGCGATGGCTACCATTACACGCCAGACTATTTTCAATGCTCTTTTTATGGTCTTGAAAGTTTATTATGGTCCAACTTGCAAAAATAGTAAAAATATCGGATTGTGACCGCGTTATTTTAGGTTTCAAAAGGAATGCACATCTTGTGCCTTGAACAATTATTTGTCTAGGCCAGATTATAAGAACTGTGTTCTCACTTCTTCATACAGATAGTGAGAACACAGACTAGTTAAAAGTAATATTCAGTTATAGGATGTTTCGCCCTCTAAATTCATCAGAACCAGAATGTAAGGTCAAAGTCTACACTCTTAGGATCTTCCAACTGAGCAAAACGTAGAAGTGTGTTGCAAGTGATGTAGAGGCAGCTGAACCAGTGGTCGCTTGGGTTGTCCTTTCTGGCAGGTCTGTACTTCCACACTGTAGGAATAAGTCCACTTTCAGGCGACTGAACGTTTGTCATCTGATTTACCATTGCCAATGCCTTTGCAAGAGCAAGTTTGTCACCAGTCTTCTGATAGTATGCCAACCATCCTGAAGCCATGTTGGCTGCGCTATCGTCTACGAGTACTTTGTACTTGTACTGCTCGATTACACCTGGAGTCAGCCATACCTTCAGGCCTTTCTCATCAGGAATACAATCCCAGTTTGCAAACTGATCTTCACTGAAATCGAGGAACTCCTTAAGAGTCTTGAGCTCTTCTTCATCAACATCGCAGAATGTCATACGATATGTTGCATAAGGCACGCATGTCCAGTGAGTAAGTCCTGTGTACATAGGAACCTTGGCTCTGATATCCTCAAACTGAGGTACCATGTCGAAGTCCTTGAATGCTACAGTCTCCATCCACTTCTGGGCAGCCTGGCGCATTCCTTCAAATTCAGTTACGCCGTACTGGTCATGAATACGTCTTGTAAGACCAAGGATAGGATGAAGCCTTGCGCAGACATCGTTATCAGGCTCTCCTGTCTCAACTATGAACTTGATAGGAATAGAACCATCCTTTGCCTGAAGTTTCTGGTATGTTCTGAGAATGTTGAGAACATGCTCGAAGTACTTCTTGTCACCTGTTTCATCATATAGGTCAAGCAGTGCGTTTGCGGCTTTTGTTGCCTCCATACTCATAGTCTTGCCAACATTCTTTGCAGATGCGAAGATATTGCCATAATATGTAGGAGGGAAGTATGCCAATGGAGCGTCAGCCGGCTGGCTTGAACTCATAAGGAATTCAGCTGCATTGCGGCTGATGGCCAATGCCTCCTCTCTCAAAGATGGGATGAGCTTGGCAATGAGCATTTCCGCACGGATAGTACCGCTTACTGACTTACAAGGATAGGTGTTGTGCAGATAGCCCATATCCGGTACTGTCTGGTTCTTCCAATTCTGGATAGCCGGGTTGTAGTGGATATAAAGAAGACCTTTGATTGCGCTCTCCTTGTATGATCGCGCTGCGGCAGGGTAGTCTCCTGTAAATCCGAAGTCGCGGAGGAAATTCCTTTCGCCTGCAACTGCGATTACTTCACCTTTCTTGTCAAGAGCCTCAACCTTGAGTGATGTCTTGCCTACAGGAATTTCACCCCATACCGGGCCAAGTCCGTGATATGGCTTCTTATCCTTGAAGGTCCACACTTTATCTCCCTGACTTAAAGTATAGAGGTATTCTACCGCACCCTCCACTTCCTTGAAATCAAAGGCAGGGGCATAGATGAATTTTGTTGAATATACATTCCAGAACGGATGTTTTCCCTCATAACCAGGGCTTACAGGCTTAAGGTATTCCTTCTCTGCCTGTTTTCGAAGCTGTTTTATATTGAGCTTAGGCAACTGGGCAGTTGCTATTTGACACACCATTCCGAGTGCAATAGCAGCAGCAATATTCTTGATTGCTCCTTTCATAATGATATTATCAGATGTTTATGTAATTCTTTATAATCAGATTTTCTGACAACGTACTGCCATAAGGGTTGATGCACCTGTGTTGCCTCCCACCATTGACATCTTTCCGCTTCCATTAGGGAAATTGAACTGATACATACCTGGCTGGCCATTTGAGCAAAGTGCATTGGTCCAATATAGACCACCCTGATCTGATAAAGTAGCGAAATAATTATAAAGACCACCCCATGCAGCTCTTGAATAACCAGAGTAAAGCCAGTAATCTACATTTGTTCCAGCCTCTTCGTCAAGTGGCTGTCCATCAATTGAATATGCAAGACAGCTTCCTCCGAAATAAGTTGGATGATCATATTCCTGCTCTCTCTGATGTATACTATATCTTTCCCAACGTGAAGCTTTGGTTACAACCTCATTGATTACTCTACCGTCGCATACACGGTATCCTGCTGGACATGGGTCGTAGATAGTCTTATGTCCTACACCATTAGGATCAAACCATCCGTTTGTGTTGTTTACGCCACCCCAAAGGTTCGGAATGTCTTGCATCCAGTTATTGGTAGTGCTGCAAAGAATAGCCTTGTATGGATGTCTGATTGCATTCTCGATAGTTGAGGTATGGTCACCAGCAGTGGTCTTGTTTTCAGCTACAGTACCGTCTGGTCTGTATTTTCCGTACATGTTAGGCTGCTTTCCGTTATTGTAATCTGTCTGTGACATTGCTGGGAATGGATCTTTTCTTCCCCACTGGAAGTATGCAGCATAGCTGTTCAATGTACCGGACTCTGTGTGGGATACCAGATTTGCACGTCCATTGGACTGACCTAATGCTCTATCAAGCACAGTAACTCCAAGATCACTGTAATAAACATCACATGGAGGGTCGTTTTCGCGGTAACGCTGGAACATGAATGACCAGATGAGATCTTTGTCAGCATTGTATATGGCAACTACTGAGTAGGTTGCTCCACCGGTGTTCATGTCTACTGAGAGGACATCGAATGAGCAGTTTGCATCAATGGTATGGCTCTCTGATGGTACAAAATTCTTTTTTGTATCGTCATAAGTGTCCTGACTTGCATGACCGTCAGTGAACTTGAGGAACTTGCGGTTCCAATCAATCTTGTCATTTGTCATGATGAAGCCATAGTATGTCGGCTTAGACACCTTGCTGAAGTCACCACGAGCCTTTACTACGACATTCATGCGTGTGTCACCTGATGCAGCACTGCAGATCATATAGGTGTTCTCTGCTCCATATGCATATCCATCCATCAGGTCTCTTGTCTCGACTGGTTCATACCACTCCGGGCATGCATTTGATTCAATGGTAAGGTTGTTGAGCTTGATGACATTCACCTTTCCTTTTGCGAGGGTCTTGTTCTCAAACTTAACAGGGATAGTTACAGTCTTGTCTGTACCCTTCATTGTTGCAACAGCATAGAAATCAGTTGCTGTTTCTACAGGCATTGCAGCAAGCCATGCTTCCTGTTTGCCGCTAAGTGCAGATGGTGCATTGAGATTGACTCTTACATTATCCGAGTCAGAGCCTGCGAGCACTGAACCTTCTGAGTAAAGCATAACGCTGGTAAGCTCCAGACCTGCAAACTCAGTAGATGATACTTCGAATCTTACGAGAGCGATTTCATGAGAGAGTGTGAATGGGACAGGAACACCCTCTGTTACTGTCACTGTTTCTGACTTTGCTGAGGTGATGAGGTCACATTCTCCTGCAGCAGCCTGTGTCTGGACAGCAGGAATGGAAGTTTCACCGTATACGAGCACAACTTCATCTCCAGCAGTAAGAGTTCCTGATGTCACATTGAAAGTACCATTTGAGGTGCCGGCACCTTCGCTAAGGGTGACAACGGCAAGTTCAGTGTTGTCTGATGCCTTGACAACCTTCAGTACATCTCCAGTTTCCCATACTGTCTTATAGATATTGCCTTCTTTCTCGCCAAGTGCTATCTTGGTCGCAGGGAGTTCACACTTGAATGTAAAATTTGATGAAGGGTTCTGAGCATTCTCTACAAGAGACTCTTTTGTACATGCTGCAAATGCAGACAGTACAATTGCTAACATTAAAAACGTCTTTTTCATACCTTGTCCTCCTTTACCATTCAAATTCTTCAAATGTTCCTGAATTTCCGTCATCTTCTGCCATGCTGACACATAACGGACCTGTTACGTCAATGATGACGCTTTTGCATTCGGGAGCCTCATACATAAGGGCCGACCTGGTGTTAGTTTCAATCATTTTCATAGTGTATTATGTGTTTGTTATCAATCTTCCTTCTGACAGCGTACAGCCATTGCTGCACCGGACATCAATGTGTTACCTTCTGTCCAGTTACTGATATAATAGCCGTACATTCCGTATGCTCTTCCTTCATCATCCATCCTGTTGCTCCAATATCCGTAACCTGAGTCTGACGAAGTGGGCACCATACTTGATAAGTTATAGTGAAGTCCACTGTATAGCCATGGGTCATAGCTTCCGTCTCCAAGAGGATATGCAAACTCACTTCCTCCCCATCCTGTGCTGAACGAATATTCTGCATTTGCCCCTTTATGGTACTTGACTATTGTGTTGTATCTCTCATGCCTTTCTGCTTTAGACGCAACATGCTTGAGTACCCTGTAGTCAGGAACGCGGTATCCCTCAGGACATGGATCGTATACCGTTTTATGGCCGATATACTCCTCAGCCGGTACTCCTTCTGTGTTCTTTCCTCCCCAGAGTCCGTCAATATTGTTGTCTTCCATCCAGAATGAATTCTCCGAAGGAGGGGTTATAATCTTATATGGATGTGATGCTACATATGCTCTGTCACATCCGTCCGGGCGTGCGATTCGCCCCCATTGAGCATGCTGACCCATTCCCCACATGAAAGGATCTTTTCGTCCCCATTGGTAGTAAGCAGCGTAGCTGTTAAGGTTGCCGGAAAGGTTGTCGTTACCGTTGGCGCAGCCGAGGTTTCTGTCCATAAGCGTTACACCAAGTTCCGGGTATTCGACATCTTTTGGTGGATCATAATCACGATAGCGCTGGAATGTGAATGACCATAGAAGGTTCTTATCTTTATCGTAGATGCCGACAACTGAGAAAGTACCGCCACCGACCCCCTGGTCTACAGAATATACAGTGAACTTATAGTCAGAGGTTAGTCTATGGGTCTCAGCTGGTGTGAACTGACCTCTTGCTGCATCGAATGAATCCTGTTTGTTGGTCCCATCCCCGAATTCAAGGAATCGACGTGTATTAATGTCGGCTCCGTGAGAAATGAACCCATAGTATACAGGCTCGGCAACTTTTGCAAAGTCACCTCTTGCCTTTACCTGAATTGTCAGCTCAGCATTTCCTTTACCTGATCCGAGAGATGTAATCATATAGCAGTTCTGCTCACCGTATGCCCAACCTCCGACAAGATCTCTGACTTCTTCAACCTCGTACCAGTCAAGTATGCAGTCTGAACGATGAATGTCTCCGAGATTAAGAACGGACAGAGTTCCGGCCTTGAAATTCCATCCCTGACGTGAAGTCATAGGAACAGTGATTGTACTGCCTTTATCATTGATGAAGCTGACGACAACAGTGAATGTGGTCTTACTGTAATTACCAGGAAGAAGTGTCATGTAGAGGTCCTGTGATTCCGGAGTTGAAGTGAAATCATGGGCTACAGCTTCAACTTTAGCAGAGTATGACTCTGCTCCTTCAACTGAGGCTACAATGTCTTCCTTAACATTATATGTGAATCTTCCGGTAAGTGGCCAGTTCTTATCAGGGTCTATAAACTGAACGGAGTGCAGCTGATATCCTGGAGCATCAGCATAGTTTGCACGTAAGCATACATATGCCATTCTGTGGGTCAGGTTGAAGTTCACCTTTCGCTCTTCTGAATTAACGTTACATGTGCCGTATGAGAACCCGTACTCACCTACAGAAAGGTCACCAAGTCTGTCCTGGAACTGTATCTCCTGCAGTGATGAGGTTACGATGGAATTATCGCTATCGTACTTGGTTGAAGCCTCATATGGGTAATATATGAAGAAATCTTCATTGCCGGTCTCGGGGTATGTGAAGGTTACAGGTTCCTGACTTCCTCCAACTGATGAATCCGTAGGAAGGAAGATTCCTGTTTCCTGTCCGGCGCTTTGCTCTGCAAGTACTGCCATTGCGTTAGGGTTGCTCTTTGAAAGAATACCGATCCTATCATTGAGTGTCCATACGACTTTTGCTGTAGTTCCGCTCATATCTGTGATGGCAGTCTTTGTGCACTCGAATCCTCCGCTTATGACAACTGCAGGGGCTTCTGTGGCTGTCTTGGAAACGGAAGGCATCTTCTCGCATGCTGCAAACAGCAGCGCAATCATAATTATATTGATGTATTTCATACCCATTCTTAATTCAATGTTTCAATATCGATGGATCCTGCTCCAGACTCATCTCCGATAGCATCTTCGGATGTGCTGGTTGTAAACTTCAGGTAAGTGACATCGGTTATCTCGTTGGCGGAATTGAAAGATACTACGCCACTAATGTATTCTGACATATTTTCAAGTTTAGTTACGAAGATTTCCTTTGGCACTTCCGCAAGGATGCTTCGTGTGTTGATGAACGCCGAAAGTGCATCTGTATCATCAAGAGGAATAAAGGCGATTTCCGAGATGTTGACAGCCTTCATGACCCTCACATAGTGCGGTTTACTTCCTGTGTATGTGATGCTGATTCTTGCATTTGATGCAGAAACGGAGACAAGCTGCATCTCCAGAACGGTAGGCTCGTTTGTCTCTGTGTTCTCTTTTCCGCAAGACAGGGCAAGGGAACCGAGAACCAAGGCGGCTATTAATGTTAAATACTTTCTCATCTTCTACTTAATTTCAATTACAAGCATGAGCCTGTCCTTATTTTCATTCACCTTAGCAGTACTCGAAGTCAACTTCAAAGGTATCATCCAAGAACCTGTGGTAAGATTCGTCAGATCCATCGTCAGCGGATATGAGACAATCTTTGTTTCATTGTTTATTGTTAAAGTACCGGAACAGAAGTCGTATGCAGATTCCGGCATCAGATTATATATTGTCCCATTGTCGGAATTATAATCTTCAAGAACCCTTTCATCAATAACAACAGCCACTTGAGGTTCTTCTTCAGTGTTTCCTCCTTTGACAACAACAATTTCATATGATTTAGCTGATGGCTTCAGTGAGACTTTTCCTGAATTGAGGAAATAGACCACTGTTTCAATGTCCTCATAGACAAATGCTTTCTTGGTGCATGATGCACAAAGAACGGCTAAACAAAATAATAGTATTATCTTCTTCATAAATTCTAATATCCAGGGTTCTGTACAAGTTTACTGTTTATCTGTATCTCTGACTGAGGAATCGGAAGCAGATAATGTTTAGGTGACTCGAAAGTGACAGGGTGTCCATGGAGGTCAATGTCATTGAAGTTGAGTACTTTATAATATGTTTCGGCATCTGTACCGAAAACATTCCATACTTTCCATTTTGTGACATCCATACATTCTTCGGCTTCGAGCCATCTGCGCATGTCACGGTATCTGTGGCCTTCAAAGAGGAATTCTATGCTACGTTCCTGATGGAGAATCTTTCTGAGAGCATCTCCTTCTGGAATACCACCAACAATACTCCATGAGTTGCGGAAGCTTGGCAGGCCGCAGCGCTCGCGCACCTTGTCCAGATAACTATGTGACCTTTCGCTGAGTACTCCGTTATATTCGAAGTCAGCTTCAGCATAGCTCAAGTAAAGTTCGGCAAGGCGTATTACAGGATATGATGAATAGTGATAATAGAAATTATCGCTTGACGCCTGATATGAAATGTCCTTATGGATAACTTTCGTGCTGAAATATCCTGTCGAGTTGTTGTACATCTTTCCTAAATCTGGCGTACCGTCAGATGCGAGGGTATATCCGTGAATTTCTCCAGCATATCCCATGACCGTCTTCTTGGTACTTCCGATTTCCTCTGTTCCACGGTTGTATGTCACGCAGGCATAAAAGCGAGGTTCCCTATCAAGATTCAGAACAGCTGTCTGCGAGTTTGGATCATATTTATAAAGATTCTTTCCTTTGGTGAGTGGATCCACATCCAGAGGAAGACCATTCTTTGTGTAGTACATTTCTACAGCAGGGAACAGCACCTGGACATCGGTGAAGAATCCTCGTGTACTGTACGGCCACTCGGACCTGATGGCAGATGCTCTCTGGAATGCAGCCCAATTAGGGTTGTTGGCCTTTGTGAACAGGTATTCAACATCATTATAATGAAGTTCTACAAACATATCATGGAAATCGTTCTTTCCACGTTCGAAAGTGGCCATTGGGGCATTGTTCGAGTTCTTGTAGAGACTGTATCCGTTACTTTCTGCATAGAGGATAGCTTCATAGCAGGCATCAAGTGCTCTCTTCCATTTTTCTTTGTCGTATACTTGATTTATAAGGTGCTTGCCATCCTTATTTGTGAAGTTTGAATAGAACTCGGTGTTTCCGTTGAATAGAGGTGAAGCCGCAAAGAGGAGAAGTCTTGCTTTCATTGCATATGCAGCCGCAGCAGTTGCTCGACCGTACCATTTAGCGTCCAGCTGACGTGCGGGAAGCATTCCTGCCGCTTTGTCATAGCATCCGGCAATGAAGTCTACACATTCGTCAAATGTCGAACGTGGAGTGTAAATCTCTTCTTCAGATGCATTGAGCGAAGTCAATCCTTTTGAAAGCACGATTGGTCCGTAATATTCGAGCATATACCAGTGATATAGTCCTATGAGGAACCAGCATTCGCCTTTCCACTGCGTTTTCTCATCATCTAAAAGGTCGGGTACTCTATCTACATTATCTATAATCAGATAAGCATAGCGGATCCCTTCATAAAGAGCGTAATTTATTCCTCCTGATGCTGCACCGCTAAGTTTCATCAGGTTGTGATATACAACAGATGGAGTTTCCTCTCCATACATCATGCTCTTGTACGCCCATTCCTTAGTCGTCGATTTGCATGATGTCATCAGGTCATCACCGCCAAATGGCTGGCCTGGAAGGCTGCTGTATACGATTTCAGGTCTGTAGGTATACATTCTGTAAAGAAGACGTTCTGCAGTAAGTGCGTTCTTCCAGAAATCGTCCTCATTGGCCGAATCATTTGGAACTATGTCAAGCCAGTTGCAGGATACTGCCGAGAGTGCAACTGCCATTATCATTAATATTTTGTTTCTCATATATGAATCTTTATTGGAAGTTGTACTGAAGTCCAAGTCTTACCACTGTCTGAATAGGGTATGAAAGTCCGTTGCCGCTTCCCATCTCCGGATCCCAGTATTTGAATGGTGATATGGTAAAGAGGTTACTTGCAGTCAGGAATGCACGGAACTGTAGGAAAGAATATCCCATTTCTATATTTTTAAGTCTGAAATATGCTCCGTTCTTTACCCAGAATGAAGACTGTGCCGTATTATTGTTGTTCCATACACTAGAGAGACGTGGGTATGAAGCATTTGGATTCTCTTTGGTCCAATGGTCATCTGCAACCCATTTAGTCATATTGAGACCAGTTACGTCCTTGGTCATGAACGGATGATGGTTGGACATCAGGATTGATACGTTTGCCGTACCCTGGAACAATAATGAGAAATCGAATTTCATGTAATTGATTGAAACTCCGAAGCCATAGCTTATTTCAGGTATTGTAGGATGTCCTATTGAAGTCTGATCATCACCATCGATCACTCCGTCACCATTGAGGTCTACATACTTGATGTCGCCTGGCTGAAGGATGGAACCGAAATCCTGTCTTGGCCATCTGTCTATTTCTTCCTTGCTTTGGAAAAGACCATCTGCAACATATCCATAGATTGCATTGATTGGTTTGCCGACAAGCTTCTGATAGTCATATTGATATGCCGGTTCGTCCTTGGCAACTACTTCATTGTGTGCATAAGTGAATGTTCCCTGTGCTGAAATAGTGAAATCTCTACTGAATACTTTCTTGTATTCGAGAGAAGCATCGATTCCCTGATTGTCAACTTCTCCAATGTTTGCATATGGTGTCTGACTCTGAAAACCTGTGCTGGCAGGAACACTTCTACGCTGCATGAATATGCCGGAACGATGCTCCTTGAATATGTCAGCAATGAGTGTCAGGTTGTTGAATATGCCGAGTTCCAGTCCAACGTTCAGCTTACGGCTGACCTCCCATGTCGCGTCAAGGTTGCTCCAGGTGTTGATTGAACCAGCAGTGTAAGTGATGATTTCATCCTTTCCGAAATATACGCCACGATTACCCATGATGGTAACTGAACCGAGATAAGGAAAGCGCTGGGCGAGAGAGTCATTTCCAGACAAGCCATACGATGCCCTTATTTTCAAGAGTGAAACGACTTTCTTGAATTCGTTTGAATAGAATGGTTCATTTGAGACCACCCATCCACCGGCTACAGAAGGAAAAAATCCCCAACGCTTTCCTTTTGCAAAATTCTCGGATCCATTATAACCGAAGTTACCTTCAATGAAATAGCGTGAATCATAGTTATAAGTCACTCGTCCTGCAAAACCCTGAGTCCTATAAGGCAATACATTTGAATTCTGAAGTTGACTCATAAGGTACACAAGTGTTGCAGATATGTCATTTTTCCCGAAATTCCTTGCGTAATCGATGTTTGCCTGAATATTGAATCTTCTGTTTCCGGTATAGTATGACTTGCTCTGGAGATATTCGTTTCCGTCAGCTCCTACACGAGTTGTCGAATAGCTGTAAGTACCATCAGGATTTACCCAGTAGTCAGCCAGGCGATAGTAATATCCCATAAGGTTATTTGTAGTCGTTCTGTCCTGGTAGCTCTTGAAGGATGCCATAAAACTTGCCTTCAGACCCTTTGTGATGAAGTCAAAATCCTGGTCGATGTTTACTGTAGTCAACTGGGTTGTAAGACCGATTGTATAGTAACCCATATTCAGAAAGGCCAGAGGGTTGGTGAGCACATCACCTGTTCCCCATGAAGGTGCAGAACCGTATCTGACGTGAGTGTCTCCTTCCTCTGCAGGGAAATACGCCGGGAACGAAACAGGATTGGACTGCATTGTGTAGAGGAAAAGAGTGTTCGGTGAAGTAACAGGCTTGTAACGGTCTGATATCTGAGTAGTCATCTTGAGGGATACCTTTGTTGTGTTTGTTACCTGTGCTGACACGTTACTTTGGAACTGATACTTCATGATACTTTCGTCTACATCGAAATTCGCAATATCATTGTTTTTAATGATGCCATTCTCGTGGTTGATGCAGGCGTTGAGAAAATAATTGATTCGTTTTCCACCACCACGTAGATTTACATTTGCTGTCTGATTGTACGAAAAGTCCTTGAACATCATGCTGTACCAATCATTGTTCGGGAAGACATACGGATTGAGTCCCAGCTTTGTTCCGAGAATCTTCTCTTCCGAATAATAATCTGTCAGATTGTCATTTCTTCTTGCTTCGTTATATTTCTCCATATATGTCACACCGTCTGCAATAGGAGTCATGCGTGATGGCATGGTCCAGCCGTTCTCGACTCGGACATTGACCATTATCTTTTCGTTTGACTTGCCTTCTTTGGTAGTGACGATGAGTACTCCGTTTGCACCTTTGGAACCATATAGGGCGGTAGAGGTTGCATCCTTAAGTACTGAGAACTGTTCAATACTTTCAGGAGAAATCATGTCCAATACGCTGCTGTCGATCTCAACTCCGTCGAGAATGATCAGCGGTTTTGTGTTGTTACCGAAAGTGGATATGCCTCGAATCCAGAAATTCGAACCGTCAGCACCAGGCTCACCGGAAGACTGAACTGTCACGACTCCTGCAATTCTACCGGCGAATGCTGTTGAAAGGTTACTGCTGGTGGTCTTAAGTTCACCGGGACTGATTGCGGTCACAGAACCTACCATTGATTCTTTCTTCTGCTTTCCGAAACCTACAACCACAGCATCTTGAAGAATATTGGATTCTTCAGACATGGTTACGACCTTGAGAAGCACTGTCTGGTCACAAGGAACCTTCCTGTCTTCGTATCCGAGGCAGGAGAATATTATGTTCTTGGAGCCTGAGGGTATCTTAAGTGTATAATTACCATCAATATCCGTCATTGTGGCTACGGAAGATTGTCCCTCTATATATACGATTGCTCCGATAACCGGTTGGTTGTCCACGGCTGAGATTACAGTTCCTGAAATTGTGGATGAGGGAGCATCTCCGGTTTCTCCATTTTCCTTTGGAATATCGCTGATTACAATCTGTTTTCCTTTTATGGAAAAACTAAGACCTGAGTCCTTCAATATGCTTGACAGAACCTGTAGAACCGGGGCATCTTTTACGCTGATGCTTCTTCTGGCTGTTATCTTCTTTTGAGCATCTCCGTTCCAGGCAAATAAATAATCCGTTTGCCTTTCGATCATTCCTAAAATGTCGGATATGCGCTCAGATGTAACATTAAGAGTAACTTTTTCCTGTTCTTCCTGAGGAATCTGAGATGCGAGTCCTCTCTGAGGCAGAAACAGTGAAATAGAAATCAGAAGGATATAAACCAATCCGAAATATTTAAATTTTTGCAGAATCATTTTCAGTTGGATTTTATCATTAGTATGGTGTTATCGTTTATGTATTTATATTGTATAGGAATCAGGTAAGTAAGCATGTCGAGAAGTTCATCCGGACTATCCGTGAAAACGATTCTTCCATAGCATTCGATGTCTTTCAGCTCTTCGTTCGTGCGCACGTTAATTCCATAATACTCTGATATCCTTTCAATCAGCGACATTATTGAACCGTTCAGTTCATACGCCTCTGTATAGTTCTTCTTCTTCATGTTGGCAGGAATTTCATTCATCTTCATGAAATTCTGTCCTTTAAGGATGACTGCTTCGGAAGGCTCAAGATTGACAGATGTCTCAATACCTGGGAATTCCACTTCCACTTTGCCGTTATATAATGCTACACTGGCAAAATTGTCATCTCCCGGATGAGTATTCATGCTGAACTCTGTTCCAAGCACATGAGTCTTTACAATGCCGGCATCTACAATGAAAGGATGTGCCTTGTCGTGGTTTACGTTGAAGGATGCCTCTCCACAGAAGTACATCATTCTGTTGTCATTGGCAAAATCTGACGGAATACCGAGCCTTGATTGTTCGCTCAGGGATATTCTTGTCTTGTCAGAGAGTCTTACTACAGCCCGTTTCCCACTTGGCACAAGTATGCAGTTGGCAGGACTGCCGTCGAATTCAACAGAGTCCCTTCCATTCAGGATGATATGTGTGTCCGTGAATGTTATCGTTGCTGAAGGTGCAGCTGATGTAAGTGTACTGAATGAGGTGATGACACTTATCTCAGATGTCATTTCTGCATTCATCATTAACTCATAGCCATTGACAGAAGGGGACACATACTTCCTGAATACGCACGTGCCCATTGATAAAAAGATGGCAAATGCAGCGATGCCTGAAAGTAGCCATTTCAAGCTGCTTCTTGTCTTTGCTTTCTTGTAGTCCTTCATAATGGTCTCTTCAAAGATCATTTGCTTCTGCATAGAAGGCAGATGCCGCTCTTTGACAGATATCTTCAATGTCTGATCCTTTCTGATGTCTTCAGGTAGAATCAGAGATATGAAAGATGTGATTTGCTTTGCCGGATCGGTCATTGGTTCAACAGGTCATTAAAAATTTTACTTTTCTTTCTCAGTGATGCAATAGCTTTTGATACAAACTTTCTTGCAGCATGTGGCGTGCATTCCAGAATTTGAGCTATCTCATCGTAACTTAAATGATGGAAATATCTAAGTATCAGTGCAGTACGTTGTGATTCGGACAGATTTTGTATATGTGTGTTTAATGTTTCTTCCAACTTCTTGATTTTGAGATGCTTCTCAATTGAGTCTGTTGATTCCATGTCTTCAATCTCTAAGCATATCAGCTGTGTAGTGGCTTTTTTTGAAGAACGGCATATGTCTATGATCTTATTGTGAAATGACCAGAAGATGTATGATCTGAGATTGTCAATCTTGCTCAGGTCGGGTGTCTTCAGCATCATATTGAGAAACACATCATGAATAATGTCGTCAATATCATCCTTAGGTACGCCCAATCGACGCCCGTAATTGAACAGGTCGTCAGCATAGAGCGTGTAAAGCTGTGCAAAAAATAATTCTTCCCTTCTTTTCATCTGAGCCTAGTTGTACTTTATAATAGATGAGCGCCAATCTGTAGGACTTATACCTTTGACCCCCCAGATGAATCCAAGATAGAGCTTTCCGTAACGTATCTTTATGCCTTCTGGTTCAAAACGACCGTCCTGGGCCATGCCTGCATCAATGAGGTCCTGCACGTTGTCCTCAAAAGAAAACTGCTGGCACAATTTTTCGATTTTTCCGTTGAAATTCAATATAGATACACTTACATCAGGATTCGAAGAGCCCGAAACTATGTATATCTTATCTTTATATATGCACATTCCCTGCATGGCACGCTGCTCTCCAAAACTATTGTAACCGTTCAATTTCACCCAATCAACAGAGAACTTGCCTTTCATTGCAATTGATGTGAGATCATGTGCCTTGATCTTCAGGTTCACTCGTTCGTCTTTGGATATAGGGCTTCCTGCCTCGCCGCCTCTAAGAATCTCACTTAGCTGGAATTCCTTGACAGGGGAGTCCTTTGCTTCATTGATGTCGTAAATCTTGATCTGGTTGTTATTGTATATTGCAAGCAGATTATGTTCCATGTCGACAGCTGCAAAGGTGGTTGTCCCATTGTTAGGCCCAACGTAATAGTGGTCTGTGCAGTCCTCCGGTTTCAGTGAACTTCCTGGGACGAATTTGACTCTCGACACAATCTGTTCGCAGTTATAAGATGCATCCGTTGTAGTCTTGCTCGCGAAGTTGGATGCCCATATGTATACTTCTCCATTGTTCTCTTCAACAGCGAAATTTGTGCAGTGACCGCTGTACCACATGGTCATAGGGAGGTCTGCCTGCTGATTTGGCGCCATTCTCTGGTAATATACAGCAGCCCCTTTTGATCCGCCGACGATAATATCTCCATTTTTCAGTATGTCAAAGTTCTGCATTGCTGTATTGTTGGAAAGAATATTCTCGTTCGAATAAATCATGCCCTTTGTGAGGGCCTTCTTATAATCGAAGTCCAGATTGTATCCGGCATCATTGACAAGAAAACTGAATTTGGCCTTCGAGTCATTGAGAACGGCAGTTACGGATGCGTATCCTGGAGTTCTTGCATAAACGTATCCGGTGTCTGTCAGTGCTATTATGTCCTCATTGCTTGAGGAGAGCTGTATTTCGTATCTATGTGAGTTATAGTCGTATTTCTTCCATGACGTTCCGTCTGTACTTACCATAAACGGCAGTTCATATTCGGTTCCGGCATCAACAGATGCGCTTGACGGATTGAATGAAATCTGAATGGAAGTGTCTTCAGATTGGTTGCATGAAATGCTTGAAAGTGCAAATATTGCGAGAGTAAAACAGGTTATTCTTTTCATAATGTGGTCAGGGTATAAAGATACATATATAAAGACGTAAGGCATGCCTTATTGTCCCCCTAGGATTTCAAATATTTATCTGCACAATATCTCTTGTTGATAAAGTCGGGAAAATATCGGAAAAATACGTAATTTTGCCTCCTTGAATCATAGGGTATTATGTTACCCATAATATTTGTCAGATGTCTGAAATCATACTTGGAATAGAATCGTCTTGCGATGACACCTCGGCGGCTGTCATCAAGGATGGTTATATGCTGTCGAATGTGCTTGCAAGTCAGGACGTTCACAAAGCTTATGGAGGTGTCATCCCTGAACTTGCCTCACGTGCTCATCAGGTCAACATCGTCCCTGTCGTGAGCGAGGCTCTCAAGCGTGCCGGAGTGACAATGGATGATGTGGATGCCATCGCATTCACACGTGGTCCGGGGCTCCTGGGCTCCCTTCTCGTGGGAACTTCATTCGCAAAGGGACTGTCGCTTGCTTCAGGCAAGCCGCTCGTGGAGGTGAATCATCTTCAGGGACACATACTTGCGAATTTCATCAAGCAGTATGACTGCGACAACCGTCAGCCGCAGTTCCCTTATCTCTGCCTTCTTGTGTCAGGCGGAAATTCGCAGATCGTGAAGGTGAACAGCCCTCTTGAATATGAAATTCTGGGTCAGACCATAGATGACGCTGTGGGAGAGGCATTCGACAAGTGTGCGAAGATGATGGGGCTGGGATATCCGGGAGGTCCGATTGTGGACAGGCTGGCAAAGGCCGGCAATCCCGACAGATTCAAGTTCTCCAAGCCTCATATTCCCGGATTCGACTATAGTTTCAGCGGTATAAAGACTTCTCTTCTGTATTTTGTGCGTGACATGATGGCAGAGGATCCTGAGTTCATGGAAAAGAACAAGGAGGATATCTGTGCCAGTTTCCAGAAGGCTTTGATAGATATACTTATGGACAAGCTGATCAAGGCTGCGAAGCATACCGGTATCAGGCAGATAACTATTGGAGGTGGAGTTTCAGCGAACAGCGGGCTGCGCAGCAGGATTGAAGAAGAGGGCCGCAAGCGTGGATGGACCACTTTCCTTCCGGAGTTCAAGTTTACGACCGACAATGCTGCCATGATAGCTATAGCGGGCTGGTTCCATTATCTTAATGGAGAACGCTCTTCTCTCGATGTGGCTCCGGTAAGCCGTCTTGCGGAATTTTAGATTGCCGGTCAGGGCCGGCAATGACGTACAACTACATTCCCTTTACTGTCATCCCGAGCAAAGTCGAGGGATCAAAACCAAAAGAAAATGAAAGAAATAGAAGTTACCTGCAAACTGGGAAAAGAACTCTCCGCAGACGAAATACAGTCAGCTGCGATCAAGGCCCTGGGAGTTTCTCCAAAGGCTAAAATGCAGGTGAAATATAGGATAATGCGTCGCTCGATTGACGCTCGTAATGACATTCTGTATCGTTACAGAATAGAGGTATATAAGCCTGATGAGGTCATGCCGGAATATGTTCTGGAAGAGTACAAGGATGTCTCCGCTGCCGAACCGGTCATTATCATCGGTGCCGGTCCTGCAGGAATGTTTGCAGCATTACGACTTCTGATGAAGGGTTTGAAACCTGTCATTCTTGAAAGAGGAAAAGACGTACATCAGCGTAAGTTCGATATGGCCAGACTCTCAAAAGAAGGGCTTGTGAACCCTGATTCGAATTATTGTTTCGGAGAGGGAGGCGCAGGAACCTTCTCTGATGGCAAACTGTACACAAGGTCGTCAAAAAGGGGAGATATACGCGAAGTGCTGCACCAGCTGGTGCGTTTCGGTGCAGATCCGTCCATCCTTATCGATGCCCATCCGCATATCGGCAGTGACAAACTCCCGATCGTTGTGGAGAACATCAGGAATTGCATCATCGAACATGGAGGAGAATACCACTTTGATTCACGCGTCACAGACATAGTCAAGAAAGGTGACGGCTCGTTTGATGTCATTGTGTCGTCGGGATTGCCGGTCGCAGCCGGCAATGACGGAAAATCCGGTGCCGGCAATGACGGAAAATCCGGTGTCGGCAATGACGTAGCTTCGTCATCCCCGACACGATCGGGAATCTACTCGTCCCGCAAGGTAATCCTTGCGACAGGTCATTCGGCGCGCGATATTTACGAAATGTTCGACCGCAAAGGATGGGAGCTTCAGGCAAAAGGTTTTGCACTGGGAGTCCGTGTCGAGCATCCTCAGTCGCTGATCAACAGAATCCAGTACCACGGCAAATACCAGCCGTATATGCCTACTGCTGAATATTCCTTTGTAACACAGGTACTTGACCGTGGAGTATTCTCTTTCTGTATGTGTCCGGGAGGAATACTTGTTCCTGCGGCAACTGCTTCAGGCGAGCTTGTGCTTAACGGAATGTCCAATTCGCAGCGAAACTCGAAGTGGGCGAATTCCGGGGTCGTTGTTCAGATAGAACCGGAGGATTTCCCTGAATATGCTCAGTACGGGCCTCTTGCCTTGCTTCAGTTCCAGAAGGATGTCGAGAGAAAAATGTTTGAATATACAGGATCCCTTAAAGCGCCTGCCCAGAGGATGATGGATTTCTGCCGTCGCATCCCTTCGTCCGGTCTGCCTCAGACTTCATATCATCCGGGTGCCGCAAACGCACCTCTGCATGAGCTGCTGCCGGAGCATGTGTCTCTACGTCTCAAATATGCCTTTCCTGAGATAGGCAACAAGAAGATGCACGGCTACTATACAAATGAAGCTCTTCTCCTTGGAGTGGAATCTCGTACTTCTTCCCCTGTACGTATTCCGCGCGATCCGGAAACACTGGAACATACACAGATCGCAGGCTTATACCCATGTGGAGAAGGTGCCGGCTATGCGGGTGGTATCGTTTCCTCCGCCCTGGACGGAATCAACTGTGCTGCTAAAATTTAGGTGCCGCGCAATTATAAGACTTTTATGAAATCCTTTTTTATTTTAGCCCTTTGGGCCCTCTCTGCAGCTCTTCATGCGCAGGACAGGACCCTACGTGTAGATTATATATTCACAGGAACAGCAAATTCTTCTGAAATATCCCTTGATGAGATGTCATGTTTCGACGGTTGGGCGGGACGCAGGCATAATATGGATTCGGTGGCGCTGAGAGGTAACGGGCAGATCCGGCTGACAGATACAGCTACCGGCAAGGTCTTGTACAGGCAGTCATTCTCGACGCTTTTCCAGGAATGGCAGGCAACTGAAGAGGCCACACGCGTACGCAAGTCATTCGAAAATGTATTTCTGCTTCCAATGCCAGGCGATAAGGCCGAGGTTAAGGTGGAAATATATGATTTCTATGGTAATGTGTCTGCCTCATTGAAACATATTGTCGATCCGTCGGATATCCTGGTCAGGCGCAGTGCCTCGGAGACGGCGCCCCACAGGTATCTCATGCAGAACGGTACGCCGGAGGAGTGTATAGATGTCGCCATCTTGGCAGAAGGATATACCGAGGCTGAGGCGGAACAGTTCTATCTTGATGCCAGGACTGCAATGGAGGCAATACTCGGACATAAGCCTTTTGACAGATATCAGGATTCGTTCAATTTTGTTGCTGTGGCTCTTCAGTCGCAGGACAGCGGAGTCAGTGTGCCGGGGGAAGGCGAGTGGAAGAATACTGCCCTCAAGGCTCATTTCAACACTTTCTATATGGATCGTTATCTCACGACACTTCGCTTGAAGAATCTTCATGACAAACTGTACGGCATTCCGTATGAACATATCATAATCCTCGCCAATACAGATACTTACGGGGGTGGTGGCATATATAATTCCTATACTCTGACAACTGCAGGACATAAGGCTTTCAGGCCGGTGGTCGTGCATGAATTCGGACATAGTTTTGCCGGCCTCGCAGATGAGTATTTCTATGACGATATGTATGTGGAGTATTATTATCCTGAGGCGGAGCCATGGGAGCAGAATATCACAACAAAGAAGGACTTCGGTTCCAAGTGGCAGGATATGCTTGAAGCAGGGGAGGCTGAATTGCTGGAAGGAGCCGGCTATCAGTCGAAAGGTGTGTGGAGAGGAGCTGACGACTGCCGTATGCATACAAATACGGCTGATGCCTTCTGCCCGGTGTGCCAGAGAGCCATCAGCCGTCTGATTGAATTCTATTGCGAATAGAGATCCCCGATCAGGTCGGGGATGACTATTCCGTCGTGCCTCGGGGATGACTATTTCGTCGTGCCTCGGGGATGACTATTTCGTCGTGCCTCGGGGATGAATGTTTCATCTTTTTTAGGGGATGACTATTTCATCTTGCCGATTGTTTCTGATTTGACGCGGAAGAAATTATTGCTTCCCGTGTCCATGAGCCTGTACTCGTGGTGATTGCCCCAGTACGCCGGTTGGTCTTTTATCTCCATATCTTCTCCGGTGTCATTGCTGATGTATGGCGAAATGTTCTTCTGCCATAATCTGATTCTTGCAATGCTGGACTCCATGTCGAATAGGTCTTTTGACGGGTCTGTGAGTTCAAGAAGAGCATTCTTGTAGGTCAGGCGGAAATCCTCGAACTTCATAAGTCTTTCCATCAGCAGGCCGCTGTCTCCCCAATTATACGGATCATGGCGACCGGAGTCGCTTATGACTCCGCAATTTGAACTTGTACCCAATGTGTTGTCGTAGTCATAAGGCAGGAAGAATACCTCATAGTCATATTTGTCTGTAGAATTGAAGTAGAGGTAGTAATTGTTTCCATTGTTCCAATGGTCATCCCACATTCCTACAGCGACATTGACAGCATATGTCTTAAGAAGCAGCTCTACATTGCAGACTTCGTTTATCCATTTGTAGAAACTGTCTTCTCCCTTTCCTTGCAGCTTGAGTATGAAGTCGGTCAGCTGCTCCTTTGCTGCGGCAAAGTCCTCTTCATCTCCCTTGAATTCGTAAGTATAGTTTACGCCATTGTCCTGATCCCAGTTGAACTTATGACTATCGGTGTTTTGGAGATCCGCCGGTCCGCCTTCTCCATATACACATTTCCACAGATATCCTTTGTCGTTCCTGAACTTCTCTGTCACTCGTCTTTCGATGAATTCATCATCGATAGGTTCTATCATGTTGAATACGCCGAGATATGCCTTTTCCTTGTCACCCTTAATGTCCAGCCAGACACGGCAGTAGGTGGAAAATGCGCTGGTCCATATTCCGTAGCGGCGGAAAAGATTATAGCAATACAGTTCCCTTACATAGCAAGGATCATCCTTGAACCACTTCAGGTTCACCTTTCTTATGCCTTTCACTGTGTGTTCGCTGTCCTTGTGGAACTTACGGAAATTGATGCCGAAATGACAATGGTGCCAGTCCGGATTCTGAGGATTGTGCACCTGTCCTCCATTGCCCTCCGGACGTCTGCGTGAGGTGTTTCCTCTAAGTCTTACACCACCGTCTTCTATGAATGTCACCTCGCCGTCCTTGCTGTAGGTGAAGTCGGCATGGAAGTAATCTACATTATGAGAGAATTCATCATATCTGGCCAGAAGCCTGTTCCACTCATCTGCAGTCATATGTATGGTGATTTCCGGTATCACGGATTCATCCCACATATAGGAAATACCTTCGTCGTTTACGTCAGCAACGGTGAACGCTCCTTCAGGATATCCGGCAACAGGAAGTCCTCCGCCAGGCTTGTCCTCATTCTCCGTACCTTCATCTTTCCCCTCATCGTTTCCCTCATCCGTTCCTTCACCGGGAACATTTTCTGTCTGTCCGTTGTCCGGATTGCCTTCTGGTTCCGCTTTCTCGCATCCGGATAATGCAAGAAAGCCAATCAATAGGATAAGTGTCAGTCTTTTATTCATCTTGTATGTTAAATTGTTCAGTTGTCTTTCAATCAGTTATGAAGTGGAGAATTTCATCCCATACGTCCTGCTTGCCAATCTCGTTCAGCACTTCATGTCTCATGTTGGGATATAGGGTGGAACTTACATTTCTGTATCCGGCCTTTACCATTGCCCATGCAGCCTTGTGGAACTTCTGCTCGCTGATCATGCACGGGTCATCTGAGCCTGACAGAAACAAGATAGGCATCATAGGATGTGATACTTTCCAATGCTTTGTGTCATATGTCTCGCCCATCATCTTCATGAGGTTGTTGGCCCCGTTCATCGTGAACCTGAAGTTGCATAGTGGATTTTCACGGAAACTTTTCCTTACTTCAGGATCTGAACATGTCCATGCCTGCGGACCTTCTGAAATGAAGCGCCTGTTATAGCTGTCGGAGGTCATATTCTGCAGGAATCCGGGACGGCTGTGCCCAAAACCGGTCATGCATAGAAGGCCGGTGAAGAATCTGCCTAATACGGACATCGGATTCCAGCTGGGACTTCCGCATATGATCAGACCTGACAGGTCAGAGTCATCCTCCTTTGTGTAGATTCTTGCGGCAAGCGATCCCATGCTGTGCCCCAGCAGGTAATACGGGATTCCGGGAAATTCTTCAAGTCCCCATCTGGTCACTAAGCGAAGATCATCAACAAGTGCCTTGTATCCGCCTGAATAGAAATATCCCAGATCGTCCATGCTCCTGATGCTTTCTCCGTGCCCGCGGTGGTCCGAGGCTATGCACGCAATGCCGTTGTCAGAGAGATAATTCATGACAGGTTCAAACCTTTCCTTGCATCCGCACATGCCGTGTACAAGCTGAAGTACCGCTTTCGGTTTTTCTTTCGGACGGTATATAGCAACAGATATCTTCAGGTCATCGTACCTGGACTTCATAATGATCTTTTCCATAGTCTCAAATTCTTTTTGCCTGCTGATGACAAAAAGCGTGCACTATCAGTTTCCGTAAAGATCCTTTCTTGACTGTACCCCGACTCCCTTGTATACGTCAGGGTCGTCAACCCATGCTTCAACGATGCGGCGCTCTCCTTCGATGACGTTGGTCTCGAGGAATCTCAACTGCAGGTCTAGTGTCGTATCCATCGAACCGGCAATTTCGTGTCCGTAATCAAGGAAATGATACATGTTGTAGTTATAGCCGAACTTCTCGAATCTTTTCACAAGCTTTCCGCCGCCGAAGAATCCCAGATTGAAGAACTTGATCTGTTTGTAGTTGACCAGATCGTCTGCAGTTCCGTGCAGCATAAGTGTCGGTGCAGGAGTCGTCTGGTACTTGACCTCACCCTTTCGGGACAGAATCGCTCCGGAGAATGACATGACGCCTGCATAATTGAAGTTTTCAGGAAGTACTTGAGCCCATGAAGTCCTGTTGCAGATCTCGTATTCAGCCTGCATTACGGTTATTGCTCCAGCTGAAGAACCGCTTATAACGATGTTGGAAGGGTCAACTCCAAGCTGATCTGCATTATCTATGATGAATCTTGTTGCGCTGAACAGGTCTTCAACAGCCATATGGATTGCCTTGTCAAGCACATTGACCTGGGCAACTCCTATCTTGTTCGAACCTTTCAGCCCCAGTCTGTAGTCGATTGAAATCACCCTGTAACCGTTGTCAGTCATCTGTCTGAACCATTTGTTGTAGTCAGCGTCGTCTCTGGAACCTCTGATGAATCCGCCGCCGAACATGAAGATGATGGTTGGCTTGTCCTTTCCTTTATAGGTGGTTTCACTTCCTTTCGCAGGATTGTACACATCCATGAGGAGTTCGCAGGTGTCCCTCTTTTCGAACATATATGTCCCGTCCGGACTGATCGGGCCGTCTTCTGCCTTTGCACCGGATGATGCCATTGTCAGAAATGCGGCAGTTAGAAATAATGTGTTTCGTATCATATCGTTATTGGTTTTCTGAAATAAGTTTTTCTGATGGTATGAGTCTTCTTATGGCCTTGATGTGTCTGAAGAAGCGGAATGCAACGACTCGAATTACAGTGTATGAAGGAATTGCTATGAGCATGCCTAGTGTTCCACCGATATGGCCGGCTATGAGAAGTACTATGAATATCTCAAGTGGTGTGGACTTGATGCTTGTAGAATAAATTACAGGCTGATACAGAATGTTGTCTATCAGCTGAGTGAAACTGAATATGGCGATGAGTATCAATGTAAACCATATGAAGCTGACGTCCAGTCCGATAGGGACACTGCTGCTGTACTTGATAATAAGGGCCAGTACTGTGCCGAGTGCGCCTCCGGCCAGCGGACCGACGTATGGGATTATGTTCAGTATTCCAGTCAGGAAGGCGATGCCTATGGCGGCATTGAATCCCAATCTTGCAATGAACATGAGGCCAAGGAAGTTGATCAGAGCGACTCCGGTCATTTCAATGAGCACTCCGGTGAAATATCTGCTCAACAGATAGCCGATGTCGGAAATAGCCTTTACTGCTGTCTCTTCATGTCTGTCAGGAACTAGAGCCGCTACCATCTTGCTGAAAAGACTGCTGTCCTTTATAAAGAAGAAACTGATGAATACAATGGAAAATACTCCTATGCCGATGCTGGAAACCATTGAGGCGGCAGAACCGATTACTGAGGAAAATGCAGAAACGTCCAGAATCGTCTTCATCTCGTTGAGAAGAGCCACCTCTATCCTGAAGTCGTTTCCCAGTTTCGGAAATGTGCTTTTCAGAAAGTCGTTGAATTCGGCAAGCGGGACTGAAATCTGTCTGGCAGTATTTTCAATGCTGCTTAATGATATGCCTTTGACTATGCCGCTGACCACAGGAATGATAAGCGTGACGACCATGAGGAACAGCAGAATCACGAGGCAGATGGTGAATATTGCCAGCAGCCAGTCAGGGGCTTTCCTTCCCTTGATCCTGACCTTCTGCAGCAGGGTCATTATCGGCTGTGATATCAATGATACTACAACTGCCAGCAGTATGTATATTATCACATTCCTGAAATACCAGCACAATGCAGCTACGATGCAGAAGCATGCTGCGAACAGCAGGTATTTGGCAAGTTTTTCTGTATATTTTTCATTTTCCATATGTAGAAAATTTAGATGTGCTATATTTTGGT
This sequence comes from Bacteroidales bacterium, assembly GCA_017398335.1. Taxonomy (GTDB): domain Bacteria; phylum Bacteroidota; class Bacteroidia; order Bacteroidales; family UBA932; genus Cryptobacteroides. The sequence goes on along the minus strand of JAFQGK010000035.1, from coordinate 37,595 downwards.
ACAATCGGGCTGTATCTTTGCATCAACAAAACGGATAAACCTTTAAAATCATAAGTCATGAATACAGATGCAACCCTTTCATTCATCAGCTCAATCATCTCTTCTGAGTCATCTTACAAGACCCTCGTGGATATGATCAATGATATGGATCTTGAGATCATTGCCACTCAACAACTGTAGATTCCTTGTCTTTTGAAAGGCCAACCTTGAGCTTTCCGGAGTTCTTGCCGCCGAACATCCTGTTGGATATTATTCTTTCAGAAACAGGATCTTCAATGTATTTCCTGATTGCTCTCTTGAGAGGTCTGGCTCCGAAGTTCGGGTCATATCCAGCTTCTGCTATGAATCTTTTGGCAGATGGGGTGACCGATATTTCGAAACCTGCTTCCTTTATGCGGCTTCTGAGCCCCTTGAGCTCGATGTCTATTATTCTTCCGATGTCATCCTTGTCAAGTGGTCTGAAGAATACCTGTTCGTCAACCCTGTTGATGAATTCAGGCGGAAAAGCTTTTCTGACCGCTTTTTCGAGAACTGCCTTCCTGTTGCCCTGGACATTCTTCACGGATGTGCTGAAACCGACACCGCTTCCATACTCGTCAAGTTCACGGCTTCCGACGTTGGACGTCATTATAAGGATGGTGTTCCTGAAACTGACTGTTCTTCCCGTGCTGTCTGTGAGACGGCCCTCGTCCATCACCTGGAGCAGAAGATTGAATACGTCCGGATGTGCTTTTTCAATCTCATCAAGCAGAACCACGCAATAAGGTTTTCTCCTGACTCTTTCGCTGAGCTGTCCGCCCTCTTCGAAGCCTACATATCCCGGAGGAGCCCCGATCAGTCTGGAGACGTTGAATTTCTCCATATATTCACTCATGTCTAGTCTGACCATATTCTCGTCAGAATCGAACAGATATTCCGCGATGGCTTTTGCCAGATGAGTCTTTCCGACACCTGTCTGTCCGAAGAATATGAACGTTCCTATCGGTTTGCCCGGGTCCTTTATTCCGGCTCTGCCACGTTGTATCGCGCGCACAACCTTGTCGATGGCCTCGTCCTGTCCTATGATTCTGCTGCGCAGCTTGTCTCCCATCTTCATCAGCCTGTTGCCCTCGCTTTCCGCTATCTGTCCTGACGGTATACCTGTCATCTTTGAAATCATGGAAGCTACATCTTCTGCTGTGACAACAGCTGTCTTCTTCTGATTATTCAGCCTTACCATCGATCCTGTCTCATCCATCACGTCTATAGCCTTGTCTGGCAGGCATCTGTCCGTGATGTAGCGCTCTGACATCCTCACGCATGCCTCGATAGCTTCCTTTGAATATTCTACATTGTGGTATTTTTCATAATTGGTCTTGAGCTTGTCCAGAATGGATATGGACTGAGGAATGTCAGTCCTCTCGACAACGATTTTCTGGAATCTTCTGTCAAGGGCGCCATCCTTTTCCACAATTTTCCTGAACTCTTCCATTGTGGTAGCTCCTATGCACTGGATCTCACCACGGGCCAATGCCGGCTTAAGCATGTTCGCAGCATCCAGACTGCCAGATGCTCCACCGGCTCCGACTATGGTGTGGAACTCGTCTATGAAGAGAATCACGTCAGGATTTGCTGCTGCTTCATTTATTATCGACTTGAGCCTTTTTTCAAAGTCACCCCTGTATTTAGTGCCGGCTACGATTGAACTTAAGTCTAAGGAAATCAATCTTTTGTCAGCAAGAACCGGGGGTATGTCACCCTTGGCGATCTTTATGGCAATACCTTCGACAATGGCAGATTTTCCAACCCCTGGATCACCGACGAGCATAGGGTTATTCTTTCTTCTTCTTCCCAGAATCTGAATTACTCTCTGTATTTCGTTCTCGCGTCCGACCAGCGGGTCGAGCTTGTCTTCTCTGGCAGCCTTTGTGATGTCATAACCGAACTCTTCAAGCGGTGACGTATTCTTTACTTCTTCTCCGTCTTCCTTTACGGCTCTGATACGGATCTGCGGGACTTCATCCTCTTCCCCTTCGTTATGCTGAGGCTCTTTGCCCCTGTCAAGCATGTCATTCCTGTCAAGATACCTGAATATGTTTCCGTATTCAAGTCCGGTATCCTTGAGATATGTGCTTCCATAGGAGCCTCCAGCTCTGCACAATGCAAGAAGAAGGTGTTGTGAAGAGGCTTGGGCACTCTTGTATTTCGTTGCTTCCAATATCGTGAAACTCAATACGTTCTGAGCTCCTCGGGAGAATGTGATGCTCTCGATGTCTGAATATGGAATATGTTCGTTCGTGAAGACCCTGCTGTCGATGAACTGCTTCATTTCCGTAAGATCGCAGCCAAGACCGCGTAAAGCATCAGATGCCGTGTTCTCTGCATGCCTGATGATGCCGAGAAAGAGGTGGTCCGGTGCAATGCCGTAGCTTCCGGTCCTCATGGCCTCTTCGCGGGAGTAGTTGATAATTGAATTGAGTTCGTCAGATATGCTTATTTCCATAATGTTTTCACTATTGATTGCACAAATTTACTAATTTTTTTGTAACTTTGCCAAGATGTATAATTTTGCGTAAAAGTATTTGATATATATGGAAAATGAGGTAAAGACGGGAAGGATCGAGCAGGTGAACATCGATCAGCAGATGAGGAGTGCATACATTGACTACTCCATGTCTGTTATTGTGTCCAGAGCTCTTCCTGATGTACGTGATGGTTTCAAGCCGGTTCATAGAAGGGTGCTTTTCGGTATGGATGGTCTTGGATTAAGACATACCAGCCAGACCAAAAAGTCTGCCAGAATCGTCGGTGAGGTGCTCGGAAAGTACCATCCGCATGGTGATTCAAGTGTTTATGATGCGATGGCGAGAATGGCTCAGGACTGGAGTCTCAGATATCCTTTGGTCTTCGGTCAGGGTAACTTCGGTTCTATGGACGGTGACCCGGTTGCTGCAATGCGATATACAGAGGCAAAACTTTCCAAACTTTCTGATGAAGTCCTTGCCGATCTTGACAAGGATACAGTAGATTTTCAGAATAACTTCGACGACTCTCTTCAGGAGCCGACGGTTCTCCCGACAAAGGTGCCGCTTCTTCTCCTGAACGGTTCTTCCGGTATTGCTGTCGGAATGGCGACAAACATGGCTCCTCACAACCTGACGGAGTGCTGTGACGCTATTTGCGCATATATCGATAATCCGGAGATCACTGTCGAGGAACTCATGCACTATGTCAAGGGACCAGACTTCCCGACAGGAGGTATCATACAGGGCCGTCAGGGTATCAAGGATGCTTTCGAGACAGGTAGGGGCAGGATCGTGATACGTTCGAAGACCGAAATAGAGGTGAGCGATTCGGGCCGCGAGACTATCGTTGTCACTGAAATACCTTATATGGTTAACAAGCGCGAAATGATCGAGAAGATCGCCGAGATGGTAGAGAGCAAGAAGATAGAAGGCATTGCCTATATCAATGACGAGACCACGATGAAGGGTGTGCGCATCATCATCAGGCTTAAGAAGGATGCGAACTCCAATGTGGTTCTCAATACTCTCTTCAAGTATACTCCGCTTCAGTCTAGCTTCTCGGTAAATAATGTTGCCCTTGTGAATGGACGTCCGCGTACTCTGAATCTCAAGGACCTTATCAAATATTTCGTGAAGCATCGCCATGAGGTTGTTGTCAGAAGGACAAAATTCGACCTCGACAAGGCTCAGAAGAGGGCTCATATACTCGAAGGACTTCTTAAGGCTCTTGATGTGATTGATGAAATCATCAGGATCATCCGTGCATCTAAGTCAGTGGATGATGCGAAAGCCGAACTGATGAATACCTTTGCATTTTCTGAAGCTCAGGCTACGGCTATCGTAGAGATGAGGCTCCGCCAGCTTACCGGACTCGAAAGAGAAAAGCTCCAGAGCGAGTATGACGAACTTATGAAGTTCATCAGATATTGCGAGGATGTACTTGCAAATGTTGATCTTCAGATGGGTATCATCAAGGATGAGACCATGGAAATGAAGGAGAAATACGGTGATGAGCGCAGGACGGAAATAGCTCTTTCGGCAGAGGAATTCAATCCGGAAGACTTCTATGCCGATGAAGATGTGGTCATTACCATATCCCACCTCGGATATATCAAGAGGACTTCTCTTACCGAATACAAGACCCAGAACAGGGGAGGCGTCGGAATGAAGGGAAGTGCTACCCGTGATGAAGATTTCATCGAGCATATATACGTTGCCAACATGCACAGTACAATGCTCCTCTTCACTCAGAACGGACGTTGCTATTGGATCAAGGTATATGAGATTCCGGAAGGATCGCGTGCATCAAAGGGACGTGCGATACAGAATGTGATCAACATCGAGCCTGATGACAAGATCAAGACGTATCTCAATGTGAAGAACCTCAAGGACGAGGATTATATCAATAATAATTATATCGTTCTGGGTACCAAGAGGGGAATCATCAAGAAGACTTCGCTTGAGGCTTATTCCAGACCAAGGACTAATGGCGTGATTGCCATTACTGTCCGTGATGGTGACGAACTTCTTGATGCAGTGCTTACAAACGGACATAGCGAGATTCTTCTTGCAGGACGTAACGGAAGGTGCTGCCGCTTCGATGAAAGTGATGCGAGAGCACTTGGAAGAACTGCTTCCGGCGTACGTGGTATAAATATTGCAGAAGATGATGAAGTCGTAGGAATGATCACATATGATCCTACTGCAGAAGATGCTGCTGCCCATAGTATTCTCGTAGTCAGTGAACACGGCTACGGTAAACGTACGGATTTCGAAGAGTACCGCAAGACAAATCGTGGAGGTAAAGGTGTAAAGACTTTGAACATTACTGATAAGACAGGTTCTCTCGTGGCAATGAAGAATGTTACGGATGAGAATGACCTTATGATAATCAACAAGTCAGGTCTTACCATCAGAATGGCTGTTTCAGACATCAGAATAGCCGGTAGAGCGACTCAGGGAGTCAGACTTATCAATATCAAGGATGGAGATTCGATAGCAGCGGTATCTGCTGTGAACAGAAGCGAGGAAGAGACTGCGGAACAGCCTGTTCAGGAACAGACAACCGATATTCAGGAAGATAACAATGTAAATTAATCATTTTAATAACCAGATTATGAAAAGAATTTTATTGGCGTTGACAGTACTTCTCTCAGTACAGCTCGCAGATGCTCAGGTTAAGGCTCCTGAAGCAGCAAAAAAAGCAGTTGATGCGGCAGAGGCAGCATCTAAGGATGCAAAGAAAGCCACTAAGGTCGCTACTTGGTTGAAACTTGCAACAGCCTATATGGATGCATACAATGCTCCAAAGGGTTCAGCATGGCTTGGAGCTTCAAAGCAGGAACTTCAGCTTGTAATGGGCAACGATAAGCCAGTCTCGTCGGAGAATGTGGTTCTTGCCGGTGATCCAGTAGTGAAGGAGGTTTATGCAGAAAAGGAACTTTATTTCAATCAGAATGGTCAGCTCGTCCTGATCAGAGTTACCAAGCCGGTATATGCTGATGCACTTGACAAGGCATTCGACGCATATAAGAAGGCTTATGAAGTAGATGTAAAGAAGTCAAAGGTGAAGGATATCACAAATGGTCTCAACCTCCTCACTCAGAACTACCTTGATGATGGTATGAACTGCTATATGTTTGAGGATTATGCTGCTGCAAGCAAGCTTTTCGGCAAGGCTGCGGAAGTTTCAGCTGCTCAGCCACTCAATAAGGTTGATACAGTTGCTCTTTACAATGCCGGCTTTACAGCTTGGATGGTAAAGGATTATCCAAGAGCAGAAGAGTTCTTCAACAAGTGTCTTGACATCAATTATTATTATGAGGGTGGTGAGGTGTTTGCGAAGCTCTCTGACATTTACAACAATACAGACAGAAAGGATAAGGCAAGAGAGGTTCTTGAGCTTGGCTTCACTAAGTTCCCACAGAGCCAGAGCATCCTTATCGGTCTCATCAATTATTACCTTGAGAGCAAGCAGAGCCCTGACAGACTTTTCGAACTCATCGCAGAGGCTAAGAAGAATGAGCCGGACAATGCGTCACTCTATTATGTTGAGGGTAATATCTATAACGAACTTGGTCAGAAGGATAAGGCTGTGGAGGCTTATTACAAGTGTGCGGAAATCAATCCTGAGTACGAGTATGGATTCATTGGAGCAGGTATCCTTTATTACAACCAGGCTATCGAGATCCAGGACAAGGCGGCTGCCGAGCTTGACAATGCGAAGTATGAGGCACTCGTAGAAGAGTTCGAGAAGGCCCTCCTTAACGCACTTGAGCCATTTGAGAAGGCATTCGCTATCTCAAAGGACGACAGCATCAGGGTTAATATCGCCGAGTACCTCAAGAATATCTACTATCGTTTCAGCACAAAGGGAGCTGATTACGAGGCAGGTTACAACAAGTACAACGAAATTGTAAAGACAGGTGTGATCAAATAATTGATCCTGAATCATAAGAAAAGGGGGAAGTTGCCTAATCAGCAGCTTCCCCTTTTTCAAATGCCTTGACGATTTTAGTTACAAGAGGGTGTCTGACGATGTCTTCGTTCTTGAAGATGATGGTCTTGATACCCTTGATTCCTTTCGTCAGTTCTATGCCTTTGAGTAGTCCGGAATCCTTCTTGTTCGGAAGGTCTATCTGGCTTGCGTCTCCCGTTACAATGAATTTTGCGTCGCATCCCATTCGGGTAAGGAACATTTTCAACTGTCCCAGATTGGTGTTCTGGGCCTCGTCAAGAATTACGCATGCTCTGTCCAGTGTGCGTCCTCGCATATAGGCGAGAGGAGCGATCTGAATGGTGCCTTCAGCCATGAAATCCTGAAGTCTCTTCGCCGGAATCATATCGCCGAGAGCGTCGTAAAGGGGCTGCAGATACGGATCAAGCTTGTCTTTCAGGTCTCCAGGAAGGAATCCGAGCCTTTCTCCAGCTTCAACTGCCGGACGGGTCAGAACTATCCTTTTGATCTCTCTGTTCTTCAGGGCTCTGACAGCCAATGCGATGGCGATATATGTCTTTCCGGTTCCGGCAGGTCCGACAGCGAATATGAGGTCATTCTCGAAATATGATTTCACCATTTCTTCCTGAGTCCTGTTCCTTGCCTTTATAGGCTTGCCGTCGTTGCCGTGAACGATTATGGAGTCGCCGCTGAGCCTGAATCTGTCCGGTGAGGATTCTCTGTCGAATATGTCCTCGACATCATATGGAGTAAGATTCATCTTGTGCTGTCTGCGCTGGATCAGCATATGCAGTTTTGCTGTGAAATCGGTGATGTCTCCCTCGCTTCCGTCAAGAATGATATCATTCCCTCTTGCAACTACCTTCAGGTCAGGATAGTAGCTGCATAGCGCCTCGAGGTTTCTGTTAGCTGCACCGTAGATCTCGATAGGATCTATGGCTTCAAGATGTATTGTATTCTTCATCAGTTATTATTGTTTTCAGTTATTCCGGTTTCTCTGCATACTCTTTCAATGGTGGACGTCATCTTGTCATGTTCCCATTTCCCTTTCCATTCTTCCTTTCTGTCAGAGAAGGCACTGACCGGAAGGACGTAATATGAATTGCCGTAACCTCCAGGTCTTGAGCACCATGTGAATCTATATTCCGGAGAGGAGATTTCTACGTCTCCGTTAAAATGCCGTATCAGCCTGATGGTGGCCATCAGTCCGGCCTGCGTGTTTTTTGCGCTCATATTGGAAACTATGTTTCCCAATGAATATGCCACTGGTACTTTTCTGCCTTCTATATTTATGATGTCCGTGTCCTGGACGACGTGGGGATGTGACCCTATGATAACGTCTGCACCTTGTCCTGCAAGCCATTCGGCATTCTCCTCCTGCTTTCTGTTGTGTTTGAGGACATATTCCTCGCCCCAGTGGACAAGTGCAATGCAGATGTCAGCTCTTCTTCCTGCCTGCTCAAAGGCTGATGCAAGCGCTGCCTTGTCACTCAAGATATTAGTCTTCGGCCATCCGTCACCGCGTGGTGAATTAGTGCCGTATGTCGCATTTATGAAGGCCACCTTTATCCCCTTGAGATTGATGATCAGCGGTGTGTTTCTCCGCATCTCTTCTTCATCTGTGGCGGCTCCGGTAAAACGGATGCCGTAATCTGATGCCAGATCGTGATATTTACTCAATGTTCTTCTCAGTCCGGCCTTCCCCTTGTCCAATATATGATTGTTTGCACAGAGGAAAAGACCGAATCCGCACTCTGCAAGATAGTCTGCAAAACTGTCTGGGGCGGAGAATACCGGATATCCCGAATAAGGTTCTCCTCCAAGTGTGAATTCCATGTTTCCTACATTCAGGTCGGAGTCATCGAGGTATTCGGACATATGAGCGAAGTATGTGCTGAAATCATATGTACCGTCACTTTGCAGAGCCTTCTGAATCTGCATCGAATGCATCATGATGTCGCCGAAAAAACGGATAGTGACAGTATCTTGCCTGAACAAGGGCCGTATCTCCATTTCTGCAGGATTCATATCATGTGGCACTCTCAACTGCTGGCCGGATAATGTGAATCCATGGAAAATCAGGATTGCCGAGGCTATCCTGAAAAACACAACTATGATATGAGGCCTGTTTCCAAACAAATCCATATGGTTATTGACTGATGCAAATATATCACTTTTATTTTGTCAAAGACCATATATTTATTTAAATTTGCGCTAATGTGCGATGTTGTATAGTTATGAGAAAGTCAATAATATTTATGCTTATGGTTACGCTGACTGTTGTTACAGGATGCGATTTCTTCCGTAAGCTTGCAGGTAGGCCGACCAGCGAAGATATCGAGAACAAGAGAGTCGCGATAATGCGTGCGGAGGAGGCTGCCCGTCAGGCCCGTGAGGACTCGATAAGGATGGAGCATCAGAAGATGGTCGATTCTCTTGCAGTCATGGATACTGTAAGTAAGCGTAAACCGTCTTCCCTGGGTGGACTTCTTGAAATGAAACTGGAATCGAAATATTATATTATTGTCGGATCCTTCCGTTCCCGCTCGAATGCTGAAGCTCTTATGAATACTGCTTCCATAAAGGGGTACTCTCCTGCCTTGATCACTTTCCGTAACGGTCTGATCGCTGTCGGAGTGGCTCCGGCAGACAATCTTGGCACAGCATATTCGTCGTTGAAGAAGGTGCGTCAGGAAAAATTCTGCCCTTCTGATGTGTGGATTCTAGTGAATGAATGATTATGAAATTGAATATCAACAAGATATATATATTGCTGATTACATTGTTTGTTTCTGTTCCGCTATCTGCCCAGTTCAGGAATGACATTTCTTATGATGATCTGTATGACAGCGAAACGACAGGAGCGCTCAAGACTCATATACGTTCTCTGTCTGCATCTCACCTTGAAGGGCGCAAGGCCGGAACCGAAGGAGAGAAACTCGCTGCAGATTATGTCAGACAGGCGTTCAAGGATTCAGGAGTGGATGTCATATCTCCTGAAGAAGGAGATGTCTTCGGAATCAAGACAGAAGCGGGAGATACCCTTACATCCAGAAATGTAGTAGGATTTGTACAGGGATATGACAAGGAACTCCGCAACAGGTATATCGTGGTCGGAGCAAGACTCGACAATCTTGGTACAATTACCGTCAATGTGGATGGAAGAAAGGTGGAGCGTGTCTATTATGGCGCAAACGGCAATGCTTCCGGACTTGCTGCAATGCTTGAACTTGCAAGAATGGTCCAGACGAACTCGATCCTTTTCAGACGTTCCGTACTTTTTGTCGCATTCGGCGCTTCTGCCGAGACCTATGCAGGCGCATGGTATTTCCTGAACCGTTCCTTCGGTGATGCGGACAGCATAGATGCTATGATAAATCTTGATATGCTCGGCACCGGCAGCAACGGTTTTTATGCATATACATCTTCAAATGCGGATATGAACACGATAATCACCGCTCTTACCGGTGAACTTCAGCCTGTTCAGCCGCAGATTACGGCGGCGGAGCCATATCCGTCGGACCATAGGGCTTTTTACTCCAAGGAAATACCTTCAGTGATGTTCACTACGGGCAAGTATCCTGAACATAATACAGACAGGGATACTGAATCTATAATTGAATATGATGCTTTGGAGCGTGAACTGGAATATCTTTATAATTTCACTCTGGCGGTAGCGAACACTAATATAAAACTGGCCTTCAGATCGGATAAGGTGCCTTCAAGAGGTCCGTCATACGACGACGTGGTTTCTTATTACGACTGTGACTATCGACCTGCATTCCTGAACAGTACAGATCCTGCACAGTTCCTGGAGAAATGGGTGTATCAATATCTCAAGTATCCGGAATCGGCAGTCAGAAACGGTATACAGGGTAAGGTGATGGTCGACTTCATAATAGGGAAGGATGGAAAAGTTACGGATGTAAGGGTCGTAAGAGGAGTGGATCCGGAACTTGATGAGGAGGCGGTAAGGGTCGTCAGCGCCTCACCTAAATGGAAACCGGGCAGAGTGAACGGAGTCAAGGTCCGTACATCGATGACCATACCTGTGGAATTCCGGCTGACAAAGAAAGGCAAGGGTAATTTCGGATTCAAGAAACATTCATATTGATAGCTGAATAAAATAATATACTTACTTATGGAATACGATTTCAAAAAGATCGAACAGAAGTGGCAGGCCTATTGGGCTGCCAATCAGACATTCAAGGCAGAGATTGACGCGTCAAAACCAAAATATTATGTGCTGGATATGTTCCCATATCCATCAGGAGCCGGACTTCATGTTGGTCATCCGTTAGGATATATTGCCAGCGACATATACAGCCGTTACAAGAGATTGTGCGGATTCAACGTCCTTCACCCTATGGGATATGATGCATTCGGACTGCCGGCCGAGCAGTACGCAATCCAGACAGGTCAGCATCCCGCAGTTACTACCGAGAAGAATATTGCCCGTTATCGCGAGCAGATGGACAGGATCGGCTTTTCTTATGACTGGTCACGTGAAGTCCGTACCTGCGATCCGGAGTATTACAAATGGACCCAGTGGGCTTTCCTTCAGATGTTTGCAAGCTGGTACGACAATGTCCAGCAGAAGGCACGTCCTATAGCTGAACTCGAGGCAGCTTTTGCGGAAGGCGGCAGCGCGGCGGTTGATGCTGCGTGTGGCGATGTGGAGCCTTTCACCGCAGAACAGTGGAATGCCTTTACTGATAAGGAGAAGTCTGATGTCCTTATGCAGTATCGTATTGCATATCAGGGAGAAACATCAGTGAACTGGTGTCCTGCACTGGGAACTGTCCTTGCAAATGATGAAGTCAAGGAAGGATATTCCGTACGCGGAGGTCATCCGGTCGAGCAGAAGAAGATGACCCAGTGGCAGCTCCGTGTATCGGCGTATGCTGGACGTCTTCTTGAAGACCTTGAGGATCTTGACTGGACAGATTCATTGAAGGATATGCAGCGTAACTGGATCGGTAAGAGCCAGGGAGCAGAAATGATATTCAAGGTGTCAAACGGAGCCGAAGAGTATGACATGACTATCTTTACAACCCGTGCGGACACAGTGTTCGGTGTGACCTTCATGGTTCTCGCTCCCGAGAGTGAATGGGTTGAAAAACTTACGACACCGGAGCAGAAGGAGGCTGTCGAGGAGTATCTTGCTATGGCGAAGAAGAAGACTGAACGTGAGAGAATGACCGAAACCCGTAAGGTGACAGGTGTCTTCTCCGGTTCGTATGCTGTCAACCCTCTTACTGGAGACAAGGTTCCTGTGTGGATTTCGGAATATGTCCTTGCCGGCTATGGTACAGGAGCGATTATGGCTGTTCCTGCTCACGACAGCCGCGACTATGCATTTGCACGTCATTTCAATCTTCCTGTCATTCCTCTGATCGAGGGCTGTGATGTAAGTGAGTCAAGCTTTGATGCCAAGGAAGGTGTAATGTGCAACTCCGGTTTCCTTAACGGACTTGACGTAAAGGAGGCTATCCCTGCTGCCATTGATTATGTCGAGAAACATGGAATTGGACGCAGAAAGATCAATTACAGGCTTCGTGATGCTATTTTCTCACGTCAGAGATATTGGGGAGAACCTTTCCCTATGTATTTCAAGGATGGCATCGCAACTCCGATGACTCTTGAGAACCTTCCTCTTGAACTTCCGGAAGTTGACAAGTTCCTTCCGACCGAGACAGGTGAACCGCCTCTCGGACGTGCTTCAGGATGGTGCATTGACGGATGGCCTATCGAAAAGAGCACGATGCCGGGATTTGCAGGCAGCAGCGCATATTACCTCAGATATATGGATCCGCACAACGATCAGGCGCTGGTCGGACGTGAGGCTGATGAATACTGGAGAGACGTAGACCTGTATATTGGTGGTACAGAGCATGCTACGGGTCACCTCATCTATTCACGTTTCTGGAACAAGTTCCTCTTCGACCTAGGATATGTGTGCGAGAAGGAGCCATTCAGAAAGCTCATCAACCAGGGTATGATACAGGGCCGCTCGAATTTCGTGTACAGAATCATCAATACAAATACTTTCGTCTCTCTGGGACTTAAGGACCAGTATGAAACTACCGAGATTCATGTGGATGTGAATATCGTACATAATGACAGGCTTGACATGGAAGCATTCAAGGCATGGATGCCAGATTTTGCAGATGCAGAATTCATCTTGGAGGATGGAGAATATATCTGCGGATGGGCTGTAGAAAAGATGTCAAAGTCAATGTTCAATGTCGTGAATCCTGATATGATCTGCGACACATATGGAGCGGATACCCTAAGACTTTATGAAATGTTCCTCGGACCTCTCGAGCAGTCTAAGCCATGGGATACGAAGGGAATAGACGGTGTGAACAGATTCCTCAAGAGAGTATGGAGGATGTTCTATGACAGAGACGGATTCATCGTGACGGATGAGAAGGCCAATCCTGATGAACTGAAGGCACTTCACAAACTCATCGGAAAGGTGAAGTCCGACATAGAGGAGTTCTCGTTCAATACTGCTGTCAGTGCATTCATGATTGCTGTGAATGAACTTTACGATCTCAAATGCAACAAACGCGAAATACTCGAACCTCTGACAATCCTTCTGTCTCCTTTTGCTCCGCATATCGCAGAAGAACTTTGGGAGGCTCTTGGACACGGCGAAAGCATAACATATGCCGCATTCCCTGAGTATATTGAAGCATATACCATCGAAAATACCTGTACATATGCAGTTTCATTCAACGGAAAGACCAGATTTACCGTTGAACTTCCTCTTGATATGTCACGTGAGGATGTCGATGCCCATGTACGGTCTCTCGAACAGACTGCCAGATATGTTGCCGGCGGTAATATAATCAAAGTCATTGTCGTACCTGGCAAGATCGTGAACATTGTGGTTAAATAATCAAGGATTAAAGCAATGAAAACAAGTAAAGTCCTCAGCGTCCTTTGGGAATATCTGATTATGACTGCCGGTACATTCATATATGTAATGGCGTGGACTTCTTTCCTCCAACCGAATCACCTGGCCAGTGGCGGACTTACAGGTCTGACCACGATTCTTGATTATGCTACCCAGGGCAGAATTCCGATGGACGTTACCTTTGCCTTGATAAATGTCCTTTTGCTTGTGGCAGGATTCCTGTTTCTTGGAAAGGCATTCGGTTTCAAGACGATATATGTCATATTATTGTCTTCTTTCCTTTTCTGGCTGATGCCGGAATACTTCCCTAACCTCGAGGTTGTGGATCCGGAACTCGATAAATTGCTGGTTGCACTCATAGGAGGAGTCATGGAGTCTGTCGGAATAGGTCTCATCCTGCTGAGAGGCGGCAGTACAGGCGGAACCGACATTGTGGCGATGATCCTTAACAAATACTGGCCTATATCGCCGGGAAAGGTCTATCTGTATTCGGATGTGTTCATTGTGTCCAGCCTTCTCCTTCTGCCCGTAAGTTCAGGCGGAGGACTGGTCAATATGATCTATGCCTTTATAGTCATGCTTGTCTTCTCGTTCGGCGTGGATTATGTTCTTCTTGGCAACAAATCCTCAGTCCAGCTTCTTGTGTTCTCGAAGAAATACAAAGAGATTGCTGATCATATAATCTATGATGTCCAGAGAGGTGTGACAGCCTTGCAGTCTGTCGGATGGTACTCGCAGCAGGAAAGTAAGGTCCTTCTCATCATTCTCAGAAAATATCAGATGAATGAGGTTATCAATGAAATAAAGAGAATCGACAAGGATGCATTTGTTTCAGTTTCCTCTACCAACAGTGTATATGGTGAGGGCTTTGAAGAAATCAAGACTGGTCTGGAAATCAAGAAGAAAAAGAATAGAAAATCAGAGTATTAATTATGACAGAATATTTAATCAAGAATTCTTTCTGGAGAACGGTAAAGGAGTATGGTCTGATAACGGTAGGACTTCTGGCTTACTCCTTGGGATGGACAATATTCCTGATTCCTAATAATCTGGTTGGTGGAGGGGTTTCAGGATTTGCTGCAATCCTCTATTATGCGACCGGGATGCCGATGGGCTATACATATCTGATTATCAATGCTATACTTTTGATCATAGCAATCAAGATTTTGGGAACAGGCTTCGGAGGAAAGACCATATATGCAATAATCATGACCGGTCTCTGTCTGAATGTGTTCCCTGATATAGTACCGATTGAATTCATCAATGAATTTGCTGTTTCCAACGGTAAATTCATATGTACGGTTCTGGGTGGTGTCATCGCAGGAGTCGGAATCGGCATATCAATATCACAGGGAGGAAGTACCGGAGGCACCGATATCATAGCATTGCTGTGGTGTAAGTTCCGTAACGGATCTCCTGGCCGTGTAATTCTTATAATTGACGTGATGATAATATTATCGTCGATATTGATTCCGTCTTATACCGAGTCCGGTGAACTCCTCCCGTTCTCAGAAAAACTGGCTGTAGTAGTTTACGGCCTTATACAGGTGACTGTGAGCGGCTATGCGGTGGATCTGTATCTTTCCGGTTCCAAGCAGTCTGTCCAGGCTTTCATATTTACAAAGAAGTATCAGGAGATGGCAGATGCCATTGCCTTCGATATGAAACGTGGTGTTACAGTCATTCCTGCTAAGGGATGGTATAGCAAGGATGACTTCAATGTTGTAATGGTCGTGACCAGAAAGACAGATCTAAATCTTTTGCTGAGATATGTCAAGACAATCGATTCTGAGGCATTCCTTTCAGTATCTTCTGTCATGGGAGTTTATGGAAAAGGCTTCGATACCATCAGACTCAGGAAGAAAGATGATAAAAAAAGTTAAAAGATTATAAAAAAAAGAAAAATCTTATCGTCAAAGCCCCTTTTCTGAGAGCAGAAAAGGGGCTTTGACGTACTTTTGTCTGATTGATAATTTCGAAAGTTGAGGATTATGAATGTTATTATTGCTGTTTCAATTGTAGTGGCATCCATTATAATGATGCTTTTTCAGTTCGTGAAGAATTATCGTTACAAGGAAATGATTAATGTGAGAGCTATGCAGTTGCCATGGGTTCTTCTTGCCCTTGCCGTTACAGTCCTGATAAATGTGATAGCAGTAAAGTCATTGTCCTCATATACGCTTTTGCTGGATGTTCTGCTGGGGACTTGCGCGCTTATGCTGGTGTCGTCATCATTCTGGAATACCCGTTCCTGCTTCAAAATGCTCTCGGTATATGCTCTGATTGACATCCTGATGATAATATATTATGCATTGGTTGCATTGGACGTCATCCCTCCTATGAATGGCAGGACTCTGACGATGGCCGCTGCTGTATTCCCGGTAACCATGATTCTGATCATTGCATACGGCATATGGCGCTTTCTGCACAATACGAAAGTCGTGCTTCGTAGCGGCACCGTGTGGCATTCTGTATGTATTTGTGTGGAATGTGTCTACCTGCTGTCCATTATTGTTGTAGTATGTATAGTGGAGTCATGTGCTGTGATGAGTGACTCGGAATACTATGTCTATCCGGCCATATTCCTGTTATGGCTGACACTGATGGCTCTGTCGTTCCGGATTTATGAAGACAATTTGATGATTTTGTGTCCCCGGATGGAAAGGCGTATCCTGGAATCCCTGAAGGTTTCCGTAGCGGAAGTCCCTAATGAAGTCACGCGTTCGGATACTGCTTTTCAGGAGATATATGACCGGATAGTCGCGTATTTTGAAACTGACAAGCCTTACCTGAATCACGATCTGGTGATCGAAGATCTCGTCAAGGTCGTATTTTCCAATAAACTGTATATTTCCCGTGCAATCAGCCAGATTACAGGTAGGAATTTCTGTCAGTTTGTCAATTACTACAGAATAATGCATTCAGTGGAAACGTTCCGTCATAATCCGGAGCTGAAGGTGACTGAACTTGCAAATATTTCCGGATTCAATTCGTTGGTTTCATTCAGTATGGCATTCCGTCTCTATATGAACGAAAATCCAAGTGACTGGATACGGAAGGAGAGGAACAGAATGGCAAAGTCGATGTTCAAGAGTATAAATTAGTTGCTCAATATTTGCGGAAAGATTATCTTTGTGCAAATTTGAATCTTATGGCAGACGAGAAAATCATTTTTTCAATGAATGGGGTCGGGAAGATCCTTCCTCATAACAATAGAGTAATACTCAAGGATATATATCTTTCGTTCTTTTATGGTGCAAAGATCGGAATCGTGGGACTCAACGGTTCCGGTAAATCTACCTTGATGAAGATTATCGCAGGTATCGAAAAAGGATATCAGGGCGAGGTCGTATGGGCACCGGGCTATTCGGTAGGCTATCTTGAGCAGGAACCTCAGATGGATCCTGATAAGACTGTCATTGAGGTAGTGCAGGAAGGTGTCCAGGAGGTTATGGATATCCTCAGAGAATATGAAGAAGTGAACATGAAGTTCTGTGAGCCGATGTCTGATGATGAGATGGCGGCGCTGATTGAGCGTCAGGGTGAACTGACGGAAAAGATAGAACATTGCGGCGGATGGGAGATCGATTCCAAGCTTGAAAGAGCCATGGATGCTCTTCAGTGTCCTCCTTCTGATGCCAAGGTAAGCACGTTGAGTGGCGGAGAGCGTCGTCGTGTCGCATTGTGCCGTCTGCTACTGCGTCAGCCTGATGTCCTTCTTCTTGATGAGCCGACAAACCACCTTGATACAGAGAGTATCCAGTGGCTCGAGGCACACCTCCAGCAGTATAAGGGTACCGTCATTGCGGTAACTCATGACCGTTATTTCCTTGATAATGTGGCAGGTTGGATTCTTGAACTTGACAGGGGAGAGGGTATTCCATGGAAGGGAAACTACTCGTCATGGCTTGATCAGAAGAGTACCCGTCTTGCACAGGAGGAGAAACAGGAAAGCAAACGTCGCAAGGCCCTGGAAAGAGAGTTGGAATGGGTCAGGATGGCTCCAAAGGCTCGTCATGCCAAATCCAAGGCACGTCTGGGTGCATATGAGAAACTCGCTGCGGACGATGGAAGAGAGAAGGAAGCTAATCTCGAAATATTCATTCCTAACGGTCCAAGACTCGGTAACAAGGTCATCGAATTCAAGAATGTATCGAAAGGATATGGCGACAAGCTTCTGTATGAGAATCTCAATTTCGTACTTCCGCCTGCCGGAATCGTTGGAGTCATAGGACCGAACGGTGCAGGAAAGACAACCTTGTTCCGTCTTATAATGGGACTGGAACAGCCGGATACTGGTGAAATCACTCTGGGAGAGACAGTAAAGATTGCATATGTGGATCAGCAGCATAAGAGTATCGATCCGGAAAAGACTGTTTATGAGACAATTGCAGAGAATTCAGAGTTCGTGAAGCTCGGAAAGAGAGAGGTGAATGCCCGTGCATATGTATCTCGTTTCAACTTCTCAGGAGCGGATCAGGAAAAGCTCTGCGGCATTCTTTCAGGTGGTGAAAGAAACCGTCTGCATCTGGCTCTGACTCTTTAGGATGAAGGAAATGTCCTTCTTCTGGACGAGCCTACCAATGACGTGGATGTCAACACTATACGTGCTCTCGAGGAAGGCCTTGAGAACTTCGCAGGCTGTGCTGTGGTTATTTCTCACGACCGTTGGTTCCTCGACCGAATCGCTACGCATATTCTTGCTTTCGAGGGAGATTCTCAGGTATATTTCTTTGAAGGAACCTATTCTGAGTATGAGGAGAACAAAAAGCGTCGTCTTGGAAATGAAGAGCCTAAGCGTTTCAAGTATAAGAAGCTGATGGCTGAATAAAATCGCTTCAGAATGAAAAGATTGACTTATATCCTCCTGTTTGTAGTTGCTGCAGTCAGCTGTACAACCAAGGTCCCGATCTGTGTCGAGACACCGAAACGTCCTGCTGGTCAGGAAGATGCCGTCCAGATGACTGCTCCGGCAATCGATACTGTCCGTGTAGGTTTCATTGGCTTAGGCATGCGTGGTACAAGCGCAGTTTCACGCTATCTTCATATTCCGGGTGCTAAGGTCGCCGCAATATGTGATATCGAGCCGGAAAGAGTGGATAAGGTGATGAAAAGACTTGAACGTTCAGGTCAGACACAGGTCAAGGCATATTCCGGATCTGCGGATTCCTGGAAACAATTATGTGAGCAGGAGGATCTGGATCTGGTGTATGTCGTGACAGATTGGAAGAACCATGCCAAGATGGGCGTTTATGCCATGGAACAGGGCAAGCATGTCGCTATCGAAGTGCCTGCTGCAATGACATTGGATGAAATATGGGCTCTTGTCAATACTTCGGAGCGTACGAGAAAGCACTGCATGCAGTTGGAAAACTGTGTGTATGATTTTTTTGAACTTACTACGCTGAACATGGCCCAGAAAGGTCTCTTTGGCGAGATTCTCCACGTAGAGGGATCCTATATCCACAATCTTGAAGAGTTCTGGGGAGAATATTGGAACAACTGGCGTCTTGACTATAACAAGGATAACAGGGGTGATGTCTATCCGACCCATGGCCTTGGTCCAGCCTGCCAGCTTCTTGACATTCACAGAGGTGACAGGATGAAGACTTTGGTCTCTATGGATACGAAGGCTGTGAGAGGACCTCAGCTTGTGGAGCAGTACACAGGTGAGAAATGTGAAGACTTCAAGAATGGAGACCATACTCTCACGATGATTTCCACAGAAAAAGGAAAGACCATCCTTATTCAGCACGATGTGATGAGTCCTCGTCCGTACAGCAGAATGTATCAGCTGACAGGTACAAATGGATTTGCGAACAAATATCCTGTCCAGCAGTATTGCTTCAGACCGGAAAGACTTGCAGAGACGGAAGTAAACTATGAGAATCTCAGCATGCATAGTGCCGTCCCTTCTGATGTGAAGGAGCAGCTTATGCAGCAGTACAAGCATCCTATCCATCAGGAGATTGAGGAGATTGCCAAAAAGGTCGGTGGTCATGGAGGAATGGATTATGTGATGGATTACAGATTGATTCATTGCCTGCGTAACGGCCTGCCTCTTGATATGGACGTGTATGATCTTGCAGAGTGGTGCTGTCTGCCTGAATTGACCAGAATATCTCTGGAGAACGATAATATGCCTGTTGAGGTTCCGGATTTTACCAGAGGTGCATGGAACAAGGTGCAGGGATATCGTCATGCTCTATAAAATTTGAATTATGATGAATAAGATTAGACCTGTCATCCTTTTGATGACAATCGTTGTGTCTGCATTCATGGCATATGGCCTGTGGACACTTCCTAAACCGAAACCTGCTGATCATGAGGGATTCTCATCAGCAAGAGTTGTAGAAGATATAAGGATCATTTCCCGGAATCATCATTCTGTCGCTCATCCTCAGGAAAGGGCGGAGGTCCGTCAGTATCTTGTGAAGAGACTTGAAGGACTTGGAGCCGATACCGTGATGCAGTTCCGCTATGATTCTCTTGTCGGTCCGCAGAATAAGCACGTTGAATATACATTCGATGCTGTGAATGTTCTTGCCGAGTTTGCACCTGAGTCAAGTGTTGCTCCCGAGTCATGGCTTATGCTTGTGGCTCATTATGATTCTCGATATTCCCAGCCTATGCCGCAGGATACCGTATGGTCATATGGAGCTGCAGATGACGGATATGGCGTGGGTGTCATACTTGAAACTGTTTCTCAGGCACTCAGGGTCCGTCAGGATTGGAAGCAGGGAGTGAAGGTGCTTTTCACTGATGCTGAGGAAGTCGGTATGATGGGAATGAAAGCTATCTGGGAAAAGAATAGGGAAGTGTTTGATAATGTGGGACTTGTGCTGAATGTTGAGGCGAGGGGAACCTGGGGGCCTGCACTACTGTTCGAAGCTTGTCCTGGCAATGCAAAGGTACAGGAACTTTATGCGTCGGCCGCTTCTTATCCATATACATATTCCTTGACTACGGTTGTATATGGTTTCATGCCTAATTTTACAGATTTCACAATCGTCAAGGATTCTCTTCCAGGTATGAATTTCTCCACCATTGCCGATGTAAACCATTATCACACTGACCTTGACAACTTCAATAACATCAGCGAGAAATCTATCCAGCATTATGGGGAACAGATTCTTCCTGTTACTTTGAAATATCTGACAGATGAGGTATATGCGGACAAGGATTATCTACGTTCGGATGAGGATAAGACAAACTTCACGATTCCGCTTCTCGGGCTGTTTTCTTTCAGCAGAACCGGTTATATGATTTTCAATCTCGTGGTGTTTGCTTTCTTCCTTCTGCTTTTTGCATTGGAGGGAGTCAGAGGCCGTTTAAAGGCAGGAAAGGTGTGCGCTATGTCGCTGAAAGTCCTCCTCTCCTCTGTACTGGCCCTGGCTGTCGGTGAAGGCTTCGCATATGCATGTGCAGCAGCATCTGGAGCGAAATTCAAGTTTTTCGGTATAGTTCAGGGTGTCCCTTTTGACAATACTGCCATGATCCTCTTTGCTGCCTTGCTTTTCGCGGCATGTGTACTTGTATATCGTAATGGCAGGACAAAGGCAGCAAGGGCTGTTTCTGGCTCAATGAGGGCAACTGCCGTATCAAATGCCGTATCCGGATATGCCCTGACTACGCTTTATGGTACTCTTGCGCTTCAGTTTGTTCTCAGTGCTGTACTTCTGGGAGTGCTTGGAGAGAATATGATGTTCTTCATACCGATGGCGATAGCGTCAGCTGCGCTTGTTCTCTGGCGTATGACATCATTGAAGGTATGGCTGCTTGCGGCAATCGCACTGATTCTTCTTCATGCGTTCTCATTCCTCTTCACTTTGTCAATGGCACTGACAATCGGTGCTCTCGGAGCAGTTGCTCTTATAGCTCTGATTGATATGATGGTCATCATCCCTCTCGCTGATCTCTATCTCATGCCATCTCGCAGGAAATAGTTTTGCTATATAAACGGAGACTGATGGTCTTTGACGGTCCTCCCCACTTCGTGGGTCCCCTCTTTAAGATTCTTTGAATCTTTTCCTCCTTCGCACCTCGGCAATTCAAACTAGTTTGATTGCACTCGGTTTGTCGTCGGTTTCGGGAGCCAATGCCGTCAGAGACCATCAGTCTCCGTTTATTTAAATTATTTCTAGTATCCGAAGATGTCTTCGAGAGTCAGGATCTCAACTGTACCTAAGGTCTTTAGGTAACCGGTGTCAAGATTCTTGATGTCACCGAGGATGCCATAGCAGTATGTGCGGTCTTTTACCCACTTCTCCTGAGTGTTCTTCACATCTTCAAGAGTAAGTGCAGGAAGAGACTCATATACCTTCTTTGATCGTGGCTCTGTAACTCCCATTTCACGTGCAGTGCGATAACTGCTGAGAATATTGCGTCCTGTGATGCGTTCAGTGCGGCATCTTGTAGCCAAAGCCTCCTTGGCAATGTTGAATGCCGTCTCTGACTCCGGCATGTCATTGATGATCTCATCAAATGCCTCGATTGCGGTCTGCATCTTGTCGTTCTGGGTTGCGATGAATGCGAAGTACTTGTAGCTGTCATCCTTGTACTCCGGTTCAAGAAGTCTTCCTGATGCAGAGTAGGCAAGTCCGCGTGCTTCACGCATTTCCTGGAATACGATAGCATTCATTCCGCCTCCGAAATACTCGTTATAGAGCTTGATATAAGGGTCGGATTCGAGATCAAGCTTCTCTTCATTGTTCGAATACTGGAGATAGTAGATCTGCTTGGCATCGTACTGTGCAAGGTAAACCTTTGCTGTAGGTGTAGGAACGGCCTCCGGATATCTAAGTGTCAGCGGCTTGAGGTCTTCAGCAATTCTGTGGTTGTCCCGTATCAGGGTCTTGACCTCGTTCTTGGTTGCAGGACCATAGTAGCTTACCTCATGTGAGTATTCCATAAGTTCGCGTATTTTTCCGAGGAGTTCCTCTGATGTGAGTTCTTCTATCTGCTTGTCACTCAAAGTTGTCTGTCTTATGAAGTCTTTTCCGAGGAGAACGTAGTTCTGCAATGCGCTGAAGCAGCGTCCCTGGTTGAGTTTTGCATCTGCGCGTTCCTTGAGCATGTCTGCCTTGAGGTTTGCAAGGATACTCTCATTCGGAACAGCATTGTAGATGAGGTCTTCCACTATGCTCATTGCTGCAGGAATATTCTCTGAGAGGCCGGATATGCTTATGACAGAGGCTGAACTTCCGCTTCGTAGCTGGAATGAGCATGCGAGCTGATACATCTCCTGGGCAATCTCCTCTGCACTTCTTGTCGGGGTTCCGAGATATGAGAGATAATTTGAAGCAAGTCTGAGTGCAGGGTCATCCTGTGTGCCTGTAAAGAACTCATAGTATAGCTCGGCAAGATCATTCAACTCGTTTTGTACATACAGTACATTCAGACCGTCGACGTCAAACTGCTCCAGTGCTGTAGTATAGTCTATGAATGATGGCTCTATCGGTTTTACTTCTGTAGAAGTGATTTCCTCAAGGAATGCACTCTTCTTGTCTCTGTTGGACTTTATCGGGGTGATCTTTGGTGCAGTTACCTTGATGACGTTCCTGTCTTCTCCCATACGCTTGTACACGATAGCGTAGTTGTTTTCACCAAGATAACGTCCTGCCCAATCCATGACATCTTCCTTGGTCACCTTCTGCATCCTTTCGATTGACTTCACGTCATCAGCCCAGTCGGTGCCGTTGATGAATGACTGTACGAACATGTCGGCTCTGCTGCCATTGTCTTCCAATGACCTCATAAGCTCCTTCTTCATGTTGTTGATTGTTCCGCTGAGTACAGTCTCGTCGAATTCTCCATTGCGTAGCTTTGCGACCTCTGCAAGAAGAATGTCGCGTACTTCCTCCAATGTCTGTCCCTGCTTAGGGTTACCCATAAGGATGAATTCTCCTGCGTCAGGGCGTCCATATGACATTCCGTATGCACCGAGAACCTTCTGCTGCTGGTTGATGTTGAGGTCGATGAGACCAGCGGAGCCGTTGTAGAGAACGGATGCTGCAACATCTGCAACAAGCGCATCCTCAGACTTTGCACCAGGATACTTCCAACCGATCATAACGTTCTCTGCATCAAGGCCATAGACATTTTTCTCCACAGGGGACTCGATTTTGCTCGAAGTCGTAAGTGTGATTTCCGGAAGGTCTTTGTTCGGCTTCATCTGACTGAAATATTTCTCGATCACAGCTATCATCTCGTCCGGATCGAAATCACCGCTGAGACAGATTGCCATGTTGTTCGGAACATAGTAGGTCTTCTGGTAGTTCTTTATGTTGGTGATTGAAGGATTCTTGAGATGCTCCTGTGTGCCGAGCACTGTCTGGGTTCCGTATGGGTGATCCGGGAAAAGCATACCATCCATAGCTTCCAGGGCTTTTCTGAAATCTTTGGTGAGTGACATGTTCTTCTCCTCATATACGGTTTCAAGC
Organism: Bacteroidales bacterium; assembly: GCA_017398335.1. GTDB lineage: Bacteria > Bacteroidota > Bacteroidia > Bacteroidales > UBA932 > Cryptobacteroides. The sequence continues at coordinate 13,766 of JAFQGK010000035.1, read as the reverse complement.
TCTGTGTGGAAACCGCGGATTACAGGATTAGCGAAGCGGTCAGCCTGGATTCTGGCCCAGTTCTCTATCTGATTCGACGGGATCTGCTCGACATATACAGTCATATCAGTAGATGTATATGCATTCGTACCTTCCGAACCGATGAACGACATCAGTTTGTCGTACTCGTTAGGAATGAAGTAATCTGATGCAAGATAGCTTATTGAATCGATCTTGTGATAAATCGCAGCTCTTTCTGCCTCATCTTCCGTGACTCTGTACACTTCGAACAAAGCCTCGATCTGGTCAAGAAGTACCTTCTCAGCCTCATAGTCTGATGTGCCGAAATTCGGAGTACCCTTGAACATGAGATGCTCGAAGTAGTGTGCAAGACCTGTTGTCTCGGAAGGGTCGTTCTTGCCTCCCACCTTTACAGCAATGTCTGCCTGGATGCGCGGCTGTTCCTTATTTACCGTCATGTAAACCTTCAGAGCATTGTCAAGAGTATATATCTTGGCCTTAAGCGGGTCTCCTTTCACAGTCTCATACTTGTACTGTGAACACGAAACGGTGAGCAGCGCCATCGCTCCCACCATGATTGTTAAAATTCGTTTCATATAATGTTATTGTTTGGCTTTCTCGGCTTGTATTGCAGCGTTATAGCAATGCCTGCATAGAGGCTCGTAAATGTCCTTTTCTCCCAGTACTACGAGTTGGTTGCTTTCAGACAATCTATGTGAATGATTGGCAGGACTACCGCATTTCACACATATTGCATGTACCTTCTGAATGTCCTCTGCTACAGCCATGAGTGCCGGCATAGGACCGAAAGGCTTGCCCATGAAATCAGTGTCAAGACCGGCGATGATCACTCTGATACCTCTGTTGGCAAGCGTCTGAACGACATCCACAAGAGTGTCGTCGAAGAACTGTGCTTCGTCAATTCCGACAACTTCCACATCGCTCGAAAGAAGAAGCATGCTTGCAGGTGAATCTATAGGTGTAGAAGGAATGCTGTGGGAATCGTGGGAAACCACCTGATCCTCAGAATATCTGATATCAATGCAAGGCTTGTAGATTTCAACCTTCTGCTTTGCAAACTGGGCTCTTTTCATCCTTCTTATGAGTTCCTCAGTCTTTCCTGAGAACATTGATCCGCAGATTACTTCAATAGAACCTGCTTTTTTTGCGATTTCTAAAAACATTTCCTTACTTTTGTAGATTCAAGAACGCAAATATAATCAAATATTGCCTTATGAAAAATAATGAGCAGCAAATTTTGGATGAGATAAAGTCCATGATGATTTCCATCAGACAACAGATCGAACTGCTGGATGCCAAGATGGCAGAACTTCAGAAAATTGCATCTCCTGCAGATTCGGCAGCGGATCCTATCGATCTGGATATCTCTTCATTCGATGTTGTGGAGGTAGATGATGATCTTCCTTTTGACGAGCCGGAGGCAGTGACTGAAACACAGCCGGTAGCGGAGCCTGTTACAGAACCTGAACCGGTCGTGGAATCTGAGCCAATTGCAGAACCCGAGCCTGAGCCAATCGTTGAAGAACCGGCACCAGAACCAGTCCGGGAGGCTGCCCCTGTGGAAACCGAAGAAGACCTTCCTGCTGAAGCAATGCCGGAGGTACAGGAAACGATCATTGATGCAATGACGGAAAAACAGGCTTGGAGGACCGATATGCCTGGCTCTCCTGTCAAGGATGTAAGACTTGCAATCTCTCTCCATGAGCGCGTTCTGTTCATCAATCATCTCTTTTCTGAGGACCCTATGGCTTTTCAGGCTACAATCAACAGAATCAATGCCTCAGAGTCTCTTGAACAGGTAGTTGATTATGTCAAGGATACTTTCCCTCAGTGGAATCTGGATTCAGACCTTGTGTATAGGTTCATGATGGCGGTCCGTCGTAAGATCAGATAGGATGGCAGGTATATTATATATAGTGCCCACTCCGGTCGGCAACCTTGAGGATATGACTTTCAGAGCAATCAGAGTCCTGAAGGAAGCGGATCTGATATTAGCAGAGGATACCCGTACGAGTTCTGTGCTGCTCAAGCATTATGATATTCAGGGGAGGCTCCAGTCTCATCATAAATTCAATGAGCATAAGACAGCTTCAATCATCAAGGAGCGTATCCTCTCCGGTCTGAATGTGGCACTTATAAGTGATGCGGGAACTCCGGGAATATCGGATCCGGGTTTTCTTCTGGTCAGGACTTGTGTTCAGGAGGGTATTGAGGTTCAGACACTTCCGGGGGCAACGGCTTTCGTTCCGGCACTGGTTTCTTCCGGCTATCCATGCGACCGTTTCTGTTTTGAAGGCTTCCTTCCTCAGAAGAAAGGAAGGCAGACCCGTCTGACGGAGCTTGCTGAAGAGACGCGTACGATGATCTTTTATGAATCTCCGTATCGTCTGGTAAAGACATTGGAACAGTTTGCAGAGTTTTTCGGGCCTGAGCGGGAGTGTTCTGTGGCACGTGAGATATCGAAGAAGTTTGAAGAACATAAGAGGGGGACTCTGTCAGAAGTCGCTTCATGGTATCGCGAAAATGAACCCAAGGGTGAGATTGTAATCATTGTTGCGGGTGCTCCTGAAAGGAAGAAAGAAAAGAAACAATATGATAAAAAAGATTAAATCATTATAAAAATCATTCAATCTTTATAAAATTCAGAAAAATCTGCCTTGCGGAAGGCGGATTTTTTTGTTTGTATCCTTCATTTCGATAACATTTGCAGAAAATGAGGAAGGAGATGAAGGAGAAGGCGGAAACAAAATCAAAAGGGTATCTTACAGGGATAATAGCTGTCGTATTCATGATCATCGGTTATCAGACGGCATTGTTCGTTCATCATGCAGCAGTAATGAAGATAACGGCGAACAGAGATGAGCCAGATACGGTTTATATGATTGCGGGTGATCATGTAATGCATAAGTCGGCAGACCAACCATTCACTGCTTCCCGAAAGAATGCAGTACATTCACGTAAAGCACAGATTGTAAGGGATAATATGCCGAGACGTAATGTCGAATCCTTTAGATTCGATCCGAATACCGTGTCTGAGGAGGATCTCTGTCGTCTTGGTTTTACGCCAAAGCAGGCGAAATCTATAACAGCATATAGAGAAAAAGGTGGGCGTTTCAGGCGGAAGTCGGACTTTGCCGAATCCTTTGTGGTTTCCGATAGTGTTTTCAGACGTCTGGAACCTTATATAGATATCCCCCTTATAGACTTGAATACAGCCGATTCTGCGGCTTTTGACACCCTTCCCGGCATAGGTGGCTGGTATGCTTCCAAAATGGTCTCATATCGCAAGGAATTGCACGGATATTCATACAAGGAACAGCTTATGGACATCTGGAAGTTTGATAGGGAAAAATTCGATGCTCTATCCGATCTCATAACGATAGATACAGCATATGTAAAGCCTTATCCATTTTGGAGCCTTCCTGCCGATTCGCTTCGTCTGCATCCATATATACGTAATTATGAGACGGCCCGAGCCATAGTCCTATACAGGGAAAATACACTGAAAGAGCAGTGGAGCGTCGCGGACCTCTCTTCAGCAGGCATATTGTCGCCAGATAATGCAGAACGACTTTCAAGATGTATGATAAAATAAGACTCCGAAGGTCTGTGATGACTTTCGGAGTCTGTATCGCATTGGAAACCTGTTTAAAAACCATAGTAGTCAGTCTGTAATGATGCTGCTGTGTACACATTCGTTTCTCCGCTTCCAGGAATAGTCTGTGTCGCGGTGATAGTCCATCCTGTCACCTCTGACGGATCGAGACCGTCAGGTGATTCAATGTACCAGTAATGATACAATGCCTTTGTCCATGATGTAGTGTTCTTGTTGCACTCATTGAAGAAGTATGATACTACGGCTGCATCAAGTACTGAACTTGCGGTACGTCTCATCGGATAAGTCTGCCCGTTATACTTGAAGTCAACTTTCCAGTTTGTGTCATCATCGTTCCAGAGTGTGACGATGAAGCAGTTTTTAAGGAAGCTGCGCCCTGTATACTTGATGTTCTTACTTCCTCCAGTACTGTTTGAGTACCAATTGTAGGTATATCCATTCGTACCTGTCCAGGTCTGGTTACCATTGTATACCCTCATCTGATGATCTTTAGGGAAACCTGTACTCTTGGCAAGCCAGTTCTTCATGTGGTTACCCTCGATTTCATAGATGCTGTAGCCGTTAGGGGCTCCGTCAACATTCATGTTGCAAGCCCACCATCCGCCGCAAGCTCCACCATGAACATGCTCATACACAGGAAGACCGTTCTTGGTCTTGAATCTGACATGGCGGTAGTTCTGAGGATAGTGTGTGTGGCCGATCATGATGTGAGCCTCGTTGAAGTCGCGCATCAGAGCAAGAGTCTCTTCATAATACTTGTCCTTGTTCATGCTCGCTCCGCCAGATTCAGCTCCTGATCTGAACGGAATATGACAGCAAAGGATGAGCATCTTGTCTTCCTTGTCATCAACTGCTGCAAGATCCTCCTGCAGCCATTTGAACTGTGCTTTTGAGAATCCTGCATCGTAATCCCATGATTTGCTGTCCGTTTCTGTGCAGACAATATTGTCCATGACAACGATATGAACCTTACCTCTGTTGAAAGAGTAGTCTGTAGGACCATAATGGCTTGTGTAGTCCTCAGTAGCAGTCATGTCTGTCGTTGCCTTTGCATTATGGTCATGGTTGCCTATGCATTGGAATATAGGAAGATATTTACCTCCACCGATGGACACGTTTTCCATAGTGGCCTTCATCGCCTCCCATAGATTCGGTGTGTCGTGTACGATATCACCGAGTGTCACCGCATATGCATTCTTATATTTGCCGGCTGCCTGACTTGACGAAATGGTGGATGATATGTCGCTTATCGTTTCATCCTGATATCTTCCTACCTGTTTCTCAGTAGAACACTGCGGGTCTCCGATTGCGATGAGTGTGAAATTCTCTTCACTCTCTCCAAGAGGTGTGAGGGTGAAGTCATTTCTGTTCACCGAGTTTTTGTCTATTCCGATTTTGTAGAACACAGGTTTGTTGTTGGCGTCGAGTGGAACCTGATACTCAGATGGCAGACTGATGTATACAGTCTTTGCATAACGGCTTCTTTCAAACTGATAGACACCGTTGGCGTCAGTCCTTACTACTGAATATCCGTCCGATACTGCAACTCCAGCAATTCCCTTTCCAGTCTTGCTGTCAGAAACAAGTCCTATGAGATTGTTACCTTCCTTAATGGCGGTCCCATTTATCTCTGTTGTTTCCGGAGCCGGCTGTTCTGTGCCGTTGTTGTCTGTGCTGCCATTGTCCGGCTGCTCAGTCTTTTGACAAGCAACAGCCCAAAAGAGGGCTGTTGCTGCAAAAGTTCTGAATAAAATGTATTTAAGATTCATTCTATCCTATTTAGATTAAATACCTGTTTCCCAACCGTCGTTCTGCTTGAAGTTAGGATTCTTCTGCCAGATGAGGTTAAGGTCAATCTGAGAGATTGGGTAAACGTACATCTTGTCCTGCCATCTGAGGTCGTAGTGGAACATCAGATAGTAACCGTTATTGGCAGCCTTCTGGAGTGACCAAGTACCATCAGCCTTAGTCTCTGAAATAGGGTATGTCCAAGACTCGAGTTTCTGATCTGGACCGACCTTGTAAGCCTGGCCCTGGAAAGTGAAGCCGTTCTGAACATCAGACTCTGAGAGCCAGATACCTGTCCAAGCCTCTTCACCAGAAAGACCGCGTCTTTCGCAAAGATCCATCTGAGCGTAACGATAAAGGTCGAACTGACGGAGACCGCACTCAAGAATGAGCTCAGTCACGCGCTCACGACGAAGCTCGAGAGCTACAGCCTCATTACCGTTAGTCTTGAATGGACGCTTAAGATCCTTGGTGTAGTACTCCTTGAGCCAAGGGTCAGCCTCTGAAGGATAAATGTTCTTGACGCCTGCACGCTCACGGAGGAGACCTACAGTCTCATTCCAGATAGTCTCAGTCATCTTTCCAAGCTCGTTCATAGCCTCAGCATAGTTGAGGAGAACCTCTGGATAACGATAGATAAGGATTGAGTTGTTGTCCTGTCCTGAAAGGAAGTTCACGCGGTTAGGCATGAGCCACTTAACGAGCATGTAACCTGTCATAGAGTAGTTGCACTCCATAGGCATGAGCTTCATCTCACCTGAAGTAAGCACCTTGTAACCAGGGCCGAGGACTGTCCAGCCGAGACGTTTGTCCCTGCCAGCAAACTCATCGCTGATTGACTTCTCACCTTCACCCTCAAGAACCTTTACAGGAGTACCGTCAGCCTTAAGGAACATGTTCACCATTTCCTTAGTTGCAGATGGAGTGTCACCCATTGAGTCAGAGTAGTAGTAACGTGAGAGGGCATGTACACCGTAAACCTGTGAGTCAGCGGTAAGACCCCAGATAACCTCGTCAGCGTTGAGTGTAGGGCTGAGGAAGAGGTCTGGATAAGATGCGCTAGGAGCAAGCTTGTAGCAATTAGAGTCGATCACGATCTTTGCAGCCTTTGCAGCAAGTTCGTAAAGCTTCTCAGGTGACTGGAACTTGCCGTTCCAAGGCTGGTTGGTTGAAGGGTTCTTCTCATAGTTGCTTCTGAATGATGCCTCATAGAGGTATGCTCTTGAAGCGAAGGTTCCCACAACATACTTGTTGATGTAAACCTGACCCTTGCGATACTGTGCATCTCCAGATACGTTCTCGAGTGCGAACTCGAGGTCAGCGACGATCTTGTCGAATACTTCCTCTCTGTCCATACGCTCTCCGTAGAGGATATCCTCGTCGGTCGGCTGGAGATACTTATCAGTCCAAGGAATGTTACCGTAAGTCTTCATGTTGCTGAATGTCTGGTAAGCTCTCCAGAAACGTGCAACACCGATATAATGGTTCTTGACGTCAGCAGGAATGTTACCACCGTTCTTTTCTACTCCTTCAAGCATGAAGTTGATTCTACGAAGCCATCCCCATGACCAAGCGCTGCGCTTAGATGCGTTATAAGCAGCACCTTCGAGGAGATAACCTGTACTGTTCTTGGTAGCAATGAGGTCATTGAACATGTCACCGCTTGCAGGCTCAGAATAGTCTGGCATCCAAGAGTTGATGAAACCATCAGTGTACATTTTCAACTCAGCCTCACTAGCGAAGTAAGTCTCTGCACTGAATTTGTTGATAGGCTCTCTTGTGAAGAACTTCTCGCAAGAGGTGAATCCTACCATTGCAGCTACACCTAATACTATATTAATAAATTTTTTCATATCTGATATCTATTTACTTTAGAATGTGAGGTTAACACCGAAAGTGAAGGTCTTAAGCATTGGGTAACCTGAACCGTCACCGGCACCGTTCTGACCATACTTAACTGTATCGAAGTCAGAGTCACCAGGATAGATTCCCTCTGGGTCAAACATCTTGGTGTGCTTGTAGATAGGTGACCATGTCCAGAGGTTCTCCATTGACACGTAGAATCTGATCTTCTCGATCTTAGCCTTCTGAGTAAGCTTAGCCGGAAGGGTGTAGTCTACAGTCAGGTTCTTAAGACGGAGGTATGCAGCATTCTGAAGGAAGTAGTCATTCTCGAGACCCTGAGCAGCATTTGTTCTCTGAGCAGAGTGACCTACACGGCGAACCCAGTAAGGTCTGTCAGCGAAGTTCTTGACTACCCAGTCCTCGTTTACAGTACCGTCAGCGTTGAAGTAGTCAACCTGTGCGTAGTCATAGTGAACCTTCTGCTGCCATCCTGTAAATGTACGGTTGTAAGCACCCCAGAAGAGAGCTGAGTCAAGAGCCGGATACCAGTCTCTCTTACCGATACCCTGGAAGAACATGCTGAGTCCGATACCGTTCCAAGAGAAGTCAAGGTTGAGACCATAGAGGAAGCGTGGAGTTACGTTACCGATTCTTGCGAGGTCACCATGATCCTCGAGAGTACCCTTGCCATAGTTGATTGTACCGTCACCGTCGATATCGATGAACTTAAGGTCACCGGCGAGGAGTGGAGTAGAGTCGTTGTAAGTATTGGTGATCCAACCGTTTGCAGATGCATGCTGGAGAGCCTCTACGTTAGACTCGAAGTAACCGTTTGTAGTAAGACCCCACATTTCACCGATTTCCTTGCCTGTGTAAAGCTGATAGATGTTACCGTCAGTCTCAGGGAAGTAAGAAACCCATGAACGAGTGTCCCACAAGCTACCCTTGATGCTATAGTTGAAGTCGTGGTTGCCGAGCTTCACAGCATCACGCCATGAGAGTGTCACCTCCCAACCCTTTGTCATCATGGATGCGTAGTTGCCCTTAGGAGCAGAAGCACCGTAGAGTGAAGGAAGGTCCGGACCGTTGGTGATGATGTCTGAAGTCTCCTTCCAGTAGATGTCACCTGAGAATGAGAGGCGGCTCTTGAGGAAGTCAGCGTCGAGACCTACGTCATAAGTAGTGATAGTCTCCCAAGTAAGTGAAGATGGGATAGGGCTAGGAACTGTAGTGTAGTTGTTAGATGCACCGTTGAAAGGAATGCCAGTCTTTGATACACCCATTGTCTCGAGGAATGTGTAAGGGCTGATCGCACCGTTACCGAGTGAACCGAAGTTACCGCGGATCTTGAAGTTGTCGAGCCAGCTCTTAGACCACTTCATCCAAGGCTCCTGGTCAAGTCTCCAACCAACTGATGCTGATGGGAAGAAGCCCCACTGCTGTGATGTTGGGAACTTTGATGAACCGTCGTAACGAGCAGATACCTCAATGATATATCTGTTGAAGAGCGAGTAGTTCACACGACCGAAGAAACCGACAAGACCGTAGTCAGAGTTGTTCTGCTCAACCTTGATGTCAGTACCGTCGAAGAGTTCGTAAGAAGCGAAGTTCTCAGGGAAGATCATACCAGATCTCTGGATGTAGAATCTGTGGTACTTGTAATCCTCGAGGTTCCAACCGGCAACAACGTTGAGTGAGTGGTTCTCACCGAGCTTAGGAGTCCATGTGAGGACTGCGTTAGCTGACATGTAGTCAGTGTCATAAGTCCAGCGTGACTTGTATGAGTCGTCATGTGTATCGTACTCGAATGGAGTAGAAGGACCGAGCATTGCGGTCACCGGTACACGAGCACGCTCTCTCTGACGGCGGATAGCCTTGTAAGAGAAGTCTGCGCGGAGCTTGAGGACGTCCTTGATGAAGTCGATGGTCAGACCTGTAGTTGATACAACTGTGAGGTTCTTGTCCCACTGGCCGTTACCCTCCATGAACTGAGCATAACCTGAACGTACACCTGAGTTGGTGTAAGTACCGTCAGCATTCACTGGTGGAAGAGGTGCCTGACCGTGGTGGTCCATCTGGTCGAAGATTGTGTCACCGGTAGAGAACATAGACTGTCCCTGACGGCTGTGGAAGAGTGAGGTGTTGTTGTCAACGCTCAGCCACTTGGTAACCTGTGCCTTAACCTTTGAACGGAGGTTGAATGTACGATAGAGGTCCTCTCCGATCTTGTAGAGACCTTCTGTGTCGTAGAAACGGCCTGTGAGGCTATACTGAAGTCTCTTGCTTGATCCACGGACAGTGATGTCGTGAGTCTGTGAGCTGTGATAAGGCTTGAAGAATACTGCCGGCCAGTTGGTGTCACCGAAGTAGAGATACTCTCCATTGGTCTTGTAATCGTATGGATCGTAGTTTCCAGCAGCTCTTCTTTCTCTGAACATCTCAAGATAATCCTTAGGAGCACCTGCGATAGACAGTGTGTTGATCGCTGTAGGAATCTTGGTAGGGTTCTGAGGAGTTGCATAACGGCCCTGCCAGAAATCATAGAAGTTCTCTGTCCACTCGAGACCGTCAGAGATGATCTCATCCTCGAATCTTACAGAACGTCTGTTGAGCTGATATGCACCGCTGTATGATACTGTAAACTTCTCTCCCTCAGCGTTCTTTGTGGTAACGAGGATTACACCGTTTGCACCACGCGCACCGTAGATGGCTGCTGAAGATGCGTCCTTGAGGACTGATACAGTCTCGATGTCGGCTGGGTTCACCATTCCGAGGTCACCCTCTACACCGTCGATGAGGACGAGGGCGCTACCGCCAGTACCGAAGCTATAAGTCTGGTTACCTGCACTACCACCGGCCTTCGCACGAGTCTGGATCTTTGAAGTTCTGTTACCACGGATGTAGATTTCACCGGTATGAGAAGCCTTACCGTCGGTCTGGATGATGTTCAAACCTGCAACCTGACCCTGAAGTGAACGAGCCACGTTTGCATTCGGACGGTCAGCCACCTTGTCACCGTCGAGGTTCTCTACTGAACCTACGAGCTGTGTCTTCTTCAATGTACCGTAACCCACAACGACTGTAGCCTCGAGTGTCTCGACATCCTCTTCAAGAGCGAAGTCAACCTTTGCACGGTTTGCAACGTTTACCTCGAGAGTCTTGTAACCGAAGAACTGGCAGACGATCACGTCATTTGCACCAGCCTTGATTGTATAAGTACCGTCTGGGTTAGAAACTGTACCGGTAGATGTGCCTTTCACCATAAGGGCTGCTCCTGCAACCGGCTCATTGGTGTTCTTGTCAACGACAACACCCGATACATTGTTTTTCTGTGCATAGGCGCTGAATGACACGAACATCATCAGACATACCAATACACGGAAAGCCGCCCCCTTGAAACCTTTGCTGGTTCGAGGGCAATTCTGGAGTTGTATGTGTTTCATTTGTATTTTCACAATAAGTCCTTAAATAGTGTTATAGTGTGGTTGCAGACTATTTAAATACTTAATGATAGATTTTTGGGTTAGTTGTTAGGAGTGTTTTTAGTTAGTTCTTTTAGTGTTTTTAATGTTAAACTTTATAATATTCAGTGTTTTTTCTGTCAATTTCTCTTAGTAAGAGAGGTTCTTAACCACGCGAAGATACATCTTTTTCATAAAATCAGCGCAAACTTACGCAAAAATATTGTCAATCACACTCAAATCGGCCAAATTTCTTTCGAAATCTGACTATTTTAATCAAAATCCTTGATTATTTAAAGGTATAGATTTATATTTGCAATGCTTTTCCAGACATAGCCTGGCTTCAGATCAGGCATTATACAATACAATGATAGTTCAGGGCGCGCATAAGATGCGATGACCTTGTATTTTTATTTTCTTTATTATTGTATAATAAAAAATCATTGACTTTATGAAAATCAATAGACTCCTTTCGGCAGCATTGATTACTTTGGCTACAGTTCTTACCGGTTGCGTAAAAGAATCCGTATGGGATGTCAAGACCGGTATCGACGAGAGCAAAGCTGCTCCAGAGGAATTCAACTACGATGAGGAACTGTCATCGAAGAACACGCTGGCCGTTTATTGGGACGGTCAGAAAGCTAAGGCTGCAGGTGCCAAGTCTTTCTTTGTGCAGCTGACAGACATGGCTAACATGGACAAGGGTAACTCTTGGGATTCAAAGCTTACCAAGGTTCTCGAAATAACTGAGGACACTGAATATTCAGCACAGTTCTCAGGTCTTACTGAATATTCTTGCTATTATGTAAGAGTACGTGCAAACTATCCTGGTTCAGTTTACTCTCCATGGGTTTACCTTACCAAGGAAGACGGTACACCTGCTCTTATGCAGATCGGACACGGTCAGGTAGCTCTCGTTCCTGTTGTATCTGCTACAGCCCTCGTTAAGGAAATCGAGGTTGTCTGGACATTGACTGAGGGTGCAACCAAGTATCTCGTTGAGTGGAAGGAGACAGCAGGTTCTTCATGGCAGTCTGCAGAGACTACTGACACCAAGTATACCATCAATGGCCTTACTCCTGAAACATCGTATGACATCAAAGTCACTTCAGTAACAGCTACTGATAAGCACGCATCTGACGTAATCAGCGTTTCAACCAAGGAGCAGCCACCGTTCCCAATGACAATCGAGACTGCTCAGCAGTGGGTTGACTTCGTTAATGGCGAGATCATTCCTCTTGCTGCGGCTACAGACGTCGTGACATTGGGAGCTGACCTTGATTTCGCAGGTATCAAGTATGAGACTGCAGCTGAGTTCAAGGGTATTCTCGACGGAAACGGAAAGACTATCAAGAACCTTGCAATTTCTACTCCTTTCCTTAAGAAGGTAAATGAAGTTAAGAATCTTACATTCGATGCATCATGTGCTCTTACTTCTACAACAGATGGTAAATTCGCAATGCTTGCAGAGGTTTCTACCGGTCTGGTATCTAATGTTACCAACAACGGTAATGTAACAGTTGACCTTACCGAGGCACCTACTTGTGGCGATGCCCTTATCGCTGCAGGTATAGTTGTTGAGGCTGATGCTGATATAGTAAACTGCCACAACAACGGTAATGTTACAATCAATTCTGCTGAAGGTCTTGAGGCGTCACTCGCTGCTGGTATCTGTGGTTATGCTGCAACAAAGGTTACAGATTGTACAAACTCAGGTAAAGTGAGCCAGAATTCTACCCACTTCATCGTTGCTACCAAAGAAAGTTGGACAACTTATAAGGGAATTGCCAAGGTTCCTCAGCACACTGGTGGTATCGTTGCAATGTCAAAGGACGAATCTCTTATAGAAAATTGTACAAATACAGGTAACGTTGTTCTGAACATGACTGCTATTGAGAAAATCGGTCAGTCTGCCGGTACAAACCGTATTAGAATCGGTGGTATTGCAGGTGCTCCAAGAGGTGACATCAAAGGATGTACAAACAAGGGTACTGTAGAATGCTACGCAAAAACATCTGACAGATCAGCAATGTCAAAAGCATCTGGCAAGAATTATTCTGTTTCTCCAGGTGGCATCACAGGTGGTCAGATGGACTGGGGCGGAAAAACAGATTCAGGTATCGATACCGGAATGGATGTAATAAACTGCGTGAATGAAGGAGATGTCATCGTTGATGCTGACGTTGACGGAAACAATTCAACAGTAGGTGGTATCGTTTCACACCCAGGTTGGGAAAGCATAAATAATACCAACACTATTGAGAATTGTGTTAACAAAGGAAACATCACTGTAAGAGGTGGCGGATTGTTCCGTATTGGTGGTATCAATGGTGGTATCGCGAACATTGTAGGTTGTGAAAACTACGGAACAATGACTTTGGCAACAAACACTAAGGCAGGAAGTAGCATTGGTGGTATATCTGGATTCATGAACAATGGTTCAAAGTTTGAGAACAACAAGAACTATGGTGACATTGTCGAGAGTTCAGATGTTGCTCATACGGTTGCTGGCCTTATTGGTGGTGTAGGTAATACAGAAAGTGTAACTTATGGTGTTGGTTGTGCTGTCAAGTGTTCTGTAACAACAGCTAAATCAACAACTCAGGCTGGTATGGTATTTGGCGCAGGTGCCGCTAAGACAACTGTTGAGCCTAATTTCGGTACAGAAGCATCTCCTATCAAAGTAGCTGGTACATTCAATGGTACAGCTGTTGACGCTAGCAACGTTGCAAGTACTGCTAAAGGATCATCATCAAAGGGTATTATGCATGTAGTATTCGGTGAGTAATCTGATTATCAGTTAATTAAACTCTAATATATTCTTAAGGCGACTGCGAAAGCAGCCGCCTTTTTTTGTCTCCACTATTGCGAAGCCGCTGCTGTGACATTTACGTTACAGCAGCGGCTTCTGTAACTTCTCTTACTAAGAGAAATTGACAGAAAAAACACTGAATATTATAAAGTTTAACATTAAAAACACTAAAAGAACTAACTAAAAACACTCCTAACAACTAACCCAAAAATCTATCATTAAG
>JAFQGK010000034.1 GCA_017398335.1 Bacteroidales bacterium | reverse complement strand
TGGATACGGACAGACCATCGGTAATGCACTCCGTCGCATCCTGTTGTCATCTCTCGAAGGTTTTGCTATCACATCGATCAAGGTATCAGGCGTAGATCAGGAATTTGCGACTATCCCTGGCGTGATCGAGGGTATGCAGGACATCATTCTCAACCTCAAGCAGGTTCGTTTCAAGAGAATGGTTGAGACTGTAGACTCAGAGGTAGCTAACATCGTGATCAGCGGCAAGCAGGAGTTTACCGCAGAGGATATCTCAAAGGGATTGTCTTCTTTCAAGGTGCTTAACCCTGAACTGCACATCTGCTCTCTCGAGCCGGCTGTAAAGATCGAGATGACCCTCACCGTAGGCAAGGGACGTGGTTTCGTTCCAGCAGACGAGAACAGGGATATGGATGCTCCTATCGGAACTATTCCTGTGGATGCAATCTATACTCCGATCAAGAATGTCAACTGGACTGTAGAGAACTGGCGTGTAGAGCAGAAGACCGACTACGAAAAGCTCAATCTTGAGATCGTTACAGACGGCTCTATCACTCCGAATGTTGCGCTTCAGGAGGCTGCAAACATCCTCATCTACCACTTCAAGTTATTTACAGACGATAAGAAGCTTTCTCTTGAGAGCTCTATCGAGGCTGAGTCAAAGGAGCTTGACGAGGAATCACTCCACATGAGGCATCTTCTTCTCACCAAGCTTTCAGATATGGGACTCTCAGTAAGAGCTTACAACTGTCTGAAGGCTGCGGATATCGACACATTCGCTGACCTCGTTTCCTACTCACGTTCAGAGCTCATGAAGTTCAGGAACTTCGGTAGGAAGTCACTCAACGAAATCGACATCCTTGTGGAGAGAATGAAGCTTTCATTCGGAATGGATGTAACCAAGTATAATATTGAACCTAAGAAAAAGAATATCTAAATATGAGGCACAATAAAGCAATCAACCACCTTGGTCGCAAGAGCGGACATCGCAAGGCGCTTCTCGCCAACATGGCTACCTCACTCATCCTCAACAAGAGAATCGAGACAACCGTAGCTAAGGCAAAGGCTCTCAAGATGTATGTTGAACCACTCATCACCAAGTCAAAAGAGGATTCGACTCACTCACGTCGTGTCGTATTCAGCTACCTCAAGAACAAGGAGGCTGTTACTGAGCTTTTCCGTACAGTGGCTCCTAAGATCGCTGACCGTCCAGGCGGATACACTCGCGTGTTGAAGACTGGTTTCCGTCAGGGTGACGGCGCTGATATGGCTCTCATCGAGCTTGTTGACTTCAACGAGGCAGCTCTTGCTTCTGCTCCAAAGGCAGCTAAGAAGACAACTCGTCGTAGCTCAAAGAAGGCAGCTGAGGCAGCACCTGCAGCAGAGGCTCCAGCAGCTGAGTAATCAGACAAAAGTCGCAGTTTTATCGCTGCATTCAATAAAACTCCGTTTCTCAATAGAGAAATGGAGTTTTTTTTCTATATTTACGTACTAATTTTTAACGCTTAAACTATTTCTATGAAGACTCTGAAGTCAGCAGTAGTCCTACTTCTATTGTTCGCCTTGTTCGGCTGCTCGGGTAAGCAGTTGGAAATCAAGGTGTTGTATTGGAATATCCAGAATGGAATGTGGTCTGATCAGGGTAACAATTATGACAATTTTGTTGAGTTTGTCAAGTCGGAATCTCCTGATATATGTGTCTGGGCAGAAGCCGAATCAAGGTATAGAACTGACTCCGCTGTCAAGATGGCAGGTTGCGAAGAGGCATATCTTCCATATAACTGGGATCTTCTTGCAAAAAGATATGGCCATGAATACGTCTGCATGGCAGGAAAGCGTGACACATTCCCCCAGGTCGTAACCTCAAAATATCCGATAAAGATAGTTAAGAGAATAAATGGCAATGGTGATGACATCGTTGTCGTTCATGGCGCAGGTCACGTTCAGGTCGATATCGAAGGCGAGACAGTAAACATCGTAACTCTTCATACCTATCCGTTCAAATATGCTTATCTGGCAGAGGACCAGAAGAAGAGTGCTGAGGAGCATGGCGGGGATTACTTCAGGGCAACAGAAATGAAATACATCTGTGAGCAGACCATTCTGAAGGAAGATTCTAAGGGCGAAGGAAACTGGATAATGACAGGAGACTTCAATGCCATTTCGAGAGCCGACAATTTTCATTACAACCGTCCTGATGATGACACGGCATTCCTTCTTCATGATTACATCAAGGCCGAAACTCCGTATATCGATGTCATAGAGAAGCTGTATCCGGGTGAGTTCCAGAAATCTACCTTCTCAGGACGCAGAATCGACATGGTGTATCTTACGGATCCTTTAATGAAGAAGGTGCAGGATGCATATCATATCACAGACGGCTTTGCTACATCATCCCGTGATCCTCGTAAACTCAATGGTTTCTGCAACCCTTCGGATCATTATCCTATAGTCGTCAAGTTCAGGTTCTAAGCTAAGGATTGATGAAGAAACTTTTGCTGATATATGTGTCCGCACTCGCTGCTGTCTTAGGATGTGATAAGCCTAAGACAGCAGAAAGTGTTCAGAATCAGCCAGTTGGGGGGGGTAAGCTAATCACTGTTCTGGTCTGGAATATCCAGAATGGAATGTGGTCAGACCAGGGCAACAATTATGACAATTTCGTAGAATGGGTTAAAGGTTATAAGCCGGATGTCTGCATCTGGTGCGAAGCCCGTTCAAATTATCAGACCGGTTCCAAGCAGTCAATGCCGAAAGATCAGGTATATCTTCCTGACGGCTGGGGCGAGCTTGCTGCAAGATACGGTCATTCTTACTGGGCCAAAGGTGGCCAACGTGATAATTTTCCACAGGTAATCACTTCAAGATATCCGATCCACACCGTAGACAAGATCATTGGCAACGGTGCGGATTCTGTCGTTACACATGGTTGTGGCCATCATCAGATGGTCATCAACAGCAGAGTTCTGAATTTTGTGACTCTCCACACATGTCCTCAGAAATATGCATTCGGAGTGAGTGGTTCCGCAGCGCAGAAGGAGAGTGAAGCGAATAAGGGAGGAGATTATTACCGACTTAAGGAGATAACCTACATCTGCGACCACACGATCGGAAAATCGAAGGATCCTGTGAATGAGTGGTGGCTTATGGCCGGTGACTTCAATGCCCAGTCTTCTCTGGATAATGACACTTACAAATATTCCTTGGATGATACTCGGTTCCTGGTGCATGATTATGTGCTGGAGAATACGCCATATGTTGATGTGGTCAATGAGAAGCACAAGGGGGAATTCAAGACCACCACGAGCGGCAAGAGCCGTATCGACTTTGTCTACTGTTCTCCCGCAATGATGAAGAATGTAAGCAATGCGGATGTGCTGCAGGACTGGTGGACTGCTTCCATAGTCAAGGATGAGGCGACAGGATTCAAGCGTCCGTCAGACCATCGTCCGATATACCTAAGAGTAAATGTTAAGTAACCACTTACTTATTATACTAACTAATCATTAATAATAACCAACTATGAGCAATCACACAAAAGCTGCGAGCGGTCTGATAAGACTGTTTGTACTGGTGACAGTCCTCTGCGGAATGATGGCCATGCCATTCTCTGCTGCCGGACAGTCTGCGACTGTGAAAGGTACGGTAACTGACAACGCCGGAGAACCTCTCATGGGAGCAGGTATCATGGTCAAGGGAACATCCAACGGATGCATCACTGACCTTGATGGTAATTTTGAACTCAAGGGAGTTACTTATCCTGTTACTCTCGTTGCTTCTTTCATCGGTCTCACTGAGAAGGAGGTAACCCTTGAGAACGCGGCTGCAAGCCCGTGCGTAATTGTACTCGAATCTGACCAGAACTACCTGAACGAGGTGGTAGTAGTCGGATATGGTACTCAGAAAAAGGTGAACCTGACAGGTGCTGTCGGCGTTGTTGATGGTAAGGATCTTGCCATGCGTCCGGTGAACAGTGCCGCTCAGGCTCTTCAGGGAGCAGACCCTTCACTCCTTCTTACAATGGGTAATGGTTCAGTCGAGGGAAGTGAGTACTCGGTCTCAATCCGTGGTAACGTATCAATCAACTCAGGTTCCCCTCTTATCCTTATTGATGGTGTTGAAGGCAGTCTCGGTCAGGTGAATCCGAACGACATCGAGTCTGTATCTGTCCTCAAGGATGCTTCTGCCTGCGCAATCTATGGTGCCAAGGCTTCTGCCGGTGTCGTTCTCATCAACACAAAGAACGGAAGCACAGGCAAGGCTTCTATCTCTTATGATGGTCGTGTCAGCCTTGCTACAAACACAACATCTACAGACTTCATCACATCTTCTTACGACTATGTAACTCTCTGTAATGAATTCTATGAGTACTATAAGGGTTATGGTGCATGGACATTCACAGAAGATCAGATTGAGATGATGAAAGAACGTCGTTATGACGTTACAGAAAATCCGGAGCGCCCATGGGTCATTCCAGATGAGACAGGAACATATCAGTATGTATACCTCGGCAACTTCGACTGGTATGACTTCCTCTTCAAGCGCACACGTCCTGAGACTGAGCACAATATCTCGGTACGCGGCGGTACAGACAAGGTCAAGTACTTCGTGAGCGGACGTTATCTTTATAGAGAGGGTCTCTTCAATAACGAAGGTGAGGATAAGTTCAATGGCTTCAACCTTAGAAGTAAGATTGATGCGAAGCTTACAAATTGGTTGACATATTCGAACTCACTCAGCTTCGAGCGTCAGCTTTATACTTATGGCGGTTTCTGGGAGCAGGATGGTCTCCAGGGAAATACCGGTACTGGTATCCTCTGGAACTTTACTCAGAACGTAGGTCCTATGCTTACTCCATGGAACCCTGACGGTACTGTGAACATGTATCCAGGTTATATGGCAGACGCAACATCTCCTATCTTCTCTGGACGTGGTGGTCCATACACAGATGGACGTAACTTCAATAAGAGAACTAGAAATTATTTCACAATGACAAACCGTTTCACATTCAATATCGTGAAAGGCCTTAAGTTCATTGCGGATTATACCTACAAGCGTCGTGACAATGTTGAGGCGTACAGATCTCTTCCTACTGCGAACTCATACGACAACATCAACAAGCAGCTGTATAAGAACCCTACAGCAGGTATGGCTCCTGGACAGTTTACCAATGGTTCAGTATACGATTTCTATCGTCAGAAACGTTACTATCAGGATGGTCATATAGCTAATGCCTACTTCGCTTACAGCGGATCATTCAATGATCACAATATTTCTGCTACACTCGGTGGTAACTTCGATGACTATTATGGAACAACTCTTTCAGTTACACAGAAAGGTGGATTGAGCGAGAGCCTTTCATTCATCGGTCTTACAACCAATGAGGATGGCTTGAATAATATCGAGGCTGCTTCACAGTCAATATCTTCATACCGTACTCTCGGTCTTTTTGCACGTGTGAATTATGACTGGAAAGGACGTTATCTTGTAGAACTTTCAGGACGTTATGACGGTTCTTCACGCTTCCCTAAGGGACAGCGCTGGGGCTTCTTCCCATCAGCTTCTGCCGGATGGCGTATTTCTGAGGAGCCATTCTTCAAGCCACTCAAGAGCTGGTGGAGCAATGCAAAGGTAAGAGTATCTTACGGTTCTCTTGGTAACCAGCAGGTAAGTGACTACTACTATTGGGACACTATCAAGACCGGATCACAGAGCATCCTTCTTAACGGAACAACCAAGTCAAGCTTCGCTCAGGGAACAGTTCCTGTATCTTCAGACCTTACTTGGGAGACTGTAATCACTCAGAACCTCGGTTTTGATCTCGGTTTCTTCCAGAACAGATTGAATGTTACTGCTGACTTGTTCATCCGTGACACAAAGAACATGCTTACCAAGGCAATGACTCTTCCTTCAGTTTATGGTTCTGCTGCTCCTAAGACCAATGCCGCCGACCTTAGAACAAAGGGTTACGAGATCGTGGTTTCTTGGAAGGACGGATTCAAGCTTGCAGGCAAGGACTTCACTTATTCGGTAGCCGGATCCCTCGGAGACTACAAGACTACCATCACTAAGTATGACAACCCTACCAACCTCCTTTCTGACCACTATGTAGGTAAGGTTCTCGGTGATGTATGGGGATATACTACAGACGGACTCTTCGCAACTGATGAGGAGGCTGCTGATTATGCATCGAAAGTAAACGATAAGATTCCGAACAAGGGTCTTTATTCAGGTAAAGCTCCTAACAATGTCCTGATGTCAGGTGATATCAAGTATCTTGACCTCCCTACAATTGATACTGACGGTGACGGTATTCCTGATGCAGGTGACGGCGTCATCAACACTGGTGATAACACATTGGCAAATCCTGGTGACAGAAGAATCATCGGTAACACCAAGCCACGCTATATCTACTCTCTCAAGGGTGATCTCCAGTGGATGGGATTTGACCTCTCGGTATTCTTCCAGGGCGTAGGTAAGGTCAGCTGGATGCCGGATTATAACTGTATCTATTTCTGGAATACATATTCATACCACAGACCTACATTCATACCTAAGAACTTCGCTGAGAAGTGTTGGTCAGATGAGGAAGGCGCTGACAACAGCGACGTTCTCTTCCCACGTCGTCGTGGCCGTATGTGCGGCTCAAGCCTCCAGACCAGCGACTATTTCATGCAGGATGCTTCATACATCCGTTTGAAGAACCTCACTATAGGATATACCCTTCCACTCAAGACCAAGGCTGTCGAGAAAGTAAGATTCTACTTCTCAGGTGAGAACCTTTGGTACTGGTCTCCAATGAAGGAGTGGACAGATGTAGTCGATCCTGAAGTTGCAACATCAAGCGCTTACGGTGACTGCTCATATCCATATTCAAAGATCTTCTCATTTGGTGTTAATATTACATTCTAACGTAGAGAATCATGAAAAAGATTAATTATATGATTTTGGCTGTTTTCGCTGCGATGTCTTTGACTTCGTGCGAGGATTTCCTTACGAAATCTCCTGAGACTGCGTTGTCTCCAGCCTCATTCTTCCAGACAGAGTCCGATCTTGAGTTGTGGACAAATAAGTTCTATGCAGACGTGCTGGAAGATACAGATATCGCAGAGGTTTATTGCGATGATATGATGGGAGGTTCTTTGAACACCCTTCAGAAGGGAACAAGAACACCTTCTTCTAAATCATGGTCAGTTCCTTCAGTGGATGGCAACGGCTATATTACAAGCAACGGAACTTTCACTCCGCTCATGAATATCAACTACTTCCTTGAGCAGTCTGTCAACTGTAAGGATGAGGCTGTCCGTGAGAAGTATAATGGTGTTGCATATTTCTTCCGTGCATATTTCTACTTCAAGATGGTACGCCAGTATGGTGACATGCCTTGGTATGATTATGTGATCGGATCTTCTGATACTGAGTCTTTGAACAAGCCACGTGACCCACGCGGATATGTTATGATGAAGGTTCTTGAGGACTGCGACAAGGCATATGAGCGTCTTCCTGAGGCTTGGGGCAGCGGCCCACTCTTCCATGTGTCAAAGAATGCCGCTATGGCACTCAAGGCTCGTGCTGCTTTGTTCGAGGGTACATTCCGTAAGTATCATGCAGGCACAGAGTTCGTTCCTCAGGATCAGCAGGTGTTCGAGGATAAGACCATCTCTTCTACCTGGTTCCTCCAGGAGGCTGTAAGCGCAGCAGAGAAGGTTATCGGCAAGAAGGCTCTTTACACCGGTAATACAATGGGTATTGCAGGTAAGGCTACTAACGCTTCTTACCGTGAGTATTTCGTACTTGAGGTTGCTGATCCTACTGAGACAATCTTTGCAAGAGCTTACAACAGTGATGATATCGTACAGGTTCGTCATGGTATCCAGTTCGACTATAAGAATCACAAGCACTCTGCAACTACACGTTTCGTGAACCATTATCTTAAGAATGACGGAACAGCTTATACAGAGGCTGAACTTGCAACAATGTCTTACTTTGATGCCTTCAAGGGTCGTGACCCTCGTATGGCTCAGACTATCCAGGGCCCTGGTTATATCGCAATTGGTGAAACTGCTCCTGAGAAGCTCTCAATGGAGAGAACCCTCAATGGTTACCGTGTGATCAAGTACATCAGCGATATCACTCATGAAGGTGCTACAACTTCTACATCAGACTTCCCGCTCTTCCGTTATGCTGAGGTCCTCCTCAACTATGCAGAGGCTAAGGCTGAGCTCGGAACTCTTACAGATGCTGACGTCGCTCTTACAATAGACCCTATCCGTGCACGCGTGGGCATGCCGAAGATGGCAACTGTTCCTACAGCAGTGGATCCTCTTATGAAAAAGTACTATCCGAATGCAGAGGGTACTCAGCTTGCAGCAATCCTTGAAATCCGTCGTGAGCGCACAGTCGAGCTTGCTTGCGAAGGCTTCCGTCAGTGGGATATGCTTCGCTGGAAAGAGGGTAAGTGGATTACTCCAGCTGAAACCAAGGGATTCTCAGGCGTCTATTTCTCAGGACTTGGCGATCATGACCTTGACAAGGACGGTACTGCTGACCTCTATCTTTATCAGGGAACCAAGGGCACTACATCAGTACCGGAGGCGAACCACATTGAGATCGGTGGAAACTACACCTTGACAGATGGCACAAGCGGATTCCTCACATATTATGCTAATGAAACATATAAGTGGAATGAGGGTCAGGATTACTTGTGGCCAATCCCGGCAGATCAGCGACAGATTACTAACGGTGCTCTTTCTCAGAACCCTGGTTGGGAAGATGGACTATCAAAGTAAGATATGAAGTTTAAGAACAATCATATGTTAAGTTTTCTTCTGGCCGTAGGAGTACTCTTCTCCTGCGGCCCGAGGGAAGAAGAACCGCGCCCGTCTGCCTTGGAGGTGTCTCCGAAGGAAGTCGCACTGGATCCGCAGGGAGGTCAGGAATTTCTGACCGTAACATCTTCTGAGGATTGGCTTATCCGAACTGATGCAAAGTGGATAAAGGTGGAGACTTCATCAGGTAAGGCATCGGCAGATCCTGTAAGGGCAAGTTTTGCGTTTGAAGCTAACCAGACCGGAGCTTCACGAGAAGCTGTGATTACGGTCAAGACCATAAAAGGCGCAAGCGTGGAGGTCAAGGTTTCTCAGGCCAGACTTGAAGGTGGCTTAGCTGTACGTGGTATCGCAGATGCAGAAGACCTAGTGGCTTTTGCTCAGGCCGTCAACGAAGGCGGTTCTCTGACACCTTTCATGGTGGACGGAAACATAGTGCTTCTCAATGACATTGATGCTTCGTCTATCAAGGAGTGGGTGCCGGCAGGAACAAAGACAAGTCCGTTTACCGGAAATTTTGACGGAAAAGGACATGCCATCAAGAATATAAGCTGGGCAACAGATCTTGCAGAATCTCCATATGCCGGAATCTTCGGTTATGCAAGGAATGCGTCAGTTGTCGCTCTTAATGTGGGCGCTGACGGAGATGTCATTACCTTGAAAGGCAATGCTGCATCGGTCAATGCGGGAGCAATTGTCGGATATGCAGAGGGAGGAACGGTTACAGGCTGTACTGTACGTGCTTCTCAGTCATATGCCGGTACTGGTTCTGGTGGAGATATCCGCCTTGGAGGTATTTGCGGATATTCATCAGCTAATATCGAGAACTGCACAAACCGTGGCAACATTCTTTGCCCGGTCAATGCCCGTACTGCCGGATTTGTGGCATATAATGAAGGCAAGGTGTCCGGTTGTACCAACTATGGATGCATTCTGGCTGAGAAGTCAGGAGAGATCGGCCCAGCATGGGCTTGTTCATACAATAAGGTCCCTGCGAACATCGTCAAGTGCACCGGAAAGGGACATGTCGGTTTGTACGCTTCTTATAAGGACAATCCGGCAGATGCGGATTGGGACGCTTACCTCAATGCCGTGGTTTCTCCTGCTAAGGAGGGTTATGATATGGCGGAGGTGACAATCGACAGCACCAAGGACTCATATCTCAATTGGAAAGAGGAGAAGGTACTTCAGGTTGCTTCAGGTGTGAAATACACTCATTGCAACTGTATCAACACTCCGCTTAAGGTAAATGTCCTGGAGGTTGACCTCTCCAATCCTAATGTGGAGGTGACCGCGTCATATGCAAATGATTGCGTGCCTAATCCGAACGGTAACAACAACAGCAACAATGGTTTCAAGATTCGCGAGACTCTTTCTATGCTATGTGCAAGGAAACGCAGCGAAGGACAAAATATCATTGCTGGCATAAATGCAGGATTCTTCGATTCCAATGACGGTATCTCACGAGGAGCCCACATTGAAAACGAGAAGCCTGTGTACGTCAACAATCCTTCAGTGCGCAGCAAGTTGCCGAACCATTCGTGGGGCCTCACCGTCTTTACAGACGGAACTGCTTCATGTGGCAAGAAAGGATTCAATGGCAAGCTTAGCGCGGCAGGACAGGAGTTCGAGTGGCATTCGATGAATGATACTCTGCTCAGGCACGTATCTG
Source organism: Bacteroidales bacterium (assembly GCA_017398335.1). Taxonomy (GTDB): domain Bacteria; phylum Bacteroidota; class Bacteroidia; order Bacteroidales; family UBA932; genus Cryptobacteroides. The sequence continues at coordinate 5,122 of JAFQGK010000034.1, read as the reverse complement.
CATCATATCAGGTCAACCTTTATGATTACCACTACAGGAAGCAGCCTCATGCCGATTCGCCAAAGCTGACAAATCCTCTTGCAAAGAACGCTTTGTATGTCATTGCCGAGTATGTGGACCAGCCTATGAAGGTGAATACAGGCTATGCTGCAGCCAAGGTTATTTCAATCTCTGATGGAAGGACTACGACGCTTTCTGCACTTCCGTACATTACATCTCAGAATCAGGTGGGAATTTCGCTTTCAGGTGCAAAGGCAGAGCAGTTCGGCGCTCTTGTTTCTGTCGGATCGACAATTGAGCTGCGTTGTGATATGACCATTGAAGGCGAAACGACAAGGCCTATCGCAACTCAGGTCTCATCAATGTTCCATCTGATGAAGAACGGAGCCGATAATCTGTCGTCACTCCCGTCCAACCATGATCCTAAAGCCAGGGATCCTCGCACTTATCCGTTGATCAGTGCTGACAAGAAGACCCTTTGGCTTGTACAGGTGGATGGAAGACAGGATTGGTTCTCCTGTGGAATGTCTCATGAGGAGATGATGGTTCTTGCCAGGAAGCTTGGAGCAGCCAATGTGACAAACCTCGACGGTGGAGGATCTTCAGTCATGTGGGTGTATGATGCTGCAGCCGGAAAAGGTTCGGTCGTAAACTCTGTTTCTGACTCCAAAGGTGAGAGAAGCTGTCTTAACTATATGCTTGTTAAAGTAAAATAAGATCAAATATTAAAGTATGAAAAAGATATTTAAATCAATCGTTGCAATTCTTTGCTGTGGAGCACTCTTTGCTTCATGTGAGCAGGAAGCGCCGGAAGTAAACATGTCTGTAGACCTTCCATCCATTGATGTTGAGGCTCAGAATCCGGAATCAGTTGCTGTCACTTTGACAACTGATGCAAACTGGATTCTTACATGTCCAGATTGGGTAACTCCATCTGCAACTTATGGATCAGGGGATTCTATCATTTCATTCCAGTTTGCTTCAAACTATAAGGACGAGACCACTACTACACGTCCCCGTACCGGTGAAATCAGAATTTCTGGAGGCGGATCGCTTACTGGTAAGGGAGCGGTTGCTGTAATCAGTGTAAACCAGGCCGGATATACTTATGTGGATCCTAATCCATCATTGGGCGGTATTACTGATGCTGAAGAATTTGCAGCATTCATCGTAGCAGCCAACTCTGGCGGTTCATTAATCAGATGGACAAATGAAGAGACCGGTGAAATCCTTCTTCTTGCTGACATAGATCTTTCGAATGAGGCAATCGACTGGCAGGCTCTTGCTGATGCAACCAAGACTTCAAATGCCAATAATGCAGCTGGCATAGTTGAGAATACAACACCATTCGAGGGAGTATTCAACGGTGATAACCGCAAGATCACAGGATTCAACCCTGTTGTTGTCCTTGGAGCCAATCAGACATTCGGTCTTTTCCAGGTGGCACATAATGCAACAATCAAGAACCTCGAACTCAGTGGTACATTCAACGTTACTGCAACAGATCAGGCAGATGCCGGAATGCTCGTAGGTACAGCTATCCACTCTACAATCTCTAATGTAAAGATCGGTGGTAAGATTGTTTCTGCCGGAACAACTGCATCAAAGAGATTCTCAATCGGTGGTGTCTGCGGATATGCATATGCCGGTCTGATCGGCGAAGCTGAGTACGGCAAGACCTTGTTCGAGGGTTGCGTTGTAAATGCAGACGTAGAGTTTGACGGAGGTTCAAACCAGGCAAATGGTGCTACATGTGCAATGTATGGTGGTATCTGCGGTTTTGCAACAACTCCTAATGCGGCTCAGGACCATAAGGTTACAATTAAGAACTGCGTGAACAACGGTAACATGAATGTCAAGATCGGACGTTGTTCAGGTATTCTTGCGACTGCAAATACAGGTGTTATCCTTGAGGATGTGACAAACAACGGTAATCAGGTCAACACTGTGGCCAACGGCCGTCTTGGTAACATTGTCTGCAATGTCTCTCACCATTGTACACTCAAGAACTGCGTGAACAACGGTGATCTTGAGGCGACAAATAATTACTCCGGTACTGTCGGCGGTATCTTTGCTCTTGCCGGTTCAGCTACAATCACCGGAATTGAAGGCGGTGGAAACTATGGAACCATCAAGACTCTCAGCGGAGCAGGCAAGTACATTGGTCTTCTTTGGGCTAACCACAACAATACATTCCCTACCAAAAACATCACAGCCAGCGGTAGAATTATTGTTGATGGTGTCGAAAGAACGATCTCTGAGGCTAACTATATGGAGAACATTGGTTATATGAAGGATCCGTCTTGTGTAACCAATATTATTTGGTCAGCACCTAAGTAGTTTAAATCAATTATTGCGAAGGCTGCAGGTAAACTGCGGCCTTCTTTTTTTAATCATCTTCTAAGAAAACATCAAGTATGGAAAACTATGATTTTTTCATAGAAGATGATTAAAAATTAGTAAATTAGTGGTCTGTTTTGACAGACCACTTTTTATTGACAACTAATACCGATTTCAATATGAAAAAGCTTATCTATTTTTGTCTTGCTGCAGCAGCGATGGTCATTGCTTCCTGCGCACAGCAGTCACAGTATGCTACCAGGGCTGAAAAGATCCTCGCAGAAATCAATGACCCGAATTCAGACTATGTTGTAGTCATTTCTCATAGAGGTGACTGGCGAAACTATCCGGAGAATTCCATTCCTGCAATTGAGTCTGTAATCCGTATGGGCGTCGACATGATGGAGCTTGATGTCAAGATGACAAAGGACAGCGTGCTCGTTCTTATGCATGACCAGACAATCAACCGAATGACAAACGGTAAGGGTCTGATCAAAGATATGACTTATGATTCTCTCATGACCTTCAAGCTTAAGAGAGCGCATAATGTGACTACGGATTCCCTCAGAATTCCTACTCTTCGTGAGGCTCTCCTCTGCTGCAAGGATAGAATCCTTGTAAATGTGGACCACTCATATCCTTATTATAAGGAGATTGTTGAACTTACTGAGGAACTTGGCGTAACAGGTCAGGTACTCATGAAGGGTAAGAGCAATATTGATAAGGTTAACGAGGATATGGCAAAGCACAAGAATAACCTTCTCTATATGCCTATCATCGATATTAACAGACCTAAGGGTCAGGCTCTTTTTGCAGAGTATCTGGAAAGAAATGTCGTGCCTATGGCATTTGAGGTCTGCTGGCAGGTTCCGGGAGAAGAAATCGACAACTGTGCTGCTGAAATCAAGAAGATGGGATCTAAACTTTGGGTCAATACATTCTGGCCTTCAGTATGCGGTGGTCTTGGTAATGATGACGATGCTGCTCTGGCTGCTGCAGATCCGGCAGAGGTTTATGCTCAGTATCTGGAAATGGGGGCATCAATGATCCAGACAGACCGTCCGGAATTGCTGATCAAGTATTTGCGTTCAGTAGGAAGGCACGATTAATCAATTGCGCGAATGTTTAAGAGATTTCTAGATTTTTATAAAGTAAGTACTCCTGCTGCTGAAAAGGTGCCGGCAGACAAGGCTGAGGGCAAATACAAAAGGCTCAGGTTTCAGGCATTCGTGGCTGCGACTTTAGGATACAGCCTTTATTATGTCTGCCGTACATCGCTTAATGTGATGAAGCAGCCTATCATCGATTCGGGAGTGCTTGATGCTACACAGCTCGGTATCATCGGAGCTTGTCTGTATTGGACATATGCGGTAGGAAAGTTTGTGAACGGTTTCCTTGCAGACTACTGCAACATCAAGAAGTTCATGGCAACCGGTCTGATCGTATCTGCGTTTGCGAACTTCATGATGGGAATCCTTGGATTCTGGGAAGGATCGGCAGGAATCGCCAGTGCTTCAATGTTCATAATGTTTGCCATCATGTGGACATTGAACGGATGGTCGCAGTCTATGGGCTCTCCTCCGGCAATCATCTCCCTTTCCCGCTGGTATCCTCTCAAGATCAGAGGTACATTCTATGGCTTCTTCAGTGCATCTCATAACTTTGGCGAAGGCCTCTCCTTCCTCTTCGTGGCTGCCCTGGTTTCGGCTGCCGGATGGCAGTGGGGATTTTTCGGCGCGGCACTGGCAGGTGTCCTTGGCGTCACTCTCATAGCGTTCTGGCTTCATGATACACCGGAGAGCAAGGGCTTTGCACCTGTCGAGGTGCTTGCCGGCGAGAAGACACAGGAAGAATATGACAGGGAACTTCAGGAAAGAAGTGCAAAGGCTTCAGACAATGCCGCTGAGACGAGTAGAATCCAGAAGGCGGTCCTTCGTAACCCGGGAGTGTGGATTCTGGCTCTTTCAAGTGCTTTCATGTATATGAGCCGCTACGCTATCAATGAGTGGGGTATGTTCTTTCTTCAGAAGACCAAGGGTTTTGAACTGCTCGAAGCGTCTTCGATAATTGCTGTCAATACGATTGCCGGAATCATCGGTACCGTATGCGCCGGATGGATATCCGACACTGTGTTCAAGGGTGACAGAAAGTGGCCTGCTCTTGTGGCTGGAATCATGGAGTCCGTCGCTCTCGTCCTCTTCCTCTATGGTGGTGACGGTTGGGTAGTGAACATTGCGGCAATGGTGCTTTTCGGTATAGCCATAGGTGTACTCATCAGCTTCATAGGAGGCTTGATGGCGGTAGATCTCGTGCCGAGAAAGGCGACAGGTGCGGCCTTGGGTATCGTAGGACTTGCATCATATGCGGCTGCCGGACTTATGAACATCATCAGCGGATGGCTCATTGACGGTCAGGCGATACGCGATGAGATTACCGGCGAAATCGTCCAGTATGATTTCACATACGTGTCGGCCTTCTGGGTCGCAGCAGCTGTAATCTCCTTCCTCTTGCCGATTCTGAACTGGCGCAGGAAGAAGCAGGAAATATGATTTTTTTGTAATTTATAAAAAGAATGACTACCTTTGAAACGTTTCAACAGGTAGTCATTTCAGAATTAATATAAAGATATGAAAATAGAAGTTCGTAAAATGCGTAATCTGTCAGCGGCAGCTCTGCCTCTTGCAGCTTTTTCGCTGACCGGATGTGCCGACAAACTGCCGGAAAAGCCCAACATCGTGTTCCTCCTTTTTGATGACCTTGGTTATGGCGACCTGGGTTGCTA
>JAFQGK010000033.1 GCA_017398335.1 Bacteroidales bacterium | reverse complement strand
TTGTCAACCTTTGCCTTTGCAGCGTTGAATGATACGAAATCAGGCTCGCCGTAGTTTGCAAGCTCCTCCTCTGTAGGACGGATGAACATGTTCTTTACGAAATGTGCCTGCCAAGCTACTTCCATGATGAAACGTACCTTAAGGCGTGTAGCCTCGTTGGTTCCGCAGAAAGTGTCAACTACATAAAGCTTCTTAGCTGTATTGAGCTGCTTGATGGCCTTTGCACGAAGGTCAGCCCAAGCTTCCTCTGAACATGGCTTGTTGTCATTCTTGTACTCCTCAGAAGTCCACCATACAGTGTCCTTGCTTGCCTCGTTCATTACGAAGAACTTATCCTTAGGAGAACGTCCTGTGTAGATACCTGTCATAACGTTGATGGTATCAAGCTCAGTAAGCTGGCCTTTCTCGTATCCCTCAAGAGTTGGGTCAGTCTCCTCTGCGAAGAGAACCTCGTAAGATGGGTTGTGAAGAACTTCCTTCACGTCGGTAATACCGTACTTGGTCAAATCAATTTTGCTCATAATTTTTTAATAAAATATTTAAGGTTTATAACTTCCATAGTGATGGCGATGCAAAAATAAACTTTTTTTACGATTCGGCAAACTGAGAGACGAAGAATTTTGTGTAAAATATAGCTATATTTGCAATGATTGTGATGATGCTTATAAATGAAGCCGATTGATATTCTGAAGGAATACTGGGGGTATGACTCTTTCCGTCCCAGACAGGAGGAAATAGTCAATGCTGCTCTTGAAGGAAAGGACGTGCTTGCAATCCTCCCGACAGGTGGCGGCAAGTCGGTGTGCTTTCAGGTTCCGGCTATGATAAGGGAAGGAATCGCCCTTGTCGTGACACCTCTGATCGCCTTGATGAAAGATCAGGTGCAGAATCTCAATGAACGTGGGATCAAGGCTCTCTGCGTCAATGCGGGCATGGGCAGGCGTGAAGTCGAGCTGACCCTCAATAATGCGGCATATGGGGACTTCAAATTTCTTTATGTGTCTCCGGAACGTCTGGGAACCCGCCTTTTCCGTGATTATGTAAGGGAAATGAACGTCAGCTATATTGTTGTCGATGAGGCTCATTGCATATCTCAATGGGGCTATGATTTCCGTCCGGATTACCTTCAGATAGGCAGACTCAGAGAAATTGTAGATGCCCCGGTGATTGCCCTTACGGCGACGGCTACACCGCAGGTCGCTGAGGATATAATGAACCGTCTTGGATTTGAAGAAAGGACTCTGATCAAAAGCGGGTTCGAAAGACCGAATCTTTCATATATCGTCAGGAAATGTGAGGACAAGTTAGGACAGCTGCTGTCTGTCTGCAGCAATGTTGCAGGAACTGGTATCGTGTATGTGCGGAACAGGAAGAAGACTGAGGAACTCGCTGCATTCCTTGCAGCGAACGGGATATCCTCTTCATATTATCATGCAGGCCTGGGAACAGATTCCAGAACTGACCGTCAGGAAAAATGGAAATCGGATAAGATAAGGGTCATGGTCTGCACCAACGCCTTCGGCATGGGTATAGACAAGCCGGATGTCAGGTTCGTGGTGCATTTTGACGTTCCGGACAGCCCGGAGGCATATTTTCAGGAAGCAGGCAGAGGTGGACGTGACGGGAAACGCAGCTTTGCTGTTCTTCTGTGGAACTCGACGGACATCAAGCGTCTGCGCCAGATTGCATCAGTTTCATTCCCGTCTCTTGAATATATAGAGGACATATATCACAAGGTGCACACCTTCTTCGATATACCTTATGACGCAGGGGAGGGCCGTCAGCTGAAGTTCAATCTTGAGGACTTCTGCCGTCGTTATGGCCTCCAGAGGGCTTCGGCTTATTATGCGGTGGTCTATATCGAACGTACTGCACATTGGACTCTTTCCGAGGATGTGGATATTTCCACAAGGGTGCAGGTCATTGTGGACAGGAATGAACTTTATGATGTGGAATTTCCCGATCACCGCATGCTGACACTTCTTGATGTGCTGATGCGCAGATACACCGGACTCTTTTCCTATCCTGTGCCTATAGATGAAGAGTATGTGGCTTCGCAGATCGGAGTAACGGTGCCGGGCCTGCGTCAGCTGCTTTATAATCTGGCTTTGGAGCATGTCATCCGATATGTTCCGTGTGACAGGGCGACAGTCCTTTTCCTGCATCACGACAGGCTTCGTCCGAAAAATGTCAATCTGGATCCGGAAAGATATGAGATGCTGAAGAGTTCAGCTCTTGAAAGAATGCAGAAGATGGTGGATTACGTCAATGAGGAAGATGTGTGCAGAAGTTCCTTTCTTCTGGAATATTTCGGTCAGAAAGAGGCCGAGGATTGTGGAACCTGCGATATATGCAGAGATCAGAAAACTGAATAAACCAATACGATATGACAGAAATGAAACGTATTTTAAAGACTGTTCTTGCTATGGGACTTGTTGTGGCATCTATGAATGAATCACAGGCTCAGGAGAGAGTCGTGATGGAATCGTCTGCTGATGAGATTGTTACACTTTGGGACAATTCTACGGCGAAATTCTCGAACCAGGAGACCAGAAATGAAGTTGCGAAGGGACGTAAGATATCCAATACATCTTCTGCCGATCTCTATCTTTTCAAGGCCTCGAAAGAAAATGCAAACGGATACGGTATAGTGATCGTTCCCGGAGGCAGCTACAGAAATGTAAGTTTCTCTACTATGTTTGCCGAATGGCTCCGCGAAAATGGAGTTACCGCTGCCGTGTTGAAATATCGTCTGCCGAATTACGGTCATAAGGAGGCATCATATGAAGATGCTTCAGGGGCTGTGGAGTATCTGAGGAATAATGCTGCAGACCTGAATCTTGATGTTAAGAAGATAGGAATATGCGGAAGTTCGGCAGGTGGCCATCTGGCGGCGTGGGTTTCTGCCACTGCCAAGGGAGTCCAGCGTCCTGATTTCGCTATCCTCGTGTATGGAGCTATGGAAAGAAGCGTGTTCTGGGCTGGTTCCGATGCTACTCAAAGGCTTGTGGGAAAGGATATTACAGCGGCAAAGGTCAAGGCTATGGATGTGTCCGGAATGGTCGACGAGAATACTCCTCCGACTCTTCTCCTCTTGAGTGACGATGATCTCACTGTATTCCCTCAGAGTTCCACCATGTACTACAAGGCTTTGAAGGATCATGGTGTCGAGGCTGCCATGCACATATATCCTTCCGGAGGTCACGGCTGGTTCGGAAAGATGGACTGGAAGTATCGTGACAGCTGGCTTGGTGAGGTGAAGAGATGGCTTGCTTTCCTCGAGTCTGACAGAAGCAATCCTCCGACTCCTCCGGGAAAGCGTGAGCTGGTCTGCAGGGCTGACGAGGAAATCCGCGTGTGGGACAACTCGACTGCTCCGCATTCAAATGAAGAGACGGAAAAGGAATATATTGATGAGAAGAATGTGTACAGAGAGACATCCGAGACCCGTTTCTATGTATTCAAGGCTGATCCTGCCAAGGCTACCGGACAGGCTGTGGTCGTGATTCCGGGCGGTGGATACAGAGGAGTCTACATTGAATTCGAAGGCTATGCGATTGCAGAATATTTCAAGAGCATAGGTGTTACTGCAGTAGTGGTGAAATACCGTCTCCCTAATTATGGCCATAAGGAAGTGCCTCTCGAGGATATCCAGGAGGCGTTGTCATTCGTGAGGAAGAATGCAAAGAGACTGAATGTGGATCCGGCACAGGTCGGAGTCTGCGGAGGCTCTGCTGGAGGACATCTTGCCGCATACACATCTACCTTTACTCCTGATAAGGATAAACCGGCCTTCTCTATCCTTTTCTATCCTGTGATTCACGGATCATCGTGGGAGTCGCATCAGGACTCGTTCGCACATCTTCTCGGAAAGAAACGTACAATCGCCGATCAGGAGTATTATTCACTTGAGAACAGAGTTACAAAGACTACACCTCCTACATTGCTACTTTTGAGCGATGACGATGCAGAGGTGCCTACACTTAGCTCGATTCTATATTATAATGCGTTGAAATACAACGGAGTACCGGCTTCGATGCACATCTACCCGAATGAGGGACATGGTTGGGCGGCAAAGCCATGGTGTACCTGTTGGGACGCAGCCAAACCTGTTATCCAGGATTGGCTGAGCATCCTGCAGAAGTAATCAATAGTCAAGTCTGATTCCGAAGAAGAAAGAGCGTGGCAGGGTAGGGCCGTAAATATAGCCGGAATCCCTGTCTGCTCCGGAATCAAAGTCTTGCTGGAATGAATTCAGCATGTTCTGCACACCGGCATTCAGCTGGAGCTTGAAACTGTTGAAAATCCTGAAATCATAAGCAATCTTGAAGTTGAGATCCCAGAAATCAGGGGTCTCAACGCTTATATTATCGGCAATCGCACCGGCATGATGCTCAACGAGCATGCTTCCTGTGTATGTGCCGGTCAGAGACAGTTTCAGCTGTCTTAGCGGATTATATGATGCCGTGCAGTATCCGTAAAGGTCAGGAGTCCTGAACATCTTTCTTGTGGCAGGCACGTCTCCTTCGTCACTCCATGTGCGTGCTTCCTTGTATTGCGAGTTCTGTGCAGTCACACCGGCCTGGATCTGGAGCTTGTCCTTCCATGCAATCTTTCCTTCCAGATTTCCTCCGATCACCCTTGCCCCTGATTCATTGTGCCTTTCCTTGATCAGAACGCCGTTCTCCCAGCCTATTTCCTTCAAAGCGAACACGTCATCAAGATCGCTGAAAAATCCTTCGATGAGGAGATTTCCCTGCCAGTCTCCCCAACTGTGGTATAGGTCGGCAGACAGGCTCACGCTCTGAGATCTTTCCACGCGCAGGTCATCAGCCAGACGTATCATCGATACAGTTCCTCCCACATTGTCGATGTGCAGGTCTTCGTCAAATGCCTGAGGAGCGCGGAAACCATAGGAATAGCTGGCCCTGAGGTTGATGTTCTTTGTAGGGTTGTATCTGAGGTTGGCACGAGGACTGAAGATGATTCCCTTTATCAGATTGTGCTTGTCAAGTCTTCCTCCTATAAGGATACCCCATCTGTCGTTTTTCCATTCGTTCTGAGCGTATAGACTGGCGATCCGGACGGTCTGGTCAGTGATCCTGTCATAGCCCCACATGTTGTCCTTAAGGTAGTCTTCATTATACTCAAGACCTGCTGTAAGGTCTGCAGGCATGAAGAGGCATCTCTTGAATTTGTAGATATACTGTGCTCCGCCTACCCATGTCAGGTCTGAAGTCTTTCCGTATGCATTAGGGTCCTTCTGCGCTCCATAATAGCTGTCACGGTCTATATGCTGTATCGATGCAAATACATTCAGCCTATGCCTCTGGTCAGCTGAAAACCAGTCGAATTTCAGCCCGCCGGTATTGATTCCGTGCTTTGTCTGTTCGGCAATCATCACTTCGTGTGGAGGGAGGTCGATGTTGTCACCTCCTCTGCGGAATTCCTGCAGATGATGATATTCGGCAGTAATCTTGGAATATATGCCTGTCTTGACATATCCTCGGAGACCTGCGGTCTGTCCAGATATCTTCGAAAGTTCTGTAAATCCGTCCCCGTTGGCATCCCATGCGTCCTTCTGTGTGTTCTGAGCGAAGACGGCAAGGCCAAGCTTATTGTCTTCAGAAACTATGGAAGCATTGATGTCTGTAGTGTTGTGGAACGCTGAAGAGCCGTTTATTGAGGTTGTCGTATGTGATATTGCCGCCGAATTGCGTACCGGCTCCTTTGTTATGATATTGATAGTTCCGGCAATGGCTGATGATCCGAAGAGAGCAGAGCCTCCTCCTCTCATTATCTCCACTCTGTCTATCATATTTGCAGGCAGCTGTTCGATTCCGTAAACTCCGGCAAGGGCGCTGAAGATCGGACGGGAATCGATGAGGATCTGTGTGTACTGACCGTCCAGACCATTGATCCTGACCTGCTGGAAGCCGCAGTTCTGGCAATTGTTCTCGATTCTTACTCCAGGCTGGAAAGCAAGACCCTGCGCAACAGTTGTGCAGTTGCCCTGAGCATAAGTGTCCATAGAAACCACATTGACAAGGGTCGGAGACATCTTCCTTGTAGTCTCGCTTCTCGTTGCAGAAACTATGACACCATCAAGAAGTACATGGTCTTCTTCAAGTGTGAAGTTCACTTCAATGGACATTCCCTTTCTGATTTCGACTTCTTTTGTCTGGGTCTTGTATCCTATGGCAGATACTTCCATCGTGAATTTTCCTTCAGGAAGATTCCTCATTACATAATGACCGCTGTTGTCTGTGCTTACTCCGATGGTAGTGCCTTTAAGGATAACTATAATATGAGGAATATGTTCTCCTGTTGCGCTGTCTATGATATGTCCGTATATATGTGCGTCGGTATTGTTCGCTTCGGCAGACAGCACAATGCATAATGCTGCCACCAAAGCTGAAAGAATTCTTTTCATCTTTTATGGGGTTATCGTTATTATCTGTATGTATGTTGGGGCAATGGGGAGATTATGCCTGAGGCGGCCCACGGAGAGTATCGGTCAGATATGATTCGCCTGCATGAAAGACAGGTGTCAGTCCGACAGATATATCAGATGACAGATAATAAGGAACAACGGAACTGCATAGTTCATGGACGGATTCAGCCATGAAGTTAGACAGCATGTCTATCACTGAGAATTCGTCGTCATCTTGGTCATGGTCGACGGAGCCTCCGAAATGCGAGTGGACTACTGAATTTCCGTTTATTGTGTGAAGATGGGGAAACAGGTTGATATTGGAGAAATACCATCCGAACAGTAGCAGAAAGAATGCTGCCGAATATGTCCGTAATTGTTTCATCTTCTTTAAGAGTATGGCAAATATAAATAATAATTGTGATATATTTGCAATATGATCCTTGCTCGGATCAGTCCCGATTGGTGTAAATTATATATTTGTTGTCCATATGACAAAACTGGTGATATTCGACCTTGACGGTACTCTCCTCGATACATTGAAGGATCTGGCTGATGCATGCAACCATGCACTGGAAATGTGCGGATGTCCTCACAGAACCTTGGATGAGTACAGACATCTCATCGGAGGAGGTGTCACTAAACTCCTCAGACATGCGTTACCATCGGAAAAACAGAGCGACGAGATGGTTCAGAAGATGCGGTCATATTTTCTTCCATATTACAGAGAGAATATATGTGTCTCGACGCGTCCATATGATGGAATTGAGGGGCTGCTGGAGACATTGTCGGATGCGGGTGTAAAGCTTGCGATTGCATCCAACAAATTCCAGACAGGTACCGAAACGCTGGCGGAAAATCTTCTTGGCCGATTTGAATTCATAAAGGTGCTGGGCCAGCGTGAGGGCTGTCCGGTCAAGCCTGATCCTCAGATTATCAGGGATGTTATGACCGAAATACCGGACCTGAAACCGGAAGAGGTCGTTTATTGCGGTGATTCAGACGTGGATATGATGACAGGACATAATGCCGGCATCAGAAGCATAGGTGTGTCATGGGGCTTTCGAGGAAAGGAAGAACTGCAGGCATGCAATCCTTGGATCGTCGTAGATTCTCCTGCGGAAATTGCTGATGCTATTCTAAAGTAAGTCCGTCGTAGGCAGGGAGGATTCCGTCCGGCAACTCGGCTCTCAGTTCTGTATAGCAAGGCAGCTGATGTGACAGATGTGTAAGCCATGAATGTTCTGCACCTACTTTCTTTGCTACTTCAATAGCCTCTTCAAGACTGTAATGTGATATGTGTCTTCCCCTTCTCACGCAGTTGATGATGAAATGGTCAAGCCCTTGAAGCTTTTCGAACTCTTCTTCTGCGATGTGGTTCATGTCCGTACAATAGGCGATATTGCCGAAACGGTAGCCCAGAACCGGCAGCGCGAAATGTTTGCCACGTATTGGCGTGATTTCTATATCATTGATATTGAATGGCTTCTCGTCTATGATATGTACCTTCCAGTCAGGCGCTCCAGGGTATTTGATTTCGGCGAATGCGTATGAGTACTCCTTTCGAAGTGAATCTTCCACATATTTTTCACAATATATCTGCGTCGGTCTTTTCTCATGATAATTGAAGGCTCTGATATCATCAAGACCGCCGGTGTGGTCCTTGTGGTTGTGGGTCAGAAGGATGGCATCAAGGGACGATATGCCGGCTCTAAGCATCTGCTGCCTGAAATCCGGACCTGCGTCCACCAGTATCTTGAGCCCTGCATATTCAACGAAAACACTGGCTCTCAGACGGTTGTCGCGTGGGTCGGTACTCTTGCAGACATCGCAGCCGCATCCTATCATCGGGACGCCTTGAGATGTTCCTGTTCCAAGGAATGTCAGCTTAGCCTTCATATCGTCATATCGTTATTTCAACAATCTTTCCTATCATATCAGGGTCATATGGCCTTGATATCCTGATATAGTTGCCTGTATATCCTTCCATCATCCCTTCTCTGTCGGTACTTTCAAACAGGACTTTCTCCCTGACTCCTTTGTTAGCTTTCAGAAATTCTGCATGCAGATCTCTGCACAGGTCTTCGAGCATCTGGACTCTCCTGGTCTTTATACAGTCCTGCACCTGATCCTTTCTTTCTGCTGCGGGAGTGCCTGAACGACGTGAATATGGGAATATGTGTATGAATGCAGGCTTGACGACATCCTTCAGGAAGTCATATGTCTCCATGAAAAGTTCGTCAGTCTCACCAGGGAATCCGACTATGACATCTATACCGAAAAATACCTTGGGACCTCCGGGAGTTTCAGATTTCGCCCTGATATACTCTATTTTTCTCGCAAATGCCCCAGTGTCATACCTCCTTCCCATCTCACGGAGAATCGTGTCGCATCCGGACTGGAGAGGAATATGGTAATGAGGGAGGAATTTGGTCCCTGATGTTATCCAGTCGATCATTTCCTCTGTAAGCAGATTCGGTTCTATTGATGAGATACGGTATCTCTCGATTCCGTCTACATCATTAAGCTGACGTATCAGATCGTAGAAAGTTTCGCCTGTCGATTTACCGAAGTCGCCTGTGTTTACACCAGTTATGACAATCTCCTTGATTCCCTCAGCTGCAATGGCCTCTGCTTGGGGTATAATTTCTGCGATAGGGCAGTTCCTGCTTTCTCCTCTAGCGTAAGGAACGGTGCAGTAGTGACATTTGTAGTCGCATCCGTCCTGTACTTTCAGGAATGATCTGGTCCTTTCACCACTTGAGTATGCCGGGAAAAATGTGCGTGGCTCTGTTTCGCAACTTACAGGGTTTCCTGTACTTCTGATGATTTCCGGGACTATCCGGGACTTTTCATCGGCACCGAATACTGCAGTAACTCCCTCTATGTCTTCTATTTCCTTTTTCTTCAGCTGGGCATAGCAGCCGGTTACGAAAATACGGGCTTCAGGGCACTGCCTGTGAAGCTTACGTATTATATTCCTGCTTTTCTTGTCGGAATGCTCGGTGACCGTGCAGGTATTCACAAGAAATATATCCGCTCCCTTATTCCATGGCACAGCTTCGAACCCTTCCTTGAGAAGCGCTCTTTCATATGTTGAGGTCTCGGCATAATTCAACTTACAGCCGAGGGTTATGAATGCTATCTTCATATTACACAGACCGGTTATAGTGGAGAGTTACCCTTGACCATCGGACAATTCCGTCAACAGGAGGCCTTTGCTTGGATACTCTTACCGAAAATGAACGGAACTGGATGAATTCAGAGGAGATGGCATTGACTATCCTTCCGGCCAGATGTTCCAGAAGATCGGAATGGATGTCCATCTCCCTTGCTATTGTGTTGTATATCAATGAGTAATCAAGCGCATCCTCCAGATTGTCAGTCTCTATTGCGGCTGACATGTCGAGATCTCCTTTGAAGTCTACGGTAAAATGGTTGCCGGCAGCCTTCTCCCTTTCGAGAACTCCATGGAAGGAATGGAACTCCATTCCTTCAAGTTCGATTGTTCCGAAATTATCTACCATATCTCTATCTGAAGAATCTGTCCACTCCCTTTACTGCTTCAGGCAGGGCGAAGACGGCGACTCTGTCATATGCCTGTATCTGTGTGTCGCCGACGGCGATGATCGATTCGTTGCCTCTTATGATACCTCCGATGATGGCATTCTTCGGGAAGTTCATATCCTTAAGAGTCTTTTTAGTAATTGCTGTGTCAGGAGCGACTATATATTCAAGCACTTCGGCATTCGTGCCACTCATATATTTGATGAATCTAACCTTGTTGCTGAGTGTGAACTTATATATTTTTCCTGCAGTGATAAGCTTCTTGTTTATTACAGCGTCGACTCCCATGCTTTCGGCCAGCCTGATGTATTCGATGTTCTCGACTTCAGCAATGGTTCTGGCAATTCCAAGTCTCTTGGCAGCGACACATGCGAGAATATTTGTTTCGGAACTGTTGGTGACGGCGACAAATGCATCGAACTCCTTGATTGACTCTTCGATAAGCATGTCCGAATTTCTTCCGTCTCCGTTGACGACAATCACATTGTCTGGAAGTTTTTCTGAAAGTTCAAGACATTTCTCTTTGTTCATCTCGATAATCTTGATAGTATCCATCTGCCTGCTCATCTGGCGTGCGACCATTTCGCCGATAGGACTTCCTCCGAGAATCATGAGGTTCTTGATCTCAATATCTTTCTTGCCTATATATTTCATCAGCATATCCATGCCGTCTCTTCTGGATATGATGAACACCAGATCATGGTATTTGAATCTTGTGTCGAACCTAGGGATTATCGTATCGTTGTTTCTGGCGATTGCCACGACTCTGAAATTATGACCCTGTCCGGCGACTACTGCACTGAACTCCTCCATGCTCATACCAAGAAGTGATGAATCTTCCTCCAGCTTGAATACGGCTATCTGAAGTTTGCCACGTGCAAAATCCATGGAATCAGTGGATGCTGTTCTTCTGAGCAGGTCAATGATCTCACCGGCAGCGATCTTTTCCGGGTAGAACATAAGGTCAATGCCCATTTCTGTGAACAGGTATTTGTTCTCGTATGAGAGATATTCTTCATTGTTGATTCTCGCTGTGGCCTTTTTACTTCCCAGTTTCTTGGCAAGCATGGCGCTGACGATGTTCACGTCCTGAGAATCTGACGGATTCACAGCAATGAAAAGGTCCGCTTCTGCAACCCCGGCATCCTGAAGCACATTTATGGCTGAAGGATTACCTGGAACCGTGATGACATCAGTTGTGGCGCTCAAGGCATCAAGCCTGTCCTGACGCATATCAATGACTGTAATGTCATTAGCTTCTCCGCTTAACATTTTGGCAAGATGAGAACCGACCTCTCCTGCACCTGCAATTACGATTTTCATAATACCTCTGATTCTATGTTTTCAAAGATTCCGTCTCCTCTTAAAAGCGACTGCAGCACAATCCATCTGCCGTATCTGCCTTTAACCACTGATCTTTTTCCATGCTCCTGCAGGAAATCACATATTTCTGACTCCGAATGTCTATGTTCCAGTTTTCTGAATTCTTTGTGGGCCTTGAGGACAGCTTTGAAGCAATCTGTCTTCAAGGTCATCAGATATACTGAGGCAGACATAAGGTCCAGCATCTTTCTGAATAATATAAATCTTTCTGCTTGCTTCCTGCCTTTCCTTGCGGCCGCTGTCAGTCCATATCCCTCTCTGAAAGCATCGAGGGCATATGTGGATGCCAGATTGTTGGCCAGCATCAGAAGATTGTTCCTGTAGTTGAGGAACAGTTTGAACGGTGATGTGGCCGGGAGGGTGCCTCCGCCGACGTGATATACGACAGAATCAGGAACTACCGTTACCCTCCATCCCTGAAGCTGCATTCTCCAGCATAGGTCTATTTCTTCCATATGAGCGAAGAATCTTTCATCAAGCCCGCCAAGAGCCTTGTAGACGCTGCTTCTGACCATCAGGCATGCACCTGTAGCCCAGAATACATCTTTGGGCTTATCGTATTGACCATGGTCAGTCTCGAGTCTGCCCATCACCCTTCCTCTGCATAGAGGATATCCGAACCTGTCCAGATAACCTCCTGCTGCTCCGGCATATTCAAATTTGTCCCTTTCCTGCCAGCTATGCAGCTTAGGAGCGCATGCTCCGCATTCAGGATGGGAGTCCATCCAATCAGCCAGCGGCTTCAGCCAGCCGGCCGGGACTTCTATGTCGGAATTTATCAGTACGAAATATTCGGAATCAACAGATTCGAAGGCCTTGTTATAGCCTCCGGTAAATCCGTAATTCCTGTCAAAAACTATTGTCCTTATCTCAGGGAACATCTCCTTCATCAGTTCCAGCGAACCATCGGTTGAGGCGT
The DNA here is from genome assembly GCA_017398335.1 of Bacteroidales bacterium. GTDB lineage: Bacteria > Bacteroidota > Bacteroidia > Bacteroidales > UBA932 > Cryptobacteroides. The sequence continues at coordinate 12,084 of JAFQGK010000033.1, read as the reverse complement.
TGTCTGCAACAATCACCTCAGTGTCAGGTAATTCTGATACTGAGGAAATGAGACCCGGAAGGAATTTCTCCAGAAATCCCTTCGTATTCCAGTTCAATATGACAACAGCAGTCTTCATCTTTTAGTGGCAGCCGCAACCGCAGTTGCCGTCTGAGCAGTCTCCGCCTCCGCAGTCACCGCATCCGCCATCATTACCATGGCATCCGCCGCATCCGCAGCTGTGGACATATTCTCCGTGCAGTCCTTCTGTGAGTTCCTTTTCTGTGGCTTCACGTACGGAAATGATCTCACCTGTGAAGTGAAGAGTCTTGCCGGCCATCCTATGGTTAAGGTCCATCTTGACCGAGTCTTCCGTCACCTCCAGCACCACACCAGGGATGACGCCGCCCATACTGTTCATCATAGGGATTGTATTTCCTGGTACGAGAAGGTCTTCGCGAATCTCTCCGTTGACTTCAAAAGCTGCTTTAGGAAGGTCTATGACGCGCTGAGGATCCACTTCTCCATAGCCATCAGCAGGGGAGAGGGTGACGTCAAACTTATCTCCAGCCTCCATTCCTTCGATATGCTCCTCGAGCTTGGGAAGGAGACTTCCTGTGCCGTGGATGTAATCAAGCGGCCTTTCCTTTACTGTATGGTCTACGACCTGGCCATCGACTTCGAGTTCATAGCAGAACTCAACTACCTTGTTCTGTGCGATTTTCATATTTGTCACTTTTATATGTTTCACGTTATGCCGAGAAGGAAACATCTTCAAATGCCAGTGTCGGGATCTGCCATCTCGAACTCTGACGGGTGTCATTTCCTGCTGCTGTCATATTGTTCCACAACTCGGTCATATTACCTGTAATCAGCATCTCCCTGACAGGATGTGTGATCTTTCCCTTGCTGAAGGCAAAACCTTCAATGCCGAAGGAAAAATCTCCTGTCACAGGATTGCAGTTGCCACCGTTGAACCCGGTGACGTATATTCCATTGCCGCAATGGCGAAGAATATCTTTCAAAGATACATTTTTTTCCGTATCCGTCAACTTCTTTTCTTTCACATATGGCATAAGGCATGGACGGGATATGTCTTCTACCGTAGCTTCAAGTCCTGTCTTGCCGGACATATATGTGCTGACGAAGTATTGCTTTACAATGCCGCCTTCAATAATCGGGGCATCTTTGGTCGCTACACCTTCCGAATCGTACATTCTTGAACCGGATCTTCCTGGTGTCCTTGCCATATCCATGATAGTCAGGCCCTCCGAAAAGACCTTTTTCCCCATGCTGCCTTCCAGAAATGACATCTTCTGCTGGATTGCCGAGGCATTCAATGCATTGATCAGCGGAGAAACAAGTCTTGATGCAACAGAACCGTCTACAACCATCCTGTAACGTCCGCTCCTGCGTGTCCTTGGACCGATCTGACTGACAGCTCTTTCAAGTGCGGTATGTGAGCATTCCTCAAGCTTAAGGACATCGTGATGAGGAGATGCCTCCCACCAGTAGCCGCTGTAGCGGTTCCCTTCTTCATCCTGAACGGTAATTTCTGAAAAACAGTTGAAGGATGTCTCTGTATGTCTTCCTTCAAAACCTTGTGAATCAATAAGGAAAGTGTCGTCAGCCGATTCCGCGTACTCACATTCCTCCGAAATGACCTTATATCCTGCCTTCTTCTCCAGGGAGTCAAAGATACTCATTCTTTCAGCTCGTTCAAGTCTTGAAGACGAGTCGGAATCCTCGTAATAACTGTCATAAAGGCCGAGTTCGTTCCCCCCGCGGGCATCTTTCGCCATCCTTTCAGGTGACGGGAGACGCCTGTCCCTGTCTTCACCAAGCATCCTGACCATCACGATTGCCTGACCGATGAACTCCTCAAGTTCCTTTTCCTCCAGACGGTTAGTCGAGAATGTACCGTATCTGCCATCCACATAGAGATATATGAATACAGATCTGTCAGCCGAATGACTTACCTTGTCGAGATCTCCGTTAAGCATCGAACAACTGTCCATTACGCTCTTGTTGAGTGATACTCTGATCCCGTCAGCTCCATTGGCAACTGCATATTCGATGCAGTGTTTCGCCAGCCTTCTTTCTTCTCCTGTTATCATATCATTCACCTCCAACTGTCAGTCTGCTTATAAGTACTGTAGGTATTCCGCATGACACCGGAACACTCTGCTCCTTGCCGCATGTCCATGTACCATTGTCTATCTTCAGATCATTGCCCACAGCAACAATATCTGCAAGAGCCTGAGGACCATTGCCTATGACATTGATGTCCTTTATCGGAGCCGTAAGCCTGCCGTTTTCGATAAGGTATCCGCTCTTGACGAAGAAAGTGAAATCTCCCTCTCCGATCTTTACCTGACCGTTGGAGAATTCGTCCACATATATTCCGTTCCTTACGGATGCTACAATGCCTTCAGGATCGGCGTTGCCGCTTTCCATATAGGTCGCCCTCATTCTCGGAATCGGATGATATCTGAAATTCTCCCTTCTTCCATTTCCTGTAGGTTTTACACCATACCATGAGGCGCTGATCCTGTCGTGCAGATAAGAGCAAAGTATACCGTCTTCCACCATATATGTCTTTTCCCCCGGAACACCTTCGTCATCATAGTTTCCTGATCCTCTGTTCCATCGGAGAGTGCCGTCGTCAACTATGTTTATGCCTTCAGGACAGATACGCTGGCCTATGCGGTCAGAGAATATCGACTGCCCTTTTCTGTTGAAGTCAGCTTCGAAAGCATGTCCCATCGCCTCATGGAGCAGGATGCCGGAGGCCCCGGCTCCCATGACGACATTCATTGTGCCTCCTTTCGGTCTTCTTGCTTCGAATCTTGCGTCGATACCCTTGACTGCTTCGTCGGCAAGTTCCTTGACAAGTTCCTTGCCTATCAGTTCGGCTCCTGTGCGGTAACTTCTTGATGCTGTGCGGTTTTCGGTCTTGTCTCCTTGCTGGAATACGGCTGTGACCGAGACACTTCCCATAGGTCTTGTCTCATATGTGATCTCTCCCAGAGAATTATACATGAGCACATCGCTTACAGAATCAGACATCCTGGCAATCACCTTGATGATCCTGCTGTCTCTGGAAAATATCTCCTTTTCAAGTTCTTTGAGGAAAGGCAGGAATTTATCTGCACTGATACTTCTCCAGTCCTCCTTCACTGGATATATGTCCTGCTTTCTGTCTATGACTTTTCCATAGACTCTTCTGTCATTGATGCCTGTTGCAATGACAGCTGCTGCCTTTGCTGCGTCAAGCAGTTCAGCCATTTCAGTGCTTTCCGAGTACGCGTAGCCGGTCTTTTCTCCTTTCAGCACCCTGATTCCTACACCAAAATCCGTGTGAAATCCTCCAGACGAGACCACGCCGTCCTTGAGGAGGAGATTGAAGTAAGTGGTGTTTTCAAAATACAGGTCTGCGTAGTCGCCGCCTCGTTCCAGAGCGGTGTCGGAAAGGATTTTAAGCCTTTCTTCCGTTATCTTGAATATGTCTGAATAATAATTGAATCCGTTCATATTTCTAAAGTGACAATATCTCTCCGCTTTCTTCAGCATATTTATGATGGGCTATCGCCGTATTGCGTATCCTTGAATAAGTCGCCTCATCCTTGATGCTGATCACCTCATCTTTTGTGCCTTCGGCGATTACGCGGAAAGGAATCTGGGAGTTATCGGCCAGAATCCATCTTTCACACACGGGAGCATAATAGTGGAAGAAATAATCTATACCGACCTGATATCTTCTTCGTATGGTCTCTTCTGGAATATTATGCCCGCCGGCTTCCACTCTGGCGTGTACTCTTTCCACGGCAAGTTCAGGCGACTTGAGCCAGAAATACATCAAGGTAACTGTATATCCGGCGTCCTGGGCCATCCTGACAGTCTTGAGCAGGGTTCTTGTTGCCAAAGTAGTTTCCACTGCAAAATCCTGATACCTTTTCAGCAGATATCTGATCTTCATCAGCATATAGCGGCTTGCCTGTATCGAAGCTTTCTCGGGATTGAAAGGAGAAAGGCCTTTCGCAAATTCATCGGAGTTTACGAATTGTGTGCAATTCAGCATCTCCGGAAGAAGAGAGTATGAGGCCGTTGTCTTTCCGGCTCCGTTACATCCTGATATTATGTATAATCTTGGCATATGTCGAAATGTGTGAATTCTTGTTCGTCAGTATGTTATTTTGATCTGCTTACCCCATACCCGAATAATGCGAAATCTCCCAGACATGGATCATCTGGAAATATTTCCCTGAAAGCGCCGGTTATTTCCTGGGCAGTGACGATGTCCTTCTGCTTCCTTCCGGTCAGTCCCAGTGCTGTCGCCTGTGAATATACGTGTACATCCAATGGAAGAATCAATTCTTTCTTGTCTGTATTCTTCCATAGTCCGAGATCAACCTTGCCGTCATCCCTCACCATCCATCTGCGCATCATGTTGATTTTCTTGTTCGGCGCCTTCCTATCCTCCTTCTGTCCGAATATTCCAGTGCGTATCTGAGCGTCGGTCAGTCCTTCAATGCTCTCTTTCTGGGAATATATGTTCTTCATTCTCCTGCATATGGAAGCGAATTCGCTCCATTTTATTGTCCTGTGAAGACTGGCAGCCTCATCGCGGTACTCGCCGTTCATTACGTAATCGTATGGTTTCCAGCTCATTTCGTCGAACATTCTGTTGCAGTCACGTACAATCATGGCCCGGCGCCCCCATGCAAGATGCGCCGATAGAAGGGCGGCAATCTCGACGTCAGCAAGCGATGCTTCTCCTGCCACGTGCATCTGCGCAAAACGTTTCGGGAAGATGATGGGGTCTTCCTGAAAATATTTGGGGTCGTTATATTCTTCAGCCCAACCTATGAGGGTGTCTTTCAGTTCTGCGTCCATATTAAATGTAGACCTTACTCGGTTGCAGACTCGATACGTTTCATGTTTGCGAACATGAATATGCCGGCAATCATACAGATAGCGATAAGCACTACCCATACGCTCCAGAGAGGTATTCTCATCCACAGGAGGCCTGGGACGGACACAAGGTAGTTTCCGATTGCAGTTGCAGCGAACCAGCCTCCCATCATCATACCCTTATATTTAGGAGGAGCTACCTTCGATACGAATGATATACCCATAGGGGAGAGGAGCAGCTCTGCAAATGTGAGTACGAGATATGTTGATATGAGCCATGCCGGTGATACAAGGTCAGGACTCACCGTGCCGCTGAGTTCCTTTGGAGATGCAAGCCCGAGAGAACCGAGGGTGAGGATGAGGAAACCAGCTCCGGCAACGAACATTCCGAGACCGATCTTGCGAGGTGCTGACGGCTCCTTCCCCTTCTTTGCCAATGCGCTGAAGATGGCAAGCGATACAGGGGTGAGTGCAACTACATAGAATGGATTGAACTGCTGGAAGTCCGACGGCTGGATGTTCACGGTGCCCGGCATTCTCATATAGAGGGCGATTGCGGCTGCCCAAAGTACAACCGTGATTGCTCCGTTGGTGAGCTTTGCCCTGCCTGTTTCTGACTGGAACACTCCGAACAATGTGTATACGGAAGCGGCGATGAGGGCGAGGCACCAGATGTTGAATCCTATTCTCATACCTCCCTCGACTGTGCTGGCAGTGTAGTCACGTGCAAAGAATGTCATTGTCGCTCCGTTCTGGTGGAATGCCATCCAGAAGAAGATCACTACCGCAAACACAAAGATAAGTGCACCGATGCGGCTCTTTGTCTGTGCAGGAGTGAGTTCCATCTCTGCTGCAGGATTTGCGACCTTTGCCTGTTTTGCATTGACGTCAGCGTGCTTGAACCATGAGCGGCATCCGTAATAGATCAGTACAGAAAGTATGAGCGAAACGCATGCTACGGCAAATCCTCCGTTGTAAGCTGTCGAGAGCCTCTCGATATAGTATGGAGCGAACTCAGCCATTTCCATTCCGGCAGCTCCGGGCATTGATGAAGCAATATTCTGGAGGTTGTTCAGGTTTTCCGGAGTGATGGTGCCGTTCATTACCTGGTGGGCGAGAGCCGGAACATTTGCGTTATAAACAAGATCATATTTGCCGAGTGACCAGTTTGTCATAGCCTTCGCCATGGATGGTGCGAACATCGAACCTACGTTGATCGCCATGTAGAAAAGGCTGAATGCAGCGTCTCTCTTAGCCGAGTACTTCGGATCATCGTAAAGATTTCCGACCATTACCTGAAGATTACCTTTGAAGAGACCTGTGCCGATTGCGATGAGTGTAAGGGCTCCGAACATGATGATCTTGCCCGCAAGGTCCGGTGCGGTAGGAATGGCGAGGCACAGATATCCGAGGAACATTATTCCGATACCGATGGTAACGCACTTTCCGTATCCGATCTTGTCGGCGAGAATACCGCCGAAGAAAGGCATGAAATATACACCGGCAAGGAAGATCGAATAGATCTGTGTTGCGGTTGCTGCGCTGAAGCCGAACTTCGCCTGGATGAACAGAAGGAAGATGGCCAGCATGGTATAATAGCCAAAGCGCTCACCGGTATTGGCAAGCGCTAAAGCAAAAAGTCCTTTTGGTTGTCCTTTGAACATTATATCGAGATTTAAGCTGTTACTTTCTCAAGCCACTTCACCATGCTGAGCATGACTCCCATTGAAATCACGCATACGACTGCAAAAACAGTCCAGCACTGCCAGATAGGCCATGCGTTGTACATGAGAGGTCCGATCCAGAGAAGAAGGTTTCCGAGTGCGGTTGCACCGAGCCACAGACCCTGGCAGAGACCGAGGAGATGCTTAGGAGCTACCTTCGATACGAATGAAAGTCCGAGAGGCGAGATGAAGAGCTCGGCAACTGTAAGGAAGAAGTATACAGCGATGAGAACCCACCAGTGAGCCTTGTCAGCCATCTGTTCTGCAATAGGAAGCGCCTTGTATGCGTCTGCAGAAGGGTATCCCTTGATGATTGAGAAGATAGCAAGGAATACGAATGCAAGTCCTGCGATGAACATACCGATGGCGATCTTCTTAGGTGTAGATATCTCTTTTCCACGACGTGCAAGTGCTGAGAAAAGGGCCATGATCACAGGAGTGAGAACGATCACGAAGAATGGGTTGATTGCCTGCCAGATTTCAGGTGCTACAGCTGAAGAATCGACGAAGTCACGTGCGAAGAATGAAAGTGACATACCGTTCTGGTGGAAAGAGAACCAGAAGAATATCACGATAGCGAGTACTGCAAAGAGGGCGTACATGCGCTGTCTGATCTCTTTTGCCATTGCAGCCTTCTCTTCCGCTGTATATTCCACACCCTTTACTGCTGCTTTCTTTGCAGGAGTAGGGAACTTCTTCTGTGAGATGAAGAAGATTACGAGTGAGATGCACATTGCAGCTACGGAAGCAATGAATGAGTAGTGGATACCCTCGTTGAAGATCTGGAGGTAGTTCTGGCATGATGTAGCCATGTCAGCGATGTTTCCGCCTGCTGCGGCCATCATGGAAGAAAGGTTCTCCATTGCCTGTGCGCTCATTCCTGCCGCGTTGTTGATGAACTCGTGGCAGAGTGCAGGAAGCTGTGCATTGTATACCATTCCGTTTGTCTCAAGCCACCATCCGCGGAGAAGCGGAGCTACGAAAGGAGCGATGAGACCTCCGATATTGATGAATACATAGAAAATCTGGAAACCGGAGTCGCGTTTGTCTTTAGCCTCGGCAAGTGCCTGAGGACCGTTTTTTGCAGCTTCAGCTTCAAGGTTGTCGTACATCTGTCCTACGATTGCCTGAAGGTTACCCTTGAAGAGACCGTTACCGAAAGCGATAAGGAAGAGTGCGAAGCAGGTAAGTGGCAGAAGCCAGCTGATGTTTCCGGAAGTGGCGAGGATAGGAATTGAAAGAAGTACATATCCTGATGCCATGATGATCAGACCGGTCTTGATAGTTCCCTTGTAGTTCTGTGTACGGTCAGCGATGAGACCGCCGATGAGGCTCAAGAGATAGATGCCGGCGTAGAAAAATGAGTAGATTGTTCCTGCAGGGCCTTCGCCAAGACCGAATTTAGAGCAGAGAAACAGCACGAGGACAGCGTTCATGATGTAGTAGCCGAAACGCTCACCCATGTTGCTGAGTGCCGCTGCCAGAAGTCCTTTTGGATGTCCTTTAAACATAATTGATAAGTTTTATTTAGTTGTTTTATATTTCATAGCCGACAAAGATAAGAAAAATTATTATATTTGCTATTCTGTATTGTGTGCATGTATGTGTACATGTGTGATGAGTTAAGGAAAGAAGAGTATATTTGCTTGATAATGAAGAAGATAGGAGTAGTGCTGGTGAGGGGGCTGATCCTCTTGTTCTCAAAACTTCCACTGAAGTGGCTTTATGCTGTCGGTGGAGTGTTTTCGTGGTTTGCCTATAAAGTGTTTCACTACAGGGAGAGTGTGGTGATAACGAACCTGGCCAGATCTTTCCCCGAACTTCGTTGTTGGGAACTTGATGACATTGCTGCTGCATTTTACAGACATCTCGGCGATATGATTGCAGAAGCTGTCTGGTTCGGAGGATCCGGTTATGAGCGTATACGCAAGCAGCGTCTTTGTACGATAATGAATCCGGAGGTGTTGAATGAGGCATTCGAGACGACTCCAGGTGTAGTTCTTCTCAATTCCCACTGTGGCAATTGGGAAATCATGGGGGGCTTCTGTATGTACAATTATGACGATAAGCATCCGAATCCATATGTTGAGGACGATATGTATGTCGTATATAAGCAGCAGAGCAGCGGAGTCATGGATGAGGTCCTCAAACGTAACAGAATAAACTGCAAGCCCGATTATCAAGGCTTGATAGAATCTTCTCAGATTCTCCGCTCTGTCTTGAAGAACAAAAACAATAGGAGTATCTATATCTGCAATTCCGACCAGCATCCTTATGTAGGACGTTTCTATCTGGGAGAATTCCTTAATCAGCCTACATATGCAATGAAAGGAGTTGTCGGAGTGGCTCATAAGATGAATATGAGTGTAGTGTATATGAGAATGGTGCACAAGGCAAGAGGCTCATATGAGATATCCTTTGTGAAGCTGTGCGACGATGCTTCAGAACACAATCCGGAAGACATCGTAAGGATGTATTACAAGGAACTGGAAAAAGAAATCAGGGAGACTCCGCACAACTGGTTGTGGAGCCACAAGAGATGGAAATAATATAATCTGAATTGATATGAAATATTTTATTGTTGCCCTAGCAGCTGCGGCATTGCTTATGCCGTCAGTCTCGTCGGCTCAGGAAGGTGCCGATCCGACAGGGTGTGTGACTTATTCACTTCCGTCAACGGTAATTGCGCTTGAAGTTGATGCCGTCCAGGAAAGATTCTATGCGGGACCTTATGCAAAATTTGCAGAGAAGTATCTCGGCATCAAGGCTCGTCAGAAAGATGAGGCATCTTATCAGCTGACATCTGTCAAGATGACTCCGTATGTTGAGGCGGATCAGACAAGAAGATATTCTTTGGAAATACCTAAGGGACAGGGACATACCTTTCTCAAACTGACATCTCAGGGACTGGTTTCCATGTCTGATGGCGGAACGGCTGAACAGACCAAGTGGCATTTTCCTACAGAAGGAAAGGGTGACTTTTCCGATAAGGGGGTATCTTCCAACCTGACGTCTGAATCGACTACCTTATATAGGAACGATAAGAAGGATTCTGAATATAGCAGGGTTTCTGTACAGCAGAATATGATTGTCGAGAAGTCTTTGGAGAAGAAGGCAGCTGAAACCGCACAGATGATTCTCGATATAAGAGACCAGAGACTCCGTATTGTGACAGGAGATACAGATGCGACTTACAGTGGTGAAGCTATGGGAGCGGCTATTGAAGAGCTTACCCGTCTTGAGAAGGAGTATCTCATGCTCTTCATAGGTTATTCCGAGTTTCAGAACCAGAAGATGAATTTTGAGGTGATACCTCAGCCAGGTGAAACCCAGATGTATGTGGCGTTCCGTCTCTCGGATGCGTCAGGACTCGTACCTGCAGATAATATCTCCGGAAAGCCTATCGTCATGGAGATCCTTCCTCAGAAGTTTGCTGAGCCGGAAGGTGCGCCGGCAAAGACCAAGAAGGGTGCGGAGGTTTATTACAGAATCCCGGCAATATGTAATGTAAGGCTTATGGATGGTGTGAATGTACTTCTTCAGAGCCGTATTCCTGTATATCAGCTCGGTCGTGAAAGCTCGACCTCTTTGAAATAAACTTAATTTTATTGAATATGATACAGAATCTTGACCCACAGATAGTGTGGAAGAACTTTTATGCTTTGACTCAGATACCTCGCCCTTCCAAGAAAGAGGCCCAGGCTGTCGAGTATATGTATAATTGGGGTAAGTCCCATGGACTTGAGACCATTAAGGACGAGGTAGGGAACATTGTGATACGCAAGCCTGCGACTCCGGGATGTGAGAACATGAAGGGTGTCATCCTTCAGGGCCACATCGATATGGTACCGCAGAAGAATGCGGACACGGTGCATGATTTTGAGAAGGACCCTATCCAGACATGGATCGACGGTGAATGGGTCAAGGCTAAGGGAACTACCCTTGGTGCAGACAATGGGCTTGGTGTAGCCATGGGTATGGCTGTTCTTGAGTCGGATAATCTCAGGCACGGACCGGTTGAACTTCTTGTCACCATTGACGAGGAGACAGGTATGACAGGAGCCAATGCACTCAAGCCAGGCGTACTTCAGGGTGATATCCTTATAAATCTGGACTCGGAGACAGAGGGTGAACTCTATGTGGGATGTGCCGGTGGTCTTGATGCTTCAGCATCAGCTTCTTATATACCTGCAGACTATGATAAGGACTGGCAGTGCTGGTCTCTTGCAGTGAAGGGCTTCAAGGGTGGCCATTCAGGAATGGATATCATTTTGTATAGAGGTAATGCAAACAAGGTGGCTGCCCGCATCCTTTATGCCTTGATGACGAAGGCAGATGTCAAGCTCCTTGATCTTGAAGGCGGTACGCTCAGGAATGCAATCCCTCGTGAAGCGTTTGCCACAGTTTATGTTCCGGCAGACAAGGTGGAGACTGCCAAGGTTGTGTTCGAGTCTGTTTCTGCAGAAATCAAGGCTGAGTATGCCGGCACCGATCCTGATTCGGAATTCATCTTCAAGCCATATGAATGTGCGGAAGGAGAGACCTGCACCGGTGGTGACGAGTGCAAGTACGTGCCGGAGGCAGACGCTCTCCGTTTTATACGTGCAATCATTGCGTGCCCGGACGGAGTTGAGAGAATGAGCAGCGAGATGCCTGGCCTTGTCGAGACATCAAACAATCTTGCTATGGTAAGGATCGAGGGTGGAGAGTTCTCTGTCAAGACACTTATGAGAAGTTCTGTAGACACAGCAAAGGATGCTCTTGCCCGGAAGTTCGAGTCAATCTTCTCTCTTGCCGGCATCGAGACTTCATTCACAGGCGGGTACTCAGGCTGGGCTCCAAATCCTGACTCTGCAATTCTTGCTACCATGAAGAAGGTATACTATGACCTTTACGGCAAGGAACCTGCTGTAATGGCTATCCATGCTGGTCTTGAGTGCGGTATCCTCGGCGGTACATACCCTAACTGGGATATGGTATCCTGCGGTCCTACACTTATGAGCCCTCACTCACCAGACGAGCGTGCGAATATCCCATCGGTTGCCAAGTGCTGGGAATTCCTTAAGGCAGTACTCGAGAATATACCTGTAAAGTAAAATATGATGATTCAGTCTGCAGATTCTGAAAGGAAATATATTCCCCCTCGGACCGAAGTGTTCTGTCTTCATTCCGAAGGAGTCCTCTGTGTGAGTTATGGAACTGAACATGAGGATTTTCAAGATGGCGGAATCATTGAATTTTAATGGATAAAGTGTTTGAATATTAAACATTTATTCCTATATTTGCAGCCCATTTCGAAGATTTGATGCTTCGTAATGGGCGCAAATTATTATTAAACAATTAATTACAAACAAAATGATCAAACAGTACGAAACCGTTTTCATTGCAACTCCCGTTTTGTCTGAGGCTCAGATGAAGGAAGCGGTAAAGAAGTACACTGACTACATCGTATCAAAGGGCGGTGAGA
>JAFQGK010000008.1 GCA_017398335.1 Bacteroidales bacterium | reverse complement strand
CGTGTTTCTTATCCTATCAACCACATCAACAACATCGCAGTTCCTTCAAAGGGTCCTCACGCTCAGCAGGTTATCTTCCTCTCAGCTGACGCATTCGGAGTTCTCCCTCCAGTATCCATCCTTACTCCTGAGCAGACTCAGTACTACTTCCTCTCAGGATTCACCGCTAAGCTTGCAGGTACAGAGCGCGGTATCACCGAGCCTACTCCTACATTCTCAGCTTGCTTCGGTGCTGCATTCCTTTCACTCCACCCAACCAAGTATGGTGAGGAGCTCGTAAAGAGAATGGAGAAGGTTGGTGCTAAGGCATATCTCGTGAACACAGGATGGAACGGAACCGGAAAGCGTATCTCTATCAAGGATACCAGAGGAATCATCGACGCTATCCTCGACGGTTCTATCGACAAGGCTCCTACAAAGCAGATTCCTTACTTCAACTTCACAGTTCCTACTGAACTCCCTGGCGTTGACCCTGCAATCCTCGACCCACGCGACACTTACGCTTGCGCATGCGAGTGGGAGGAGAAGGCTAAGGATCTTGCAGCCCGTTTCATCAAGAACTTCAACAAGTTCACTGGAAACGACCTTGGCAAGGCTCTCGTAGCAGCTGGTCCAGCTCTCTAATCTTACACTAGATAACACAAACAAGAGGATGACCGACCGGTCATCCTCTTTTCTTATATGATACATCACGGACTTACCTTACCGCTGCAGTCACGACTTTATTATAGCATGAACATCTGTGACGGATATTGACGGGGAAGACAGCGCAGTGCGACACTGCCTTTTTCCACTCCCAGAGACCTCAGGGCCGCTGCAGAGCAATTGAATGCAAGCTCTCGTGTATTGTTGTTTTCACTGAGATGACACAGGAAAATATTCTTCAGACCAGGATGCCAGAACCTTTTGATGGCTGAGGCACATTCGTCATTGCTGAGATGGCCGCAGCCCTGCACAATACGCATCTTCAGTTCGTATGTATATGGTCCGCTCATAAGCATATCCATATCATAATTGGACTCTACAACTACTGTATCGGCCGTACGTGCGAATTCAACAGCCTCATCCGTCATTCTGCCGATGTCAGTCATAATGACAAATCGTCTGTCATCTATATCGATTGCATAGCCTACCGTCTGCGTAGCGTCATGAGGGACTACGAAATATCTCACCTTGAATCCAGCGACTTCATTCCATCCACCTTCAGAAAGGATATTCCTGCACGAAGAAATATGATCGGCCGTAAACGTATGTCTTGCCAATGCCGAATGTATGTCCTCAGTAGTGAATACCGGCTTTGCAATACGTTTGCAGAAAGAGCCCAGATGGCGTATATGGTCAAGATGGTCATGCGTGACCAGTATGGCAGAGAATGAGTCCATATCCAGGCCATTCTCCATCAATGTCTTTTTCAGACGGCGGAGACTTACACCCGCATCTATCAATATGCCCTTGTCACCTGTGCCAAGATAATAACAATTACCACAGCTTCCGCTTGAGAAGCTCATAAACCTGACTGTTCCCACAACTATTCAGCTATAGAAGGATCATCAAGCTCCTCAGCGAGCAGTCTCGCCAGATCGGATCCCTGTTCATAATATACAGCCGGAAGTCCTGCAGCAATGGCACCGTCAACATTGCTCTGGGAATCGTCGATAAAAAGCATCTCCTCTGAAGGAATACCTATTGCTGCTACAACAGCCCTGTAGAATTCGGCTGATGGTTTGAGAGCTTTCATCTGATATGATATGAAGCATTTCTTGAAATCATTTTCCATAGAGAAGCCGGCCTCTTCGAACATCTCCGCCGCTTTTGGCACGCAGATAGGATTATTGTTGCTGAGCATGTAGACATCATACTTCTCTGCCAGTTTTCTCAAAAGAGGGCCCTTATATGGCTCTATTCCGACCAGAATATGATGCAAGGCCTTGTCTACATCCTCCGGCAACGAACCTTCCCTTGAACCGGCAAGCACCCTGGTCCTGAACTCATCAGCAGTGATCTTGCCTTCCTCCATGTCGGAGAAAAAGCCCTTCTGATGACATGCATCAATTATATTGTCTATTTCGGTATAGTCCAGAGAATCCTTGAACGCCTGCTTTGCAGCCTCGACATCGAGATCGACAAGAACCCCGCCCATATCAAATATTATCGCTTTCTTCATATATATTATTGTTTATTTTCTTCACAGTACTTCTTGATCACTCCATATGCCTCCTCAACTCCCAACTCACCTGCACGGGACAAGTCTATACATCCTTTTTCCTTATCCTTCAGATATATCAAGACCAGTCCTCTGTTGAAATATGCGTCTCCCATATATGGCCAAAGTTCTATCGCCCTGGTGTAATTGTCAATTGATGCAATATGCTCGGAAGACAGGCAGTAAAGATTGCCAAGATTATAATAGGCATACGGCAGATCAGGAACTGTTTCCAAAGCATCTGTCATATCCTTGACTGCATCAGAATAATCATATTGTCTGACTACCTGATCCTTGACCCTTGCCCTTGTATTACCGCTGTCATCCATGGAAAGAACCTGTACATTGCTTTCGATAGATGATATGAAATCGATCATCTCAGCTCGGAGGACTCCCCTGTTCAACAGATAGAATGCCTTATACATCCTTGCGATCCCTGAATCATCTGATGAAGATTCTATGGCAGAAGTATAATAGTTCTGGGCTGAATTGAATTGTTTGGCAGCATTGTCATACATGGCTCTCAGGAAATAATCCGAAGCTCCAGGTTCAGCTGCAGATGCCCAGGCCGCCTTCTCTACGGCATCCAGAGATGCATTTGACAGGGTCTTGTCATCATTCCTTATCTTTACACCGACTGGCAAAGCCTGCAGGAATCTTGAAACGAGAGGATTCTCATACCCCCTGTCAAGGGCATAGCTGGTATCATCCTTCTTTCCTGTCAGGACAAAACGATACAACGGTCTGAGCCTTATATCGATATCCCTATGCTGAAGCAGTTCGTCATTGAAGTCCTTCTTGGCAAATTCGGCATCCAGAGACAGCAGAGAACTGTATTTCTTTGTCGTATCGGCAAACGAGGATGCACCCGTAATATTCTTGTTCCTGTACTCCTGCACCTTCTTCTGAGCTGTGTCGTAATCCTTTTTTGCGGCCTTGTGATCGCCCATCAGATTCCTGACATAAGAACGGTTCATATATGCCTTGGCAAAGTCCGGATATAATTCAATCGCCTTGTCATAATCCTCCAGGGCATTCCTGTACTGACCGAGTTCGATGAAGATCGATGCCCTGTTGAAGTAAGCCAGCACATTTTCAGGATTGATTCCCAACACTCTGTCCATATCGTTCAAAGCATCCTCATATGCTCCGAGCTGAGCACTGATCAATCCACGGTTATACAACGTCAGGGCGTTACCCGGCTCATCCTCAAGCACTCTGTTCAGGTCGTCCATAGCCTCACGGTAGCGGCTCTGCTCATAATACATTATGGCTCTGTTGAAATAGGCAAAGGTATTGGTCGTATCAAGTTCAATAGCCCTGTTCATATCTGAGATTGCCTGATCATAGTTTTTCTGAGACGCGTACAGACGTCCACGGCGGACGTAACCTTCCGGATCGAAACGGTCCAGCTTGATGGCCTTGTTATAATCATTTACAGCCTTCAGGGTATCACCAAGAAAGAGCCAGCTCGCTCCCCTGTTCAGATATGCTGTAGGGTCCTTCGGTTCCTTTCTGATATATCTGTCAAAATCCGCCACAGCCTTATCGAACTGCTGGGAAAGGAAGTAGGTCACTCCACGGCTGAAATACAGGCCGTCGTAACCTGGACGGAGCTTGATGGCTTCCTCAAGATCGGCAAGGGCTGCATCATAGTTTCCGAAACGGCTCTGAGTGATTCCACGGTAATGGTAGCCGTTGGTAAATACCGGATTGATACGTACGGAACGGTCAAAATCGCGTTTTGCTCCACGGAGATCTCCCAGATTGTATTTTGCTATGCCCCTGAAGAAAAACGTCCAGTAATCGGATGTGTCAAGCTGAGAAAGCACATTGAAATTCTCTATCGCCCGCGCATACTTTCCTTCAGAAAGAGCATGGCGTCCTCTCATAAAAAAGACGTCCTTATCATACTGCGCATCAACTCCCCACCATGCAGTCTGCACAAACAGAAGGAACACAACAAAAAGATATTTCAATTCAAGGCGCATATATGATTTATTTCCTGATTTTACTATTTTTTCCTAATTTTGGCGTCCAATTGGCATCATCCAATTTTTTGCCAACTTACAAATATACACAATTATTGCTCGTATGGAGAGAAAAATCTGTAAAAAAGCTGTTTTGATTCTTGCTATCGCACTTGCAGGGATCTGCACTCATACAGGTCTTCAGGCACAGAGCATGTGGGTCAAGGATTATGAAGTTGCGCGTAATATGGTATGGGATGCCAAGCTGTCTCACAACATAGGTTTTCTATGTGACAGTATCTGTCAGGGAAGGGCGACCGGCACCCGCGGAGGAGTGGAAGCATCCAGATGGATCATGAGACAGTTCGCCAAGTCCAGGCTACTGAAATTCTCAGACACATACTGCAAGCGTTTTTATGCAGGGAAAGGTCTTCTCGGCAGAAATGTGATAGGCATGCTTCCCGGTTCGAAAAAGACGGAATGTGACAGTTATGTTATTGTCGGAGCCCATTATGATCACCTCGGCACAATCAACGGCATAACATACCCTGGAGCCGATTCAAATGCATCCGGAGTAGTCGCATTGACTACACTTGCCGACATGTTCTCATCTATGAAGATAATGGGAAGGAGTTTCCACAGCAACATAATATTCGTTGCATTCGATGGAAACGGAATGAACCTTTCCGGATCGAAGGCCTTATGGAAAATGATAGAGGACGGAGAGCTTGTCAATCCCCTGACAGGAAGAACCATCACACCGGAGAAGATAAGTCTGATGGTGAACATCGATCAGATAGGATGCAGTTTATCTCCTTTGAGTTCCGGTCGCGAAGACTATCTGATAATGCTGGGTACCCACTCATTGCCGCCGTCAAAACGCGGGCTGCTGGACTTCTGCAACAGACAGTTCGCACTGGATATGGATCTGGACAAGACCTATTACGGCAGCAAGAACTTCACCGACATTTTCTACAGACTGTCTGACCAGAGGACATTCATCGAGAACCGGATTCCTTCTGTTCTGTTTACATCAGGCATCACTATGAATACGAACAAGACCCGCGACACCGCCGCGAGTCTCAACATTCCTGTCCTCAAGAAAAGGATCTTCCTTATGTTCCACTGGATAGAGAAGATGCTCTGATCTACATCTTCATCATTACATCTGCAAAACTGCCCGATACAGGGTTCTGAGCCGACTTGGACTTGAATGCTGTCTTTTGAAAGAAACTTCCTGAAGTGATTGTCTTGAATATGTCTTCATTATACGGTTTATCAGCCCAGTCCCACCACAGTCTGTGAGTTTCTATCTGCAAGACCTGTGGCATCGACTCAAACTCTTCTGCAGCCCGCCGGTCATTCTCGACAAGAGATCTGAACAAAAGTTGATGGACAAAATAATTAACTGGATGGTTCTCATGTTTCCAATATTCATGAATCATATATCTCCAGGCTTCAAGCAGATATGCTCCCTTACGGGCCCTGATGAAACAATTCTGAACGAATGAATAACCGATGGCAGGATGGTCAAGAGTCAGATACATAAAGAAATCCGCATCCTTGACATACTGATGCACATCTGACGTAACAAAACAGGTCGCATCCATCCAATAACCGCCATATCTGTATAAAAGTTCGACACGACATATGTCCGCAAAATGAGCCGGTCTGATCTTACCTGCCTTGTACTTGCGGATGATATGATCCGGAAGAGGAAGTTCAAGCGCTGCCTTTTCATCAAGAATGACCAACTCGGCAGGTATATGGCGTCTGATGCTCCTCCAGCATGATTTCACCAATTCCGGAGCTTGATCCAAGCCTTGCAACCAGATTGAATATACTTTTTCGTCTCCATCCTGGCATATGGTTCCGCTTGAAGGAACAAAGCCAGACTCAGGCAGATATTTTCTCAGATAATCTGCACAGAAGCGTCCCCTCTTCTCCCTCCTCGCCTTGCTCGAAAATGACAAGGGGCATAGGACATATAAACGAAACCAAAGCCCAAGCCTGCTCATATCCGCTAACGACCTTTATACATATCCTCATAGTACTTCTCGTACTCACCTGAGGTAATATTATCCATCCATTCCTGATTGTCGAGATACCATCTTACGGTCTTCTCGATACCCTCCTCGAACTGAAGGCTTGGCTCCCATCCCAGTTCCTTCTGGAGCTTCGTTGAGTCGATTGCATATCTAGCATCATGACCAAGACGGTCTGTCACATAAGTTATGAGACCAAGACTGCTGCCCTCCGGATTACCAAGAATCCTGTCAACGGTTCTGATCATAACCTTGATAAGATCGATGTTCTTCCACTCATTGAAGCCACCGATGTTATAGGTCTCCGCCACCTTTCCTTCATGGAAGATAAGATCGATTGCCCTTGCATGATCCTCGACGAAAAGCCAGTCACGGACATTCTCTCCCTTTCCATAGACCGGAAGCGGCTTCCTATTTCTTATATTATTGATAAACAGAGGAATAAGTTTCTCCGGGAACTGATATGGTCCGTAATTATTCGAACAGTTCGTCACGATCGTCGGCATTCCGTAAGTGTCATGGAATGCACGCACAAAATGATCTGAAGACGCTTTCGATGCCGAATATGGAGAGTGAGGATTGTACTTTGTGGTCTCGTAGAAGAAATCGTCTCCATAAGCCTTGTGCCCCTCTGAAGACGCAACCGTCTTGAACGGAGGCTCGATTCCTTCCGGACGATTCATTTCCAAAGCGCCATACACCTCATCTGTAGAAATATGATAGAACCTCTTTCCATCGTATTTCTCAGGAAGCTCCTCCCACACCAGCTTTGCAGCCTGCAGCAGACTGAGCGTTCCCATTACATTCGTACGCGCAAAGGTAAAAGGATCCTTGATGGAGCGGTCTACATGCGATTCTGCCGCCAGATGTATGATTCCGTCAACGGCATAATCCCTGACGAGAGAGAGGATTCTGTCAAAATCACATATATCAGCCTTTACAAACACATAGTTAGGCTTGTCCTCTACATCTTTCAGATTGGCCAGGTTTCCTGCATATGTAAGTTTGTCTACATTGATTATGCGGTAATCCGGATATTTGTTCACAAAGAGGCGGACCACATGACTTCCGATGAATCCGGCACCTCCTGTTATGATTATATTTCTTTTGAAATCCATTATTTAAGGTTATTTATGCATTTTTTCAATGAATCTGTCCAATAGGGAACCTTTACGCCGAAGGTCTGCTTGATCTTTGTCTTGTCTAGTACGGAATAGGCAGGACGGGTAACCTTGCTTGGGAACTCGTTGCTGTGGCATGGCTGGATATCGCAGCTGCAATTGCCGGCATACTCCGCTATCATCTTCGTAAAGTCGAACCAGCTGCATACTCCTTCGTTCGAATAATGATATATTCCTGTCTTGGGATAGCTGCCCTTATCATGGCCTGACAAAGCATAATCATCAATGACCGTCGCAATGGCCTCTGCAAGATCCAGAGCATAGGTTGGAGTACCGGTCTGGTCAAAAACCACATTCAGATGAGGTTTAGTTGCTGTCAGACTAAGCATGGTCTTGACGAAATTCCTGCCGAATTCGCTATAAAGCCATGCTGTGCGGATAATCACATAATCACAGCCGGAGGCCACAATGGCCTGCTCTCCCTGAAGCTTTGTCAGCCCGTAAACACCTGTCGGAGATCCCTTCTGATCCTCCCTGCACGGTGTATTGTAAGGATCGCCCCCGAACACGTAATCTGTGGATACATGAACAAGGAGCGCTCCGGCTTCTTCAGCGACGAGAGCAAGATTTTCAGGTGCCTTGGCATTCAATAAAGAACAGAGTTCCACATCTTCCTCTGCCTTATCCACATTGGTGTATGCAGCACAATTTACAATTGCATCCACCTTGTTCTGCGCCACCAGATTCCTTACTGCCTCCAGATCCGTAATATCCAGAATGACAGTATCGAGGCCCGGAATCTCCAGAACATCTGTAAAGATATATCTGTCGGAACTTCTGCCTGCAACCAGCCTCATTTCATTGCCAAGCTGGCCGTTAGCCCCTGTCACTAGTATCGTCATATCAGTCAAGATTTGGTTTTCCCGTATGCGCAACTTCCTCGATTACCCTCAGGAGATACTGACCATACTGGTTCTTGATCATCGGCTGGGCAAGTTCACGCATCTTCTTCTCGTCTATCCAGCCCTGTCTGTAGGCAATACCTTCAAGACAGGCTATCTTCAGTCCCTGACGCTTCTCTATAACCTCAATGAAGGTTGATGCTTCCGAGAGGGAGTCATGGGTACCGGTATCCAGCCAGGCGAATCCACGTCCGAGAGTCTGCACCTTAAGCTCGCCGTCTGAAAGGAACCTCTGGTTGACTGTCGTGATCTCAAGTTCTCCACGTGCAGAAGGCTTGATGTTCTTTGCAACATCAACAACCTTGTTAGGGTAGAAATATAGACCTACTACAGCATAATTTGACTTCGGAACTGCCGGTTTCTCTTCAATCGAAAGACAGTTGCCGTCATTATCGAACTCGGCGACTCCGTATCTTTCCGGGTCACTTACCCAATAGCCGAACACCGTTGCCTTTGCGTTTTCCTCGGCATCACGGACTGCGGTCCTCAGCATGTTGCTGAATCCTGTTCCATGAAAAATATTGTCTCCCAGCACAAGACACGCACTGTCATCTCCTATGAATTCCTCACCAATGATGAATGCCTGTGCAAGCCCGTCAGGAGAAGGTTGTTCGGCATAAGAGAAACTGACTCCGTAGTCACTTCCATCGCCAAGGAGCCTCCGGAAACCTGGAAGGTCATGTGGAGTGGAGATAATGAGGATTTCCCTGATTCCCGCCAGCATAAGGACAGAAATAGGATAATAGATCATAGGCTTGTCATAAATCGGGAGCATCTGTTTGCTGACTCCTTTAGTGATAGGATAAAGACGTGTTCCGCTACCACCGGCAAGTACGATACCTTTCATATGTTTTAGGATTAATATAAATCTTCGTTATAATCAAAAAGCCATTCTGCATCCTTCAGACGAGGATGGCAGGTGTCTTTTGCAGACAGGATCACATCTCCTGACGGAATCTTCCAGTCGATTCCAAGGTCCGGGTCATCCCATGCAATGGCTCCTTCAGCCTGAGGAGCATAGAAGTTGTCGCATTTGTACTGGAAGATGACCTCATCCGTAAGCACTACGAAACCATGGGCAAATCCTCTTGGTACAAAGAACTGTCTGTGATTGTCTTCAGTCAGCTCTACCGCGACATGCTGTCCGAATGTAGGAGAGCCTTTCCTTATGTCAACCGCCACATCCAGGACAGCCCCTTTCACCACTCTTACAAGCTTGCTCTGGGCATACGGAGGTTTCTGGAAATGAAGCCCTCTCAGAACGCCATAACGTGATTTGCTCTCGTTATCCTGAACGAATCTGACCTCTCTGACCTGCGCATTGAAATCTCTTTCAGAGAACGATTCGAAGAAATATCCGCGATGGTCACCGAACACCTTCGGTTCAATGATAACGACATCATCTATTGCTGTCTTTATAACCTCCATGATCTTGAATTATTTTTTTTGCTTTCTGGCGAACTTTCTCTTGAAGAAGTATTTGAACGGATATTTGCAGCAAAGCATTATATAGAGAGTTGATACAGGACCAACTTTCCTGCCCTCAGGAATCGTACTGACGATTGCGTACAGAGAAGATGACCTGAGCTGGTTCTTGACCTTATCCTTCCTAATGAGCTTTACAAGATTTTTTCTGATCAGCTTGACCAAGTGCTCATCTTCAGCATCCTTAGGGACATAACCCGTTATAAAGTCGTGACAGTCTTCATAGAATTTTCTTGTAGCTCTATACTTTGCTATAAGTGATTTCTTCGTATTCTGCGCTGTGCTGATGTTTTCGTTTGAATATCTGAACGAGAACAAGGTTTCCTTGCTATAGACACCGACTCCGTTATCCGCAAGTTTCAATATTGTAGCATCGTCGCTGAACCAGGCCAACGGATAGTTCACGAAACCACCTATTTCCATCAAGGCTTCCCTCTTGAATATGACGAACGGTATTCCGCTGCCGATGTATTTGGCTGTCCACAGATGCAGATACTCGATCTTTGTCAGATATTCACCTTCATATCCGTCAATCTGCAATATTTTTCCTGAGTTATCCACTCTTTTCACCCTGCATCTGAACACATTGGTTTCCGGATACCTCTGAATCAGAGTGTCCATCTTTTCAAGGTATTCCAAGGAATATACATCATCATCAGACGCCAATATCAGATATTCTCCCCTGGCGTATGCAATACAATGATTCCACTGGGCTACAAGGTCGGTTCCGCCGATATTCTTCTCATTCCTGTAATACTGTATGCGTGCATCGTCATAGCTGCTGACTATTGAGTCAACATCCTCAGGTGAAGCATCATTTACGATAATCAGTTCAAAATCAGTATAAGTCTGATTGATGATACTGTCAATAGCCTCTCTCAGATATTTTGCCTTATAGGCAGGCAGCACAAACGAATACTTTACCTTTTCCAGAACCTTTTCCATACCAGCTTGCCAATATTTCCCCCACAACCCAACGTGTAAAACTTAAACAATTGCTTTGTCGTATATGCCTTGCGCAACTTCCACAGGTCGTCTTTCAAGCCATCGAACTTCTGACGCCATATGTCAGGCTCGTAATAGAACAGGTCTTCCGCGGCAACCAGCCTTAAATATGAAAGGAACAACCTGTACTTATCATAACTGTTCTCTTTCCTGAAGAAATCCTCGATACATTCTATACAAAGTTCCTGCTCCCTTGCTCTATCCAATAACGGGCGACGTGTCGTAGACTGTTCGTTCTGACGATTATAATGATAGAAGCCCTTATTGATCACAGCCGTACTTCTGACATAGAACCTTACTCTTGTCGACATGCCTACATCATCCCACATATTCACACCTTCGAACGGAAGAATCGTATTCCTCTCAAAGACTTTGCGTGACACAAGACGGTTACACATCGAGAAATATTCCACAGACACGGGCGCCTTGCAGTCATACATAAGCTGATGATCCTCATAGGCATCTGTCACACTCAACGTCGTCGAGAAGCCATCAAACTCCATTACGATATCACAGCATACTGCCTCTACGTCCTCCGCCTTCGCCTTGACATACATGGATTCATACATATCAGGGTCAACCCAATCATCCGCATCACAATGAATAAGATACTCTCCTGTTGCGGCTTTTATACCATCACGTCTGGCTCCGCTCTGCCCTGTGTTCTCAGAGTGCCTTATGATCACAGTGTTCCTGGCCCTTTCAGGATATTCCTTCAGGAGTTCATCCAGAACCTCCATACTCCTATCCGGAGTACAATCGTCTACAAACACATATTCGATGTCAGATAGAGTCTGTTCGAACAGCGAGCGCACGCACCGCTCAATGCAGCTTTCTGCATTGTATACTGGTACGATGACGGTTACTTTGTGCATATATGCTTTATGATTAGAATTGACTTTATGAATTATAACGCCTGCATATCGTTCAGCCTCTTGTAGTAGCCGTCAAGGGCCAGAAGCTCCTCATGACGTCCACGCTCTACGATCCGGCCTTCGTGCATTACGCATATTTCATCCGCGTTCTTGATGGTGGAAAGGCGGTGTGCTATTGCGATGGTTGTCCTTGAACCTGTAAGTCTGTCAAGAGCCTCCTGGACAATCTTTTCAGATTCCGTATCCAAGGCGGAAGTCGCCTCGTCAAGAATAAGGATAGGAGGGTTCTTGAGAATGGCACGGGCTATGCTTATTCTCTGTCGCTGACCTCCGGAAAGCTTAGCTCCACGGTCACCTATATTTGTCTGATAGCCATCTTCCTTTTCCATAATGAAATCGTGGGCATTCGCAATCTTCGCTGCAGCCACGACCTGCTCCATTGTCGCACCCTCGACGCCGAATGCAATATTGTTGAAGATTGTATCATTGAAGAGGATAGCTTCCTGATTTACATTTCCGATAAGGCTCCTGAGATCCTTCACCCTATGCTGACGGATGTCTATACCATCGATGGTGATGCTTCCTCCACATACATCGTGATAACGCGGGATGAGATCCACAAGAGTAGATTTTCCTGATCCTGACTGTCCCACGAGCGCAATCATCTTACCCTTAGGGATAGTCATATCTATATCCTTCAATACATCCTTTCCATCCTCGTATCTGAAGCTGACACCCTTGAAAACGATGCGGTCTTCGAATCCCTTCAAAGGCTCCGGATTCTGAGGGTCCTTGATATTGTTTACAGCATTCATGATCTTGTCAACCCTCTCTACAGATGCCATTCCCTGAGGAATGTTGTAGCCGGCTCTCGAGAACTCCTTCAAAGGATTGAGGACGCTGTAAAGGATGACCATGTAGAATATGAAAGAAGATGCATCGATAGGAGACTTTTCTCCGAGAATCAGAGTTCCTCCGAACCAGAGGACTATCATGATCATACATGTACCGAGGAACTCACTTACCGGGTGCGCCGACGCCTGTCTGGTAGCAACCCTGCTCACCGCCCTCTTGTGCTCGTTACACGTATTGGCAAATCTATCCTTCATCTTGTCTTCCGCAATGAATGCCTTGATTATGCGCAGTCCTCCAAGAGTCTCGTCCAGCTGTGACATAGTCTCGCTCCACTTTGACTGGGCTTCAAGCGAATCGCTTTTCAGTCTCTTGCCCAAAGCACTCATTCCCCATGCCATCAGAGGCACGACAGTAATAGTGAACAACGTCAATTCCCAGCTTGTAAAGAGAAGTGTAGCGAAATAGAAAGTGATAAGGATCGGATTCTTGATGAGCATGTCGAGAGAACTGGTTATAGTATACTCGATCTGCGCTACATCGCCGCTCATTCTTGCAATGATATCACCCTTCTTCTGCTGTGAGAAGAATCCGAGAGGAAGACTCAGAACCTTATTGTAGACCTGAACCCTAAGATCTCGTACTATACCGGTCCTCAACGGAATCATCACTGCCGACGAGCCGAAGTAGCAGGATGTCTTCAATAATGTCATGACTCCGAGGAACACACCCAGAAGAAGGAGAGTTGTGGAAGCTCCGTAGTTGCCGATCATCTCGGTCACATAGTAATATGCATTATTGAGAATGATATCCTTGAACGGCATTTCCGCATCCCAAGGGATGAAAGCGTACACCGTTGTATCTGTCTTGAAAAGGATGTTCAGGATAGGGATTATCAGTGTAAATGAAAATATATTGAATACAGCAGACAGAATGTTCAGCACTACAGCCCACACCAGACATGCCTTGTACGGTGCGGCATATCTTTTAAGTATTTTCCAAAATTCTCTCATAAAGTTTATCAGCACTCTGTTTCTACAAACAAAGATAATCAATATCTATTGAAAATAAAATCAATCATATAGATTCACAGCATTGCGGACTTTTCTTTTGTCTCTTATCCTGATCTTCATCAGAAAGAAGTATATGTCAGGGCACAAGAAAAGAAGTTTGAGCACGATCCAGCGGAAGAAGCCCAGAGACCCTATCCGTACAGGCAAAAAAGCACCCAGTTCAGACTTGATGCATTTTATATAATGATCTGACACATCTCCTGGAGGACATTTCCGGACGATTCCCTTTATCTCCCTTAAACCCACACGTACTACTTTCGCAGCAAACGCCTGGTGAAGTTCCGGAAATATGCCGTTCCTGGTCAGATAGGAACAACGCTCCTTCTCCGCCAGAAAGAAATGATATTTCTTCTTAGGGTCTCCATCATGGTCGGTACTGCCCTTTCTCTGCCTGTAATGATACATCGGAGTCTCAACAACAGACACCCGGTCCGCAGCATCGAACCACTTGAACAGAGTGGCATAGTCCTCATAATAGTATGAACCGGGCTGGTCGGCAACAATAACCTTGCGATTATATAACTTATCCACAAGATAACTCTTGATGACTTTGTCATCCAATATAAGCTTCAGAGCCTCTTCCCTGTCATATACAGCCGTCATACCTCCACTGCACGAGGGCTTTTCACAGTTGGTATAGCTTGTAAAATATCCGCACACGGAGATATCAGCCCCTGTTTCCGTCATTGCACGGTACAGGACTTCATACATATCCGGTTCGATCCAGTCATCACTGTCAACATAACCGATCAGATCGGCACGCGCCATTCTGAGGGCTATGTTGCGGCTGTCAGCCTGGCCGCTGTTTTCCTTATGATGAACACGTATGCGACTGTCTTTTGCAGCATATTCATCACAAATTGCCCCAGACCTGTCAGTGGAGCCGTCATCGACAAGGATGAGTTCCCAATTCCTGAAGGTCTGGGCAATCACAGAGTCTATACACTGTGGAAGATATTTTTCCACATTATAGACCGGAGTTATTATACTGATCAGTATCTTACCTTCAACCACGGAGCTTTTTCCTTACAGAACTTCATATACTCAAGAGGTCTGTCAGTACACATATACTCAGCACCGAGATATGCTCCAAGCATAAGGTCCTCGACACAGAGACCAGGCCAAAGGCTCACTGTAAGACCAGCTTCCTTTGCCTTCTTCACAGAAGCCCTGCTTGTGCCCTCCATCTTTGCACCAAGTCTGGTGATGCCCATTGCCTTGCAAAGAGCTATTGTCTCATCATTTACAGGCTTGCTGGTGATAAGGAGCATATCTGTAGTCTTGTACTTCTGCTGGAGATATCTGAGGGCACGGTAATCTGCTGATGTGAAGAGATATACTGCTCCCTCAGGCTTGTTTGCAGTCACCATCTTATAGATTTTGTCGCAGATTTCTTCAATCTTTTCCTGGGTATAGAGTTTCTCGTTTGTCTTGATTTCAAATTCGATGTAAAGGTCATCGTTGTGCTTATCCTTGAAGAAGTCCACGAATTCCTTGAGAGTACAGATAGGATTTCCACCCTTAGTCTTGATAGCTTCAACCTCCTTCATCGTCTTTGATTCGATCGAACCGGTAGCATCGGTGCATCTGTCCAAAGAATTATCATGGAAAAGCACGAGCTTTCCGTCAGCCGTAAGACGGATATCGGTCTCGTATCCTCTGTAGCCGGCTTCATAGCTCTTCTTGAATGCATACATTGTGTTTTCATCATGCTCCAGACGTCCACCTCTGTGAGAGAAGAGACGGATTTCCTGATCCTGAGCGTTTGCTGTGAATGAAGCTGCCATAAATGCAGCAAAAATCAATGTCTTGAAAATCTTTTTCATATCTGGTCGTATTTGTGTTTATCTATGGTTAATTATTACAATGTTCTCAGTTCGTCGGAAACCTTTCCGTCCTCAACTGTGATGATACGGATTGAAGGCTTCGAATCTCCGATCTGGTAAGCTACAGAAGTAGTTGTCTTGACTGGTATACCGGCAGCTACACCCTCCGCACTGTTATGGAGATGGCCTGCATAAAGCGCATCAACCTTCTTTTCTGTAAAGAGATCGAAATAAGCCTGTCTCTTTGCCTGCTGGATCTGGAAATATCCGTCCTCTTCCGCTATGTCGTTTAGGAAGAACGGATGATGGCTGAACAGAATGGTCACCTCATCTTCATTCTCCTTGGTGATCGCCTTGCTGATCCAATCTTTCTGTGCAGTCTCAAGGCTGTCATCATATTTAATGAGATTCGAGTTGATTCCCACAAGAGTCACACCTTTATTCTTGTAGATGAATCTGTCCTCCGGGAAGCGTTTCTTATAATCCGAAGAATCGACAATCTTGTTCTTCTTTATGATAAGGTCATGATTACCAGGAATGTGCAGGCAGGTGACAGACTTGTCGATTGCCGAAATTGTTTCGATGAATGTATCCCACTGAGCATCTTTCTTTGCACGATGCACCTGATCACCTGTAAACACCACGGCATCCGGCTTTATATCATTGATCACTTCTATCGCCTTCTTGAGATACTCGACTTCATATGTCAGGTCATCTGCAAGCTCCGGACCTTCAGTCTTTGCTCTTTCACCTCCCATGAAGCCGAGCTGGGCATCAGCGACCTGTACGATTACTAATTTCTGTGGTGTGCAGGCAGTCATGACCGCCAGCAGAATAAAAAATGCTAACTTCTTCATATCATTGATTATTAGTGTTTATTCCTTTCCATGAAGACGGGACTGGAGCTTCGACTGTCATCTGCTCCTTCTTTACCGGATGCAGAAATGATATCCTGCGCGCATGCAGGGAAATACCTCCGTCAGGATTTGAACGTGGAGCTCCATATTTCAGATCACCCTTGATTGTGCAACCCATATCGGACAGCTGGCAACGGATCTGATGGTGACGTCCTGTCAGCAGTTCCACTTCGACAAGCCAGTATCTTTCCGTTTTTCCTATATATTCATATATGAGCTCCGCCTGCTTCGCATCCTTTCTCAGATTGCCGGGACGGCATATATATGATTTATTCTGCTTCTCATTGCGCCATATCAAGCCTGTCAGATGCTCTTTTTTCTTCGGTGGCTCGGCACATACGAGAGCCCAATAGAATTTATGAACCTGTCCGTCACGGAACATTGCATTCAGACGCTCTAGTGCCTTTGAGGTCTTTGCCAAGACGGTTATGCCGCTGACCGGACGGTCAAGGCGATGAGGCAGACCGACGAAAACCTGACCCGGCTTCGCATCCCGCTGAGCTATGAATGCCTTGTATTTCTCGCTCAAAGGTTCGTCACCGGTCTTGTCACCTTGAACAATTTCGCCCACCCTCTTGTTCACCACAAGAAGATGGTTGTCTTCATAAAGAATCCTCGTTGCCAGATCCTCATATTCCTCGCGCGACAATGTCCGGTATATCATAACATGGCAGTTTTGTAAATGCAAAAATAGCAAATATGTCATTATCGAGAACTATTTTGTCACAGAAAAACTGACATTTTGACATATATTTCCATCTATCAGGCATTGGCACAGGTTTCGATATTATCCCGGCGTCGTCAAACCGGACGGTGCGTCATTGCCGGCACGACCGGCAATCCCGTTTCGGGAAAGATTTCCGATCAGGACGGGAATGACGAAAGACAAACTGAATTTGATAATTTATAAAGAATAAACATTATGGGAAAAATCATTGGAATTGACCTCGGAACCACCAACTCATGCGTGGCTGTGATGGAAGGAAACGAACCTACCGTCATCATCAACAACGAAGGACAGAGAACCACACCATCAGTTGTGGCATTCACTGACGGTGGTGAGAGAAAAATAGGTAACCCTGCAAAGCGTCAGGCTATCACAAACCCTCACAAGACCATCTTCTCGATCAAGAGATTCATGGGTGAGAAATACGATCAGGTAGCAGCTGACATTGCACGCGTTCCATATAAGGTTGTAAAAGGTGAGAACAACACTCCACGCGTAGATATTGACGGACGTCTGTATTCACCGCAGGAGATTTCTGCAATGATTCTTCAGAAGATGAAGAAGACTGCTGAAGAATACCTTGGACAGGAAGTTACAGAGGCTGTCATCACAGTGCCTGCATACTTCTCAGATTCACAGCGTCAGGCTACAAAGGAAGCCGGCAAGATTGCAGGTCTTGATGTCAAGCGTATCATCAACGAGCCTACTGCTGCAGCGCTTGCATACGGTCTCGACAAGATGAACAAGGATATGAAGGTGGCTGTATACGACCTCGGTGGCGGTACATTCGATATCTCCATCATGGAGCTCGGAGACGGCGTATTCGAAGTGCTTTCAACCAACGGTGACACCCACCTCGGAGGAGACGACTTCGATCAGGTAATCATTGACTGGCTCGCTTCTGAGTTTGCTTCGGAGAACAGCGGTATCGACCTCAAGAAGGACCCTATGGCTCTTCAGAGGCTTAAGGAAGCTGCCGAGAAGGCTAAGATCGAGCTTTCAAGCCAGACTTCTACCGAAATCAATCTTCCTTACATCATGCCTGTTGACGGAGTTCCTAAGCATCTCGTCAAGACCCTCACAAGAGCCAAGTTCGAGCAGCTCGCAGACAGCCTCATCCAGAGGACAATCGAGCCATGCCGCAAAGCTCTCAGCGATGCAGGCATCTCTGCATCCGAGATCAATGAGGTTCTTCTCGTAGGAGGTTCTACACGTATCCCTGCAATCCAGGCGGTGGTTGAGAAGTTCTTCGGAAAGGCTCCTAACAAGAGCGTGAACCCAGACGAGGTCGTTGCAATGGGTGCAGCTATTCAGGGCGGTGTGCTTGCTGGAGATGTAAAAGACGTGCTCCTTCTTGACGTCACTCCTCTTTCACTCGGAATCGAGACACTCGGTGGCGTGATGACAAAGCTTATTGAAGCGAACACAACTATCCCTACAAAGAAGTCGCAGGTATTCTCTACAGCCGCTGACAACCAGCCTGCAGTAGACGTACACGTTCTTCAGGGAGAGCGTCCTATGGCTAAGGACAACAAGCTCATCGGCAACTTCATCCTTGACGGAATCGCACCGGCACCAAGAGGTGTGCCTCAGATCGAGGTGACATTCGATATCGACGCAAACGGTATCCTCAATGTGTCTGCAAAGGACAAGGCTACAGGCAAGGAGCAGAACATCCGCATCGAGGCTTCATCAGGACTTTCCGAGGCTGAAATCCAGAGAATGAGGGATGAGGCTAAGGCAAATGAGGCTGCAGACCAGGCTGAGAAGGAGCGTATCGACAAGATCAACAATGCAGACGGTATGTGCTTCCAGACTGAGAAGAACCTCAAGGAGTACGGAGACAAGATCCCTGCTGACAAGAAGGGTGCTATAGAGACAGCGATGAACAACCTCAAGGAGGCTGTGAAGACTCAGAACATCGCTGACATCGACAAGTACAATGCCGAGCTCGAGGCAGCAT
>JAFQGK010000032.1 GCA_017398335.1 Bacteroidales bacterium | reverse complement strand
GTATTTCACCCGGTTGGGAGCTGCCACGGTTTCACGATTGACGATAGTCTTGTCCGGGAAATTGAATGTCTCTTCGTTCTCGCGATTCCATTCAAGATCACGTCTGCTCCATTGCACCAATGCCGAGAATGATGACTTTCCATGATGATATTTTCCGGAGATATGATAATTGCCGAATCCCAATGATGGATAGAAGGAGTTGGTCAGGTCGGTAGAGACATTGCCGCCTGATTCCCTTTTACGCACGATATAATCAAGAACTGCAGCGGCATTGCCATATCTCAATCCCGGTTGCTGGTGATATTCCATTCTGATGACATCTTCCGGACGTATAGCCATAACTTCAGCCTGAGTGGTCTCTACGCCGTTTATACGCAGTTGCACAGATTCACCATAACTGTTGGTTATGTTTTTTTCAATGGCATTCACTGATATGTCCGGAATCTGGAGATATTGCAGCAGCGACACTCCGTTGGTGGCAGCCTTCTTCTGCTGCATAGTAGGCATCACCAGCTGGCGGTCAATCTTCTGAACGACAGCATCACCTATTACCGCCACCTCTTCCAATGCTTCGGCAACCTGCTTCATCCGGATCTCTCCCAGATCCACCTCCTTGACTACCTGCTTAAGTGAGAGTGAAAATTTATCATATCCCACATACATACATTGAAGCAGATAATCTCCTTCCGTGATTCCCTTCAATTCAAATCTACCTTCCGTATCAGTTGTTGTACCCATCATCTGTCTGTCTGATCCATCAGTCAAGACTACTGTGGCTCCGACCAAAGGAGAGGAATCACTGTCATCCACCAGTACACCGCTTATACGGTTGTTTGCCATGGCTGCTGTCTGCACCAGCAGCATACTCATGATCGTTAAAAACACCTTCATATTTTTCATGTTTACTTGTTTTCTGTTGATGCAAAGTTATGTCTGAAAGGCGTTTCAAAGGGTTTATATGCAAAAGTATTTACTGTGCAAATCAGTGTGTAACCACTTGATAATCAATATAGGTCAAAATAAAAAGTTTATATATGACCTTTCCTGACTTTATATGAGGGGTGCAACAAGACAATTAACTGTAAAA
Source organism: Bacteroidales bacterium (assembly GCA_017398335.1). Lineage (GTDB taxonomy): Bacteria > Bacteroidota > Bacteroidia > Bacteroidales > UBA932 > Cryptobacteroides. The sequence continues at coordinate 1,547 of JAFQGK010000032.1, read as the reverse complement.
AAGCATTACCTTTACGAAAAAGAAACACCATGCAAAGACTTATATTGCTGCTCATAATAGTTCTTGCAAGCTGCTCGACCAGGCAGCCACGCATCGATTATACACAGATACTTGATGATGCTGAAGAACGCCTGAACAAAGCGGAATCTCTGAGTGAGGATACCCGACTCTGTGAAGCATTGGAGTATTACCGGACTCTGGAACCCAAGGACTCGGCCCGATTGTCTCAAGCCAGAATCCTTACGGCATATCACTATTGGTGGAAAGGGGAATCAGCAAAGGCTTATGATCTTCTGGAACCGGTTGCCGGCACCGACAGGAAGGCTCTGCATGCCTTGTATGATCTGGCTGCAAAGGATTATGATTTCGAGGCTTGTTACAGATACCTCTCACGAATAATGGAGGATGAAGCCGAGCGAGGCTTTGAAAACCAGCAGGCTCTGGCTACATTGAGCTATTACATCGGCCGTCAGGAAGAATGCGAACGCCTGTTTGAGAATCTTCCGCAATATGTAAAGACATCAAGTGATTCCTCTCTGTATTGGGGCCGTGTTCTTCCCAATTACGCAGATATCATCAGTGATTACGGCAAACAGGAAAAAGCCATTGCAATCCAGGAGCAGATCCTGAGTCATTATGCAGACAAGGATAGTATGTGTGTTGCCTGGGCTCACGCTTCCGTTGCGCGTTACTATTTGTTGCTGGACCGCATCAAGGAAGCAGAGATGCACATGCGTTTGGCTGATGAGTATGCCAATGATGATTTCAGGAACAACATCTCCATGTCAAGCTACCTGAAAATGCTGAAAAGCACCTTGGACTATGCAAAGGACAAGCGCATCAATATAATGGAATGGGCGAATTTCGTGAATTCATTGCAGGAAAACGCATATAAGAAACAGGCTATAACTGATGCAAAGGAAGCAAACAATCAGCAGCTTACCGAAAAGAACCTCAAGCTGACTATTGAGAAACAGCGTACTCAGATCATTCTTACTTATGTAGGACTCTCTTTACTGCTGATGATTGCAGTATCAGTATTATTTTATCGCAGAAAGAAACATCAGCTTATCGAGAAGGAAGAAGAACTGGAAGCCTTACGCCAGCTGGTCAGCGAGTCCCAGGAGAGTGCCGGACAAAAGGATGACCGTTTCTTCAAGAGAATCGTGCTCCAGCAGCTTGGTGTAATCCGAATGGCAGCATCTAACCCAACCACAGCCAATCAGGAACTCCTTAAGAGGATGAAGGAGATCACCAGTCAGGAAGTCAATGTAGATGCACTCCTGAACTGGACAGACCTCTATCAGACAATGGACTATATCTATGACGGATTCTACACATCACTTGTTGAAAGATTCGGAAACATCCTGAATGAAAAGGAAATCCAGCTGTGCTGTCTCCTCAAGGCCAACTTCTCCACCAAGGAAATCAGCGTAGTGACCCAGCAGTCCGTCCGAACAGTCTACCAGCGCAAGAGCACCATCCGCCAGACCCTTGAGATGCCGGAAGGGGAGGACATCGCATCATTCCTGACCAAATAACTCCGG
>JAFQGK010000031.1 GCA_017398335.1 Bacteroidales bacterium | reverse complement strand
TGCTCTACCGACTGAGCTACTTCCGCAAATTAAAAGCCCGATCGGTTTTGCCTTTCGGGCTTTTAGTGGGAGAAGATGGATTCGAACCACCGAAGGTATAAACCAGCAGATTTACAGTCTGCCCCATTTGGCCACTCTGGTATTCTCCCAAAATTCTTAAAAGAACTTTTGAGCCGATGGAGGGAATCGAACCCACGACCCCGAGATTACAAATCACGTGCTCTGGCCAACTGAGCTACATCGGCAATGTTGTTTCCGCTTTCTTTGTCACTTCGTTTCCGAAAGGGATTGCAAAGATAGATATTAATTTTTTATCTCCAAAACTTTTTCATCTTTTTTCGATATTTTTTCATATTCGACCTTGAAAACATCAGTCAGGCGCTCTCTGGTCAATCCGCATTCTTCACGTTGCTCTTCTTGTGTCGCCTGTCCTATGTATCTGTCGGGAATTCCTATTCCGCGAACTTTTACAGGTCTTTCGTATGCTGAGGTGAATTCACATACACCTCCGTACAATCCTCCTATGATGCTGCCGTCCTCTACGGTGATGACCGTCTTGAATTCCTTGCATATCTTATCCAACAGTCCGGTGTCGAGCGGCTTTATATACCTTATATTATATATGGCGGGGGCCCATCCCGTTTCCTTCCTGCATATTTCCGCTGCTTCTGCCGCTCTCGCTGTCGTGGGACCAGCGCAAATGACTGCGATTTCGGTGCCATCGGCTATCAGTTCGCCTTTGCCAGCCGTCAGTTCGGTATATTCGTGATTCTCCCAGTCGCTTCCTTCTCCGTAGCCTCTTGGATATCTTATTATATATGGTCCTTTATCGGCCAGCATTGCAGAGTACATCATATCCTTCAGCTCGATTTCATCCTTCGGCGCTGCGATGACTGCACCGGGAATGCTCCTGTATGCCGACATGTCGTAGCAGCCGTTGTGCGTGGCTCCGTCTTCGCCGACCAGGCCGCCTCTGTCCAGACATATCACTACAGGGAGTCCCTGCAGTGCGACATCGTGCAGGATCTGATCATATGCTCTTTGAGAAAATGAGGAGTATATGTTGCAGAATGGTTTCAGTCCTCCTGCCGCAAGTCCTGCTGCAAATGTGACGGCGTGCTCTTCTTCAATTCCAACATCAAAGAATCTGTCCGGCATTTCCTTGGAAAGCCTGTTCATTCCGCATCCGGAAGCCATTGCCGGTGTTATGCCTACTACGGACGGATTCCTGCGGGCCAGATCCAGCAGAACTTCTCCGAAAACATCCTGATATCTGCTGACGCCGGTGTCATTCTTTATCCTCTCTCCGGTTTCAGGGTCGAATGGACCGGGAGCGTGCCAGATGGTCTGGTTCTGCTCAGCTGGTGCATAGCCCTTTCCTTTCTTGGTTATTGCATGCAGGAGCAGCGGACCTTTGATTTCCTTGAGTCTGTCGAGTGTCTCTATGACCTGTGAAATGTCGTTTCCGTCTATAGGACCGAAATATCTGAAGCCCATAGCCTGGAAGAGGGCACCGCCGCTATCGCTTACCAGATGGGATTTCGTGGTGGTAACCACCTTCTGAAGGGTCTTTCTTGTCCATCCGTCACCAAGGCAGTCCCATATCTGCTTTTTTGCTTTATTGTATCTCGGGTCGGTGGTTATCTTAAGCAGGTAGTCGTGCAATGCACCGACATTGCGGTCGATGGAGATGTTGTTGTCGTTGAGAATGACAAGAATGTCAGCCTTGCTGGCTCCGGCGTTGTTAAGGCCTTCGAAGGCCAGTCCTCCGGTGAGGGAGCCGTCCCCGATGAGGGCTATTGATTTCTGATTGAGACCCTGCAGCTTTGCAGCTTCCGCAAATCCTAGAGCCGCTGATATCGAAGTCGACGAATGTCCTGCGCCGAATGCGTCGTATATGCTTTCCGAACGTTTGGGGAATCCGCTTATGCCGTCTTTTGTCCGGTTATGACGGAAAGCCTCGCGTCTGCCTGTGATGATTTTATGCGCATATGCCTGATGTCCTACGTCGAAGACTATCTTATCTTCCGGGGCGTTATAAACGTAATGCAAGCCTGCTATCAGCTCGACAGCTCCGAGGCTGGGACCGAGATGGCCGGGATTGACAGCGCAGCATTCTATCATATACTGACGGATTTCAGCACAGAGCTCTCTCAACTCCTCAATATTCAGGGTCTTGATGTCCTGAGGAGAGTCGATGCGGTCAAGTATCTTATATGTTCTGTCTTCCATCATTCAATATTTACAGACTTGCGAAGGTACGAAAAAAACGTTACCTTCGCAAATCCAAACAGGAATAATCAAATAACAAATACTATGGCAGAAACAATCAAAAAGTATCTAAATGACAGCTTTGCCGCAAGGTGGGCTGCGCTCATTCTCATTGCTCTTGCAATGTTCTTTGCATATATGTTCGTTGACGTAATGTCGCCGCTCCAGTCCCTTGTCGAGTCTTCAAGAGGCTGGAACAGTTCGGTATTCGGAACTTATGCTGCCTCTGAGTATATACTCAATGTCTGCGGTTTCCTTATCCTGGCCGGAATCATCCTCGATAAGATGGGAGTACGTTTTACCGGTATCCTTTCAACTTCACTGATGGTTATCGGAGCTTCGATCAAATATGTCGGCATAACAGAGTGGTTCCAGGCTACCGAACTTTGCCAGTGGCTCAACTCCTGGTGGGTGGCTCTTCCTGGAAGCGCAAAGATGGCTTCGCTTGGATTCATGATCTTCGGCTGTGGTTGCGAAATGGCCGGTATCACTGTGTCAAAGGCTATTGCAAAGTGGTTTGACGGCAAGGAAATGGCTCTTGCAATGGGACTTGAAATGGCTATCGCGCGTCTCGGAGTCTTTGCGGTACTATCTGCATCTCCACGTCTTGCCGATAAGTTCGGCAATATCGAGGCACCGATCCTTTTCTGTGTCATCCTCCTCCTTATCGGTCTCATCAATTTCATCGTCTTCTCTGTGATGGATTCGAAACTTGACAGGCAGAAAGGTCTTACTGATGGAGGCGAGGCGAGCGAGGAGTTCAAGGTGAGCGATCTCGGAAGAATCTTCAGCAGCAAGATGTTCTGGCTTGTTGCCCTTCTCTGCGTTCTTTATTATTCTGCGATTTTCCCGTTCCAGAGATATGCGACAAACTTCCTTGAGGTTACTCTTCAGATTCCTGCTTCCGAGGCTGCAGACCTCTTCAGATGGTTCCCTATTCTTGCAATGGTACTTACGCCGTTCCTCGGAGGCTTTCTTGATACTAAGGGAAAAGGTGCTACTATGCTTATGCTTGGTGCGACTATCATGATTGTGTGCCATCTCAGCTTTGCTTTCCTTCTTCCTCTGTTCCCGTACAAGTGGTTTGCACTTCTTCTTGTTGTCGTGCTTGGAGTATCATTCTCTCTCGTACCTGCAGCACTCTGGCCTTCGGTTCCAAAGATCATTGATCCTGTCATCCTGGGAAGTGCATATTCATTGATTTTCTGGATTCAGAACGTAGGTCTCTGCTTCGTGCCGCTCATCATAGGAGTTGCTCTTGAGAAGACCGGAGGATATATGGTTCCGATGATGATATTTGCATCATTCGGTGTCCTTGCCTTCGTGATGTCATTCTTCCTGAAGCTTGAGGACAAGAAGAAAGGTTACGGTCTTGAATTACCTAACATAAAGAAATAATGTCAACTCTGAAAAATACAATCAGGGACAACAGGTGGGCATGCTGGCTGGCGCTGGCATGCCTTGTTGTTCCTATGTTCGCTTCATACTTCTTCGACGACATGTTCTCCTCGCTTTCGGAACTGTTCAAGAATCCCGAGAAGCTTGAGCTGGGTTGGAACATGGCGGACTACGGCTTTTATGCCAGCGGATATTCTTTCCTGTGCATATGGGGAGGGCTTATCGTTTGCGGAGCACTTCTGGACAAGTTCGGTGTGCGCCTGGTGGGCTCGATCTTCGTCGGCATGATGGTAGGAGGTGCGGCTCTAGTGACTTTTGCAATCTCTGCGGGATTTGATCCTAAGATATCGCTGACTATAGCATACATAGGCTGCATGCTTTTCGGTCTTGGCAGCGAGATCGCCGGCGTGTCTGTCACACGGTCGATCGCAAAATGGTTCAAGGGCAGGAATATGGCTCTGGCTATGGGTCTGCAGCTTGCCATAGCCAGATTCGGTACGGCTACGGCAATCCTTATAGCTCCTATGATAGTGAAGCAGAAGGCTGCAGGTGAAATGTATATGCTGTCTGAGACAAACCGTCCGGCACTCATCGGACTGGCTGTACTTGCTGTCGGAGCAATACTATGGGCGGTATTCGTCGCCATGGATGCCCGTTTTGACAAGGAAACAGGCGAGACGGACAAAGTGGAGACAGCGGAAGAGGACAAATTCCGTATTTCAGACATATGGAAGGTGTTGAGCAATCCGCGTTTCCTTATGATTGCTCTTCTGTGCGTGACCTTTTACTGCTGTGTCATCAGATTCAAGAAGTTCGGCGTGTCCATTCTTCTTCCTCTGTTCGGAGTAAATCTTGATATCGCCACAGTCCTTCTTGCAATGATCCCGTTCTTTACAATATTGTTCACCCCTCTTTTCGGGGCTCTGGTGGATAAGGTGGGTAAGGCTACTGTCTGGATGATAGTCGGCTCAGCATTGGTGCTTGTCTCGCATCTGATAATCACTTTTGCACCTCAGGGCATTCCTGTCTATGCATATGTGGCGATTGCCTTGCTGGGTATAGGATACTCTCTCGTGCCGTCGGCCATGTGGCCGTCTGTGCCGAAGATCATACCGGAAAAGAATCTCGGTACGGCATATTCGCTTATATATTGGGTGCAGAATCTGGGCATGTGGGCCGTGCCTATATATGTAGGAAGAATATTCAGGAATGAAATCACCGAGGTGGGGAACAAGGCGCAGGAGGTGGCCGCCGCCATACATGCTGAGTATATATTCATACTTCTCGGAGTCGTGGCGATAGCAGTGGCACTGATGCTTTTCTTCTCGTCAAGACGTCATCCTGAACTCGAGCTTGACAAGCCGGCAAGTTAATTATTCTGAGCAGTGGCAGGCGATAAGTCCGTCGATAGGGGCGGGGAGTATATTTGATATTCTTATCCCTTCTTCATTTGCAATTCCAGTCAATATCTCCCTGAGGGCGTATCCGAATCCACCTATTACGCCAACGGGGAGATTTTCTGTATACAACTGTTTCAGAGACCTGCGTATGAAGGCTCTGAAGTTGCTGTCGACAAGTTCCTTGATGTAAGAGTTGCCGTAATGCTCCGTGATGAAAGGAGCCAGGCTTCCCAGATATCCGGAAGGAGATCCCTCTGACCTGTAGATGTTTGCCACAATTGTATTATAATCAGCCGGGTATCTGGAGGCGAAATCATCAGCGACATCCTGAGGGATAAGACCCTTGATATAGTCGGACAGAAACAGTTTTCCAAGAGCAGAAGCACTTCCTTCATCACCGAGGATGTAGCCACCGGAATATATTTTCCGGACTATCCTGTCACCATCGAACAGGCAGGCGTTTGAGCCCGTGCCGACAATAGCTACAATCCCCGGTCTCTTGCCGCATGCAGCTCTTGCCGCACCTGTCATATCGTCTTCAACCTGTATCATGGCATTAGGGCAGATCAGCCCGAGTCCCTTTTGTATTGCATGCCTGATATCCTCAGTGACGATGCCGGCTGTATATAACCATATTTCCACGACTTCGGGTCCTTTTTCGTGGACAAGCTTCCGGCAGGCCTCAGAAATGATACCGCACACGACATCCAACTGCATTGCGGAAACGTTTGTTCCTGCTGAAAGGTATGCTCCTGAACATTCTCCTTTGTCAGTGACGAGTCTCCAATCTCCTTTGGTCGCCCCGCTGTCTGCTATTATCTTCATATAGATATGTTTAAAGACGCAATTTCCAAAATCAAAGATAGGAAAATTATCGTTTAATCATTATCTTTGAATCGTTATAATTGATAAAGACGTCATCTGAATTTCAAATATCATCATATACAATGGAAAACATCAATTCATCAAATTCAATCATGCTCCTCGCTACCAGATTCGACAATCTTGGAGGATGGACAGTTGAGCAGCAGTTCGTGCTGCAGATGGGATCAAGCTATCTTCTGGCTCATGGAATAGGAACCCCGATCACTGATGATCCGACGACAAAGGTCAAGGTGGAGAAGGCTGGTAAATACAGACTTTGGGTGAGGACGAAGAATTGGACAGCCTTCTGGTCAGAGGGTAAGACTCCGGGAATCTTCCAAGTGAAGGTGGACGGTGTCGCCGACGCAGCAGAATTCGGACTCGGATGTCCTGGTGAAACCCGTGCGGAGCGTGCGGTGTGGTACTGGCAGAAGGGTGGTGAGTATGAACTTTCAGAAGGAGAGCACGAAATCGCTCTCCATGACGTCATGGGTCTTGACGGCCGTTGCGATGCGGTTCTTCTTACAACATCGGATGAGGTTCCCGGCAGCAGTCTCGAAGATTATGTAAAGCTTCGCGCAGAACTTCTTCCGACTCCTGTGGTCGAGAAGGGCCATTATGACTTTGTCGTTGTCGGAGGCGGAATCTCCGGTATGTGTGCGGCTCTTGCCGCTGCCCGTCTGGGATGCAAGGTCGCTTTGATTCAGGACCGTTATGTACTTGGAGGAAACAACTCTTCTGAGGTACGCGTAGGTCTTGGAGGTCAGATCAACATAGACCCATATCCATCTTTGGGATATCTTTTGAACGAGATCGGTCCGGACAGGATCGGCAATGCCCGTGGAGCACACCATTATCAGGATGACAAGAAGATGAGGGTTATCCTTGCAGAGAAGAATATCACTCTTTTCATGGGATATACTGTTTCTGAGGTAGAGAAGGATGGAGACAGAATCAAGGCTGTGACAGCTGTCGAGGCTACAAGACAGGACAAGATCCGTATCAGCGGTGACCTGTTCTCTGACTGCACAGGTGACGCTCATCTTGCGGCAATGGCAGGAGCAGAGTGCCGTATGGGACGTGAGGCGCAGGCTGAGTTCAATGAGAAGCTGGCTCCACAGAAGGCTGACGGCTTCACGATGGGAGTATCCATCGAGTGGTATTGCGAGGACTGGAACACTCCATGCACCTTCCCTGATTCTCTTGACTGGGGACTTGAACTTGATGAATATACGGTAGAGCCTGTGCATAGGGCCAACTGGTATTGGGAAGTGGGCATGCGCGATGATCAGGTGGCGGACGCCGAGAAGATTCGCGACTACGGAATGTATGTTGCGTACAGCACATTCTCATATTGCAAGAACCGTCTTGCCAAGAAAGAAGACTGGGAGTGCACTCATCTTACCTGGGTGAGCCATGTGAGCGGAAAACGCGAGAGCCGTCGCGTGGTCGGAGACTATATCCTCCGCGAACAGGATCTTACACGCCCGATCCTGCACGAAGACGCGACATGTACGACAACATGGCGTATAGACCAGCATTATCCGGATCCACGCAACGCCCACAAGTATCCGGGAGAAGAATGGATGTCAATAGGAGTCCTTACACCTATCGACTTCTATCCTCTTCCATACCGCTGCTTCTATTCGAAGGACATTCCTAATATGTTCATGGCAGGGCGTAACATATCCGTGACCCATATCGCTCTCGGCTCGACACGAGTGATGCGTACCTGCGGACTGATAGGTGAGGTGGTCGGAATGGCAGCTTCAATCTGTGCGAAGCGTAAGGTGAATCCTCGTGACATATATACCACTTATTTTGAGGACCTGAAGGAACTGATGCGCAAGGGAACCGGAAGGACTGACGTACCGTACACACAGTTCTATCATCAGGTAGACCGCACAGGACATCAGGCAGAAGACAGGTAATAATACGACACTAACTAATAACCAATATCAGATGACAATAATTGACTGGATAATCGTGGCCATGTTCCTGGGAACACTGGTGGCTATCGGTTATATATTTTCCAGAAAGAACAATAATATCGATGACTATTTTGTTGCGGGCAGGGCTATGCCTGGATGGCTTGTAGCCCTGGCTGCCACAGGAACATCAATCAGTGCCGGTACGTTTGTAGGTTCTCCTGAGCTGGGATTCAACACCAATCTTACATATATGATGAATCTCATAGCTGCAATTATCGGTGGCTCATTGGTTGCGGCGGTCATACTGCCGAAACTGTATAATGCAAAAACCATAACGATATACGGATTCATCGGCGACCGTTTTGGCGAGACTTCCAAAAGGGCAAACAGCATAATGTTTCTGATCGGTCAGCTTTTTACCTCTGGATCAAGACTTTTCATTGCTGCAATTGCTGTATCTGTCATTCTTTTCGGCAGCATCCACTTTGAATTCATGATATGGTCAATCATCATACTTGGCTTTATAAGTACGATATATACGATGCTCGGAGGTATCAAGGGCCTTCTCTACATAGACGCATTCCAGACCATACTTATCATATTTACAGCAATTGTGGCGTTTATAATCATATATCTGGCGATAGATATGCCGCTTTCGGAAATATGGGCGACATTGACATCCGGAGGTATGGTCAAGGACCCTGGTGTTGCTGCAGGAATGAATCCGGACGGCACCCTCTTCGGATGGAGTGCAGGAAGCAAGGTGAAGATGTTCGATACGTCTCTTGACCCGAAGCTTCCTTATACTATAGTAGGCGGCGTAATCGGTATATCGTTCTTCAGAATCGCCCAGTATACTACTGACCATGAATTCGTACAGCGTCAGCTGACTGCAAAGGATGTAAGGAAGGCGGGAACATCTCTCATATATTCTCAGCTTATCTGTCTTCCTACGGTGATGTTATTCCTGGGAATAGGCCTTCTCCTTTTCGTCCTTTATAAGACTAATCCTGAGTATGATGCTCTCGGAGCTTCGTTCTTTACTGACGCACGTGACATTTTCCCTCAGTTCATAAAGAACCACATTCCTGCGGGAATACGCGGACTTATGATCGTCGGACTCCTGGCAGCGGCATTGTCAAGCTTCAATTCTGCGATAAACGCAATGGCCTCCAGCTTTGTCAGCGACCTTTATCTGCCTATCCGCAAGGAACGCGGCCATTCTGTCGAAGGAAACGCCGACCAGCTCACATCATCGCGCAGGATGGTGATCCTTATGGGAGCGATCCTTACTGGTTTCGCAATCATCACTGCGGTGATGCAGCAGAGCAGCGGACTGAACCTGGTGGACTTTGCGACAGGTATAATGTGCTTTGCATATGCAGGAATGATAGGTGTCTTCCTTACAGCAATCTTTACCAGACGCGGCAATACGAAGAGTGTACTTGCCGCCCTGATAGCAGGAGCTCTCATCATCATACCTCTTATGTTCCAGAAGCAGTTCTTCGGACAGACATATATCGCATGGTGCTGGTGGTGCCCTATCGGTGGTATTGTCAGCACTCTGATATGTCTTGCCGGAAAACCGTCAGACAAATAGATCTATTATGGCCTTGCTATGAGAAATTTCCATCTTTCATTGATATGTGCATTGGCGGTTTTCTCCGGGTGTTCTTCCTGGAAAGAACCGTCTGCCCATTCAGATGAGTATCCTGTGATATTTCCTGATTATAAGGATGTTACAGTTCCTGGAAATATAGCTCCTTTAAACTTTATGCTGGAAGGAGCCGATTATGTTCAGGCGACCTTGTCGTCGGATGTCAAGGAAATCCTCAGGGTCAGCGGACGGGACGGGATTATTGAATTCCCTCAGTCTGAATGGCGCTCTCTTCTTGATAAGGTGAAAAACGGTGTGATTTCCGTACAGGTTTCCGCATGGAATGAGGAAAATCCAGAAGGAATCATGTACAGGTCGTTTGATATAAAGGTCTCGGACGACCTGATAGACGGGTGGCTGACGTATCGTCTGATCGAACCGGGATATGTAGAATGGAGACAGATGGGAATCTATCAGAGAAACCTGTCTACATTTGAGGAGATTCCTGTAGTCACTAACCGTGAGTCAAGCACGAACTGTGTGAATTGTCATCATTTCCCTTCACATTCTTCCGAAAGCATGATGTATCATATGAGAGGTGCAGGTGGAGGAACATTCCTTTATGACAAGGGCGTTCTTAATAAGATTGACTTCACCAAGATCGGCCCGAAGAAGAATGTCACCTATCCGGCATGGCATCCTGACGGGGGAATGATAGCCTTCTCCTCAAATACTACACGCCAGATATTCTATACGGAAGGAAAACAGCAGGTCGAGGTCTTCGATACGGCTTCGGACCTTCTTGTGTACGATATTCACAGGGGAGATGTGATTACAGATTCCCGTTTTATGACAGAAGATGTTCTGGAGACCTTCCCGGCATGGTCCCATGATGGAAAATATCTGTATTTTGCATCTCATAAGTCAGCTTCTCTTCCTGTGCTGTTTACACCTGACATGCATTACGATCTGGTGAGAGTGGCTTTTGATAGTAAGACCAGAACTTTTGGTGAGAAAGTAGATACGTTATACAACAGCCGTATCAGCGGAGGTAGTGTTTCTCATCCGAGAATATCTCCGGACGGAAGGCATCTCCTGTATACTCTTGCAGATTATGGCACCTTCCCTGTATGGCACAGGGAAGCGGATCTGCGCATGATGGACCTTGAAACGATGGCGGATGTGGATGTGTCGGTCTGGAATGACTGTCAAGAGTCAGACAGCTATCATTCGTGGGCCTCAGGTAGCAGATGGGTGGTTTTTGGAAGCCGCAGGCTCGACGGACGTTATACACGTCTCTTTCTGGCGTATATAGACGAAGACGGAAAGCCGCATAAGCCTTTCCTCCTGCCTCAGGAAGATCCCAGACAGAATATGTGGCGTCTGAAATCATATAATGCTCCGGAATTCATCAAGAATAAGATCGACCTTCCGCTATGAAAAGATTTTTTGTGTTCATATTGATATCTGTTCTTTTATGGGCAATGTGGTTTTTCCTATGCCCGTATTCTCTGGTTCTGCTGGAGGGGTTCGATTTCTTTGCTGCACTCCCGGATTTTACTTTTCTGAATCTGGATATTCCTGGCGCACCATTGAAATATATTTCGGCATTCCTGCTGCAGTTCTATGCCCATCCGGCTTTGGCTGCCGTGATCCATACACTCCTCCCTATGCTGTCGGTGTTCTGTATCTGGCTCATATTCAAGAATGTATGGATCGCCCTTCTGCCCCTGCCCCTCCTGCTATGGTATCAGACCGGTGATCTGTCGCTTGTCCCATATCTTACAGGTGTGGCTGTTTCAGCACTTGCAGCAGTCGTTTATCATATATTTGCATCTTTTGTCAGGGTTTCGTTTCCGCAGCCTAAGATTCTGAACTCAAAGTGGCTTGGAATATCAATGGTTTCGGTCTCTGTATTGATGTCTTTATTTGTCATATGGAACGGATATGTGCGCAATGGCTATGAGAAGATTGCCCGTCTTGATTATCTTGTAGAGAACAGAATGTGGAATGAAGTAATCGATTCTGTTTCTCCTCAAGAGGCCGGATATGATGACTACAGACGCAAATGTGTGCTGCTGGCTCTTTCTGAGACGGGCAGGCTTGCGGATGATGCATTCCTGTATGGATTGTCCGGTTCGTCTGACTTTGTGTTCGGCAATACTGAGAATGTCATGTCCAGAAACTTCAATATGAATTTCTACAGTACGTCGGGTCTGGTCAATCCTACCGTATATTATGCATTCCAGCAAGCGACCCAGTTTGTGTTGGGAATGAACTTTGATTCAGCAAGGTGTCTTGCCGATACGTATCTCAAGGTAGGTGACTATGCTTTGGCAAAGAAATATCTGGATATTCTCAGTCATTCGTCGTGTCATGGAAAATGGGTCCGTGACCGTCTGGATAAGCTCGAATCGATCAGGGATGCTGTTCCGGAGTATCGGGTTGATGAAAAACATATCTGGGGGAATTTCGTATATGACATGTCCCTCATGCATGAAAGGTGTCCTGAGGATCGTCGCTTTGCTGATTTCCTTTTGTGCGCCCTTCTAGCCGATAGAAACAAGGACCTTTTCTACAAGTATTTTCAGGATGTTGCTGCAGAACATTATCAGTCTTCCATTCCGCGATTATATCAGGAGATTCTGCTGCTGATTGCTCAGGAAGAACCGGAAGCCGCCAGCAGATATGAGATTTCTGAGGAAGTCCGTGACCAGTATAAGAATTTTGTATATCTTGTAAGTTCAGGTAGGGAAAAAGTCGCGAGAAAGAGGTATTCCGGTACTTATTGGGCTTATCTGTATTTTCAGAATCATAAGCATCCATAATTGGTTATGGTAGAGTTTTCCACATATGAATCATCTTCATGTACTGTCTGGTCCTCGCTTTTCATCTCTGGTACCGGTCAGAAGGAATATCATCTGATCATGAGACCAGATTGCGGAGGTGGTTTTCCCGAGCAGTACTCTGCTCTTCGAAAGACGCTAGGTGAATTTATCGAAGGTGAAGGAAGTGTACGCCCTATATTCATGCGTTGGTTCTTGAGCGACGCATCCAATCAGCTGGCTCTTGTCGAGGATGAAGATTGTGCTGTCTCTGTCATAGAGCAGCCTCCTCTTGATGGAACCAAAGTCGCATTATGGGTATGGCTGGCAGAAGATGTATTTCCGGAACTCGATAAAGATGGAATGTGGACAGCTGATTTCTGTGGCGTTCAACATATATGGACATCCGGGAATTGCAGTAGTGACGGTGATTCTGAATCCCAGATGCGTGAGATATTCAATTCATACTCGGAGAAGCTGAACAGTCGTGGTATGTCATTGAAGGATAACTGTTTGAGAACATGGCTGTTTGTCCATAATATCGATGTGAATTATGCCGGAGTGGTCAAGGGTCGCAGGGAATGCTTTGAGAATGAGGGACTTACGGCGGATAGTCATTATATTGCAAGTACTGGTATCGCCGGGCGGGTTGCTGATCCTGCAGTACGCGTAGTGATGGATGCATATTCGGTAAATGGAGTGTCTGAGGAAAGTATCCGTTTTCTCAAGGCACCGTCACATATGAATCCGACCCATGAATATGGTGTGACCTTTGAACGTGGTACTGCTGTCAATTATTCAGACAGAAAGCATGTGTTCCTTTCCGGCACAGCCAGCATAAACAATAAAGGTGAAGTCGTACATCCGGGAGATGTGGGCAGGCAGTGTATCCGTATGATTGAAAACATAAAAGCACTCCTGCAGGAAGCGGAGTGCTCGTATGATGATGTCATGCAGATGCTCGTTTATCTCAGAGATATCTCAGATTACGGAACCGTGTCCAAACTTGTGAAGGAACGTTTTCCTGAACATCCGATTGTTTTTCTATGGGCTCCAGTCTGCCGTCCTGGCTGGCTGGTAGAAATGGAGTGTATGGCTGCAAGCCCTATCTCATGATTGTAGCCTCGCGGTCAGGACCTACGGAAATGATCTTGATCGGTACCCCAAGGAAGTTCTCCATGAATGCGATATATTCGCGGAATTCTACAGGAAGGTCTTCCTCTGTACGGCAATGAGTCAGGTCTGTATTCCAGCCCTTGAACTCAGTGTAGACAGGCTCTATGTCGGCATATGTGTCGAATGGCCACTGATCCGAAGGCTTTCCGTCTACGATATATGATGTGCAGACCTTGATTGTCTCGAATGAATCGAGGCAGTCTGACTTCATCATGATGAGATCGGTCACTCCACTGATCATAACTGCATACTTGAGAGCAACGAGATCAAGCCATCCGCAACGGCGAGGACGTCCTGTAACGGCGCCGAACTCATTTCCGATCTTGCGGATCTTTTCTCCGGTCTCGTCAAAGAGTTCTGTAGGGAACGGACCGCTTCCGACTCTGGTGCAGTATGCCTTGAAAATGCCGTATACATGGCCGATCATATGTGGATTTACGCCAAGACCGATGCAGGCACCTGCGCATGCTGTCGATGATGATGTCACGAATGGATAAGAGCCATAATCGATGTCAAGCATTGAACCCTGTGCGCCCTCTGCCAGAATTTCATGATCCTTGAGAAGGTTATTGATATAATATTCACAGTCAACAAGTTCGAATTTCTTCAGGAATTCAATGGCTTCCATGAATGCTTCATCCTCGGCATGAGGGTCGCATTCGAATCCCATCTGCTTGAGAAGAGTTATATGCCTGTTCTGAAGCTTTGCATATCTGTCGGCAAAATCAGGAGCAAGGATGTCGCCTACGCGAAGACCGTAACGTCCTATCTTGTCGGTGTAAGTCGGACCTATACCTTTGAGGGTCGAGCCGATCTTGCTTTTGCCCATGGCAGCTTCGTTGGCGGCATCGAGAAGTCTGTGGGTAGGAAGAATCAGATGTGCCTTTTTGGCAATAACGATTCTTTCAGTAACAGGAATGCCGGTCCTGGCGATGTTGTCGCACTCTCCCTTGAATGTGATAGGGTCAAGCACAACACCGTTACCAACAATGTTCTTTGCGTCCTTTCTGAATATTCCTGAAGGTACTGACCTGAGTACAAAGCTTTTACCTTCGAAATGGAGTGAGTGTCCTGCATTAGGACCGCCCTGGAAACGTGCAACTACAGGATAGTTGCCAGCAAGGACATCTACGATCTTACCTTTACCTTCGTCGCCCCACTGGAGGCCGAGAACTACGTCAAGTTTCATATCTGTTTTGTGTTTTGTTTCTGTCTGATTAGAATGGAAGGTCGTCGTCCGGACCGTCATTAGCTATATTCTGTGGTGCAGCCTGCTGAACAGGAGCCTGCTGGTAAACAGGCTGTGCCTGCTGTGGCTGTGCATATCCCGGCTGCTGTACAGGCTGGCTGTAGCCACCCTGCTGTCCTGCCGGATTGTCCTGGCGCTTTCCGAGAAGCTGGAGATTATCTGCGATGATCTCAGTCGTATACCTCTTGTTTCCGGTCTGGTCATCCCAGCTTCTTGTGCGTATACGTCCCTCGATATACACCTGGGTTCCTTTCTTTACAAATTTCTCCACAACATCAGCAGTGCTTCTCCATGCTACGATATTGTGCCATTCGGTGTTTTCACGAGTTTCACCGTTGCGGTCCCTGTACCTCTCGGTTGTGGCCAATGTGAATGTCGCCACTTTTGCCTGTCCGTTGTTTCCGTCAAGGTAACGTACTTCAGGGTCTCTACCAACGTTACCGATCAGCATTGCTTTGTTCAATGACATAATAGTAGTATTAAAAGTTTTATGATGGGCGTCGCCCAAAAACTCTGCAAGATAGTGATTTTTCTTATAAAACAGAGGACATTTTACTTAAATCAGGCTTTTCTCCAGTGAAAATTTCATAACCTGTCACAGCCTGATACAGAAGCCACGTTTTTCCACCGGTATATTCCGCAGAAGGATTCACAGTTTTCATCCTGTTTGTGAATGTCTGGTCAAATGACGGATTCCTATAATTGGCTTCCAGGATGAATTTCTGTCTTCCGGGAGTAAAGTCGCTGTCTGTGAGTTCTTTAAGTTCTTCAATGACTGTTGGAATGTTGTATATGATGATGTCAGCGTTGCGGAAATATTCCCTGAAATCAGACAGGGGACTGGTGCCTGAATCCTTTATGGTCCTGTTCATTCTGATCACTTCCATCCCGAGAGACTCTGCTGCAGCTGCCGCAGCTTTGCCTGCTCCACCCAGCCCGACGACCAGTACCATGACTGGCTGGTCTATGGAATGGGGGCTTTTCATCTTCTCCCGCACACCGGACAACCACATACGGACTCCCAGATAGTCCGAATTAAATGCCTTTGTCCCTTCGGAAGTCTTTATCAGAAGGTTTGCCGCACCTGTATTGCGGCATTCTTCTGAGAGGATATCTGCCTTTGCATATGCCAGTTCCTTGAACGGAGCCGTGACATTGATTCCGTCATATTCATTGAGAAAACGAGAGTACGCCTCTTCAAAATCATCTGTTTCTATCAGTTCGTATGGATATCTGCCATCGTATCCAGCCTTGAACAGGGCAGGGGAGAGGGAATGGGCGATAGGGTGCCCTATGAGACCGAACTTCTTCATATATTGCGCTGTCTTACGGCCTCATACATCAGGATTGCAGCAGAAACCGATACATTCAGTGAATCAAGCCTGCCCAGCATCGGAATCTTTATATGGGCGTCTGCGGCCTCTCTCCAGATCTCGGTGAGTCCTGTAGCCTCAGTGCCCATGACTATTGCCGTACCTCCTGTCATATCAGTGTCGTAGTACCATTCAGAGTCCTGCAGTTGAGCTGTGTATATCTTTATGTTGTTGGCTTTCAGCCATTTGATTGTTTCTGCCGATGTTGCTGCCACAGTCGGAACGGTGAAGATGCCTCCGATGCTTGAGCGTATCAGATTAGGATTATACAGGTCTGTGAGCGGATCGCAGACGATGACGGCATCGACGCCGGCGGCATCGGCACTTCTGAGTACCGCACCCAGATTTCCAGGTTTCTCGACTGACTCCAGTACTATTACCACCGGATTGACCTTCAGCTTCAGATTCTCAAGATTGTGTTCCTTGCAGCGCAGCTCGGCAATCACACCTTCTGTGCTGCCTCTGTATGCGACCTTTTCATAAAGTACTTTCGGAATCTCAATGACAGTGCAGGAGGTTCGGGAGTTCCCGCTCTCGATGGCCCTGCATATCTCATTGAAACCTCTTTCTCCGGTTATTTCCCTGCAGATGAATACGGTATGTGCCTCATATCCGACGGATATGCAGTGTTCCAGCTCTCTCTGTCCTTCCACGACGAACAGGCCTTCGCGCCGGCGTGCCTTAGATTTTTCCTGAAGCTCAAGCAGAGTCTTTATCTTGGGATTCTGTGCAGATGTGATGGTCTCAGTCCTCATGGATCGTTTTCATTAGATATCACAAAGATAGCAAATAAGTTATTATCACTATATTTGTATGGCTTAAATTTCAGATATCATATGAAGAGAAGAGATTTTATGAAGGCGGCAGGTGCGGTTGTGGCATCAGGAAGCCTAGTCGGGCTTGCGTCAGTTGCAGAAAGTTGTACGGATGTCCGTAAAGGACCGCAGCGATTCAATCTGAACCGTATTCCGACCGCAGGTGGCATGAAGCTTACTTACCAGCCATACGAACTTCAACTAAGGCATACCTTCACTGTATCTTCATATTCAAGAAAGACAACGCCGGGTGTTCAGGTCCGTATTGATTATGAGGGGGGTACTGGTTATGGCGAGGCCTCGATGCCTCCGTATCTCGGTCAAAGCGTGGAGAGCGTCTGCGCATTTCTCAGCCGTGTGGATCTGGAGCAGTTCCATGATCCGTTCCAGATGGATGCTATCCTTGCCTATGTGGATAGTCTTTCTCCTTTCGACAGTGCCGCTAAGGCTGCCATTGACATTGCCCTGCACGATCTTGTCGGCAAACTCATGGACATGCCTTGGTGGAGAATCTGGGGACTGGATGCATCGAAAGCCCCTTCCACAACATTTACAATCGGCATCGATACTCCGGAAGTCGTGCGTGAAAAGACGCGCGAGTGTGCGGACAGATTCAATATTCTGAAAGTGAAAGTCGGTCTGGACAATGACAAGGAGATGATAAGAACAATCCGTGAGATTACTGATCTTCCTCTGGCAGTCGATGCCAATCAGGGCTGGAAGGACCGCGAGAAGGCCCTTGATGAGATATTCTGGCTCAAGGAAAACGGGGTCGTGATGGTTGAGCAGCCTATGGCTGTAGACCGTCCGGATGACAATGCGTGGATAACGGAGCGCAGCCCTCTTCCGATCTTTGCGGATGAGGCCATCCAAAGGCTTGCTGACGTCCCTTCTGTCAAAGGAGCATATCACGGAATAAACATCAAGCTGATGAAGTGTACAGGCATGAGGGAGGCCTGGAAAATGCTCAATTATGCCCGTGTGGAGGGCATGAAGGTCATGATCGGATGTATGACAGAGACATCCTGCGCCGTTTCTGCCGCTGCACAGCTCTCTCCTGCTGTGGATTTTGCGGACCTTGATGGCAATCTCTTGATTACCAATGATATATTCCGGGGAATGCAGGTCGTGGATGGAAAGATCACACTCTCAGACCTTCCTGGTATCGGCCTTGAATTGCTTTAATGATGATTATCCGTACCACTCCTTATATGTAAGGTAGTGAGCGGCGTTGTCGTGGGCTTTGGCTGTGATTTCTACCGAGCCGTCCTTGATTCTGCGTGCCGGCACACCTGCCCATATCCCCGGTTCGAGCTTCTGATTGGCCGGCACTACAGCTCCGGCTGCTATGATGGTCCCGTCCGGAACGTGGGTGTTGTCCATCACAATCGCTCCCATTCCGATAATGACATCATTCCCGATGGTACATCCGTGTACATTTGCCCCATGGCCGACAGATACGTCATTGCCGATAATGCACTCCGACTGACCGTATGTGGCGTGAAGGACGGCATTGTCCTGAATGTTTACCCTGTCTCCGATGCGGATCGGTCCTACATCCCCGCGAAGTACCGCACCATACCATATGCTGCAGTCGTTTCCGATGTTCACATCGCCGATCATGACAGCAGTTTCCGCGATGAATGCCCTTTTCCCGACAGACGGTTTATATCCGTTGAGTTCCCTGATTATAGCCATTGCAATATATTTAAAGCTCTAAATTACTCAAAAATTGTGAATCTTTGGTCTGATTTTATAAATTTGCATCGGTATGCTTAAAAGAATTGAACCGGAAAATATTGAGAAATACGGCAAGCATTATGATGAGGCCGGTCTCTGGAAGAAGATAGGAGCTGTCGCAAAGCGTGCAGGCTCTAAGGTCATATATCCAGTACTTCTTCTGTATTATGTGCTTCAGGACAAGAACACCCCGTTGAAACACAAGGCTGTCATCGTAGGAGCCCTGGGCTATTTCATCCTGCCCCTTGACCTGATTCCGGATCTGGTTCCCCTCCTCGGCTTCTCGGACGACCTGGCTGCTCTGGTGGCCTGTGTCAAGGCCATTATTGATAACGTCACTCCTGAAATCAAGGAAAAGGCCAACCGCAAGCTTGAAACCTGGTTCTGATCCATATATGTATCATTCCTTCAGGTAATGTAAATAAAATTCCAAGGCTGTACGGCAAGGTGGCATTGGCTCCCGAAAAGGGAAGGGGCCCACGGTAGTGGGAAGGACCACCGGCTGTACAGCCTTGGAATTTTATTTAAGGATATCTATTACAGACTCTTAGGCCTCATCTGAGGGAAGAAGAGCACATCCTGGATAGTAGGGGAGTTGGTCATGAACATGGTCAGACGGTCTATTCCCATACCGAGTCCTGATGTTGGAGGCATACCGTACTCGAGTGCGCGTACGAAGTCCATATCGATGAACATAGCCTCGTCATCTCCCTTGTCCTTGAGCTTGAGCTGATCCTGGAAACGCTCGTACTGGTCGATAGGGTCGTTCAGCTCGCTGTATGCGTTAGCAAGCTCCTTGCCGCATACGAAGAGTTCGAAACGCTCTGTAAGCTCAGGATTTGTACGGTGGCGCTTTGTAAGCGGTGACATCTCCACAGGATAGTCTGTGATGAATGTAGGCTGGGTGAGGTGCTTCTCGCAGTACTCGCCGAAGATTGCATCGATGAGCTTGCCCTTTCCGAATGATGGATCTGTCTCCACATGGAGTTTCTTGCAGGTCTCGCGGAGCTCATCCTCGTTCATGCCTGCAACGTCAACGCCTGCATATTCCTTGATGGCCTCGAGGATAGGGAGGCGGCGGAACGGCGGCTTGAAGTCCACCTGGTTCTCTCCGATTGTGACCTCTGTCTTGCCGTGGAGCTTGAGGGCGATCTTCTCGAGAAGCTTCTCCACGAACTCCATCATCCAGATATAGTCCTTGTATGCCACGTATATCTCCATGCATGTGAACTCAGGGTTGTGGGTCTTGTCCATACCCTCGTTGCGGAAGTCTTTTGCGAACTCGTACACTCCGTGGTATCCACCGACGATGAGTCTCTTGAGGTAGAGCTCGTTTGCGATACGGAGGTAGAGAGGAATGTCGAGGGCGTTGTGGTGAGTGATGAACGGACGCGCTGTAGCACCGCCAGGGATGCTCTGGAGGATAGGAGTCTCCACCTCAAGGCAGCCTGCCTCGTTGAAGTACTCACGCATTGTAGCCACGATCTGGCTTCTCTTGATGAATGTGTCGCGTACCTGAGGGTTTACGATCAGGTCCACATATCTCTGTCTGTACTTGAGCTCAGGATCCGAGAAAGCATCGAACACCTCGCCGTCCTTCTCCTTCACGATAGGAAGGACACGGAGAGACTTGCTGAGGAGAGTCAGCTCCTTTGCGTGGATTGAAAGCTGTCCTGTCTTGGTGATGAAAGCGAATCCCTTGATTCCCACGATGTCTCCGATGTCAAGAAGTTTCTTCCATACTGTATTGTACATTGTCTTGTCTTCACCAGAGCAGATCTCGTCACGGTTTACATAGATCTGTATACGTCCTGTCTCGTCCTGAAGTTCTCCGAACGAAGCGGCGCCCATGATACGTCTTGACATGATACGTCCGGCGATCACTACGTCCTGGAAATTACCTTTCTCCTCGTCGTACTCCGCCTTCACCTGTGCTGCAGATGTGTTGATAGGGTAGAGGGCAGCCGGATAAGGCTCGATTCCAAGTTCTCTGAGCTTTGCAAGCGATTCTCTTCTGAACTGCTCCTGCTCGTTGAGGTCCATTATGCTCATAATATGATATTTTTATAGTTTATTCCAAAAATCCCACAAAATTAACAAAAAATCCATATCTTTGTATGCTATGGCGGTAGAAAAGATATGGAAATTGCGTGAAGGCGCTGATCAGGACAATGTAAGGCAGTTGTCATCTGAACTTGGAGTCGATCCGGTACTCGCGGAACTCCTTGTCCAGAGGGGCGTATATACCTTTGAGCAGGCGCGTTCATTCTTCCGCCCGAATCTGGATGATCTTTATGATCCGTTTCTTATGACGGATATGGACAAGGCGGTGGAAAGGGTTCGTCAGGCAGTCGTTTCCGGCGAAAAGATCCTTGTCTATGGAGATTACGATGTTGACGGTACGACAGCAGTATCGCTTGTATATTCATTTCTCAGGCGTCTGACCCGTGCGGTTGATTTCTATATTCCTGAAAGATATGACGAAGGCTACGGCGTGTCGTACAAAGGTATTGACTGGGCGTCTGAAAACGATTTCCGTCTGATCATCACCCTTGACTGCGGCATCAAGGCAAACGAGAAGGTTGAATATGCCCGCGAGAGAGGCATAGACATGATCATCTGTGACCATCATCTTCCCGAAAACGATCTGCCTAAGGCTGTTGCCGTCCTTGATCCCAAGAGGGAGGACTGTTTCTATCCTTTCGATGATCTGTCCGGTTGCGGAGTGGGATTCAAGCTTGTACAGGCATATTCGCAGAGGTATGACATCCCGTTTGACTCCCTTATCCCTCTGCTCGACCTTCTCGTGGTCAGCATCGCTTCAGATCTTGTCGCCGTCACAGACGAGAACAGGATACTTGCGCATTTCGGTCTCAAGCAGCTCAATTCGTCTCCGAGGGAGGGACTGTCTGCAATGATCCAGCTTTCTGGACTTGAGCCCGGACACCTGACTATAGACGATATCGTCTTCAAGATCGGTCCGAGAATCAATGCCGCCGGACGTATGGAATCGGGACGGATTGCTGTGGAACTGCTTACTGCATCCAATTCGCGTGAGGCCATACGCATCGGAACGGAAATCAACGAGCATAACAACGAGAGAAAGAATATAGACCGCCGCATAACCCAGGAAGCACTGGAAATGGTAGAGTCAGGCAACTGCCTTTCAAGCGGCAAAGCTACAATCGTATATAATCCTGAATGGCATAAGGGAGTTGTCGGAATCGTGGCTTCTCGCCTCGTGGAGGCCTTCTACAAGCCTACCATAGTCTTTACGATGTCTCAGGAAGGTCTGGTTACCGGTTCTGCACGCAGTGTGCATGGCTTCGACCTTTATGATGCCATCGAAAGCTGTGCTGACCTTCTGGAAAATTTCGGAGGCCACCTATATGCGGCAGGACTTACCTTGAAGGAAGAAAATCTGCAGGAATTCTGCCAGAGGATAGAAACCTTCATTTCAGGAAAGATAATCCCTGAAATGCAGACCCCTGTCGTGGATATCGATGCAAAGCTTAATTTCTCTCAGATAACTCCGAAATTCCTTCGTATCCTTAAGCAGTTCCAGCCGTTCGGTCCAGGAAACAGTGCCCCTGTGTTCCGCACAGATAATGTGTATGACAACGGAATGGGACGCAAGGTCGGAGCGGAAGGCGGACATCTGAAACTCGAACTGATACAGGAATCGCATCCATACCATCATATATCTGCCATAGCCTTCAACATGGCTGACTTCTTCGATCATATAAAGGCTGGAAATCCTATTGACGTATGCTATTCGATCGTGGAAAACTACTATCGCGGCACAGCAAATACCCAGCTCCGTATCAAGGACCTCCGCGAACGCGAAGAAATCCTCTGAATCCAGCCCGACTTTTTCAAACGATCATCTCTCTGAGGTTATCGTGCATTAATTCCCGATACACGGTCGTGGAATGTAACACCCTGTCAGTCAGTGCTTTCCAGGATTTACGTGCTCCCCTTTGGTGGTACGTGGTTTGCGTAAGTTGCTGATGCTTAGTGCTTTGTGCTCCACGCATATGAGATGGCTGAGGCGATCTCATCCACAGTCTTTCCGTCTGTATCTATGATCATATGGGCTGTCCTTTCGTATGTTGCCGAACGCCGGGACATCAGATTCTCAATCCGGGTGCGCAGATCGCCTCCGGAGAGCAGAGGCCTTTTATCTGCTTCATTATCAAGATGCTCTACCAGAGTCTCCACCGAAGCCTTCAGATATATGCAGCGTGTGTTGTTCTGCACCAGTTCTGCACATTCAGGCGTCATCACTGTCCCTCCTCCCAGTGCAATGACCAGGTGCCTTTTGCTGTCATTCCGGTAGTCTGATGTGCGGAATTGGCATTTTCCCACCCCCGGGTAGGGGGAGGGGCCCGCAGCTATGCTGTGGGAGGGGGCCAATGGAGCACTCAGGCTATCGGAATGACCGATAATAGTACGTAGTGCTTCCAGTTCCATCTGTCGGAACGCCGCTTCTCCTTCTGTGGCGAAAATCTCCGGAATACTTTTTCCCGCGTACTCTTCAATGATAGAATCCAGGTCCATAAAAGGACAGCAGAGCAGCTCCGAGAGTCTCCTCCCGACACTGCTCTTGCCGCATCCCATAAATCCTGTCAATGTTATTATCATCAGAATAAACTAAGCTGTCCGTCTTCTCCGGCAACATCTAGGTCGATAACCTCCTCAACATCAGAATTATCAATCTCACCTGCCTGATTCTCAGCCTCAGACTCTTCCTGCCTTACATCATCTTCCGGCCTGTGAATAGGTTCGATGAACTTCACCGACTTGACATCCATGGCGCTGACTTTCTTACCCTTAGCCTGAAGACCCTTCTTTGCAATGAACTCCTCCGCATCGACATTTTCAGCCTCTCTGTGTTCATGCTTGCCACCGAATGTGATTTCGAACTGAGGATGCTTGTCGTCGCTCAAAGCCACAAGATATGACCCCTTTGATTCGGAGATGAAATTTACCGGTGTGTTGTCGCTTACATCGAATGAGAACCTCTTCACATAGAAAGCCCCCACACCCTTGTCATAGTAAAGCGCTGTATATACCTTGTTGACATCAAGCTTCTCGATCTTCAGCAGCTCACCCTGATATCTGTTGCTCAGGTCGAATGAAGTCGTATAATATGTTCCGTCCTTGAATATTGCCAGAATATGGTCTCCGGTATTGAACTGACCCAGATGCAGACCACGCTCGTCTTCGTTGAGTCTCTGGATATCCTCGTCAAACCAGATGTCCTTGCCGCCCATAGTTGAAACACCCTTCGACTTCAGAAGGATTTTCTGTATGGAATTCTTGGATACGAGATTACCTCTCGACGCACGTCCCTTGATCAGAAGTTGAGAGAAATCATATTCATCAATAAGCTTCTTCAGCTTCGGACGCTGCCTGTAATATATCTTGACAGTCTCTGCCTCGGCGTTGTGATTGACTGTGAACCAAAGGATTACCGAGCCTGGAGTACCCTGAGTTATATCATATTCCTTGTCGCGAGTGACACTGGTAACGGCAAACCTCTTCGCATAGCTGACAGAAGTCTTTCCTTCACGATAGATCACATTGTAGATAGTCCTCTGGTCATTTCTGTCGAATACACCCACATAAAGGATATCCTTGCCGAAGAAGGCCTTCTCCGAAACCTTGGTCACCACATATTTTCCATCCTTACGGATAACGATTATCTCGGAAAGGTCGGAACACTCGCAGATGAGTTCAGCATTGTCTTCCTTCTTCAGGTTGATGCCTACAAAACCCTCAGCCTTGTTCGCATAAAGTTTCGCATTGTTGTTCACGACTCTGGTGACAGCGATTGATTCGAATCCTGTCAACTCTGTAAGACGCGGATAGTCCTTGCCGTATTTCTTCTTGAGGTTCTTGAAATAATTGATAGTGAAGTCAGTGAGATGATCGAGATGATTCTGTACCTCGTCCATCTCATCCTCTATGCCGCGGAGCTTCTCCTCGACAGCCTTCACATCAAACTTGGAAATCTTCCTCACCGGCTTCTCAACAAGCTTGTTGATGTCTTCCATCACGATAGGCCTCTTGAGGAGCTTCTGGTATGTCAACATTTTCTCGAAAACGGCCTTCAACTGTTCTTCCCAGCTTTCTGCATCTTTCTCGAGAATCTTATATACCTTGTTCTCAAAGAAAATCTTCTCGAGCGAGCTGTAGTGCCACTCGTTCTCCAATTCGTCCAGCCTTATCTGAAGTTCCTGCCCCAGCAGTGACTTAGTGTGCTCCGTACTGTAGCGGAGAACATCATCGACACTGAGGAACTGAGGCTTGTGATCCACAATCACACATGTGTTCGGAGATATCGACACCTCGCAGTCAGTGAATGCGTAGAGTGCATCTATTGTCTTGTCCGGAGATACGTCATTAGGAAGATGGATGAGGATATTGGCTGTCTTGGTTGTTAGGTCTTCGATCTTCTTGATCTTGATCTTGCCCTTATCCTTTGCCTTCAGGATGGAATCAATGATGACATGAGTCGTCTTGCCATATGGTATCTCGGTGATAGCCAATGTATTCTTGTCGATCTTGTCGATCTTTGCACGCACCTTGACAACTCCGCCTCTCTGACCCTTCATATATTTCGTGCAGTCTGCATAACCGCCGGTAGGGAAGTCCGGATATATCTCGAAATCCTTGCCCTGAAGAATGGCGATCGATGCATCGATCAGCTCATTGAAGTTGTGAGGAAGAATCTTTGAAGCAAGACCGACTGCAATACCTTCCGTACCTTGGGCTAGCAGGAGCGGGAATTTGATAGGAAGCTCTACAGGCTCCTGGTTACGACCGTCGTATGAAGTCATCCAGTTGGTTGTCTTCGGATTGAAGACAACCTCCTTTGCGAATTTGCTCAGACGGGCCTCGATATATCGAGGTGCCGCGTTAGAATCGCCTGTGAGGATGTTACCCCAGTTACCCTGGCAGTCTACCAGATAATTCTTCTGTCCCAGCTGCACGAGAGCACCCAGGATCGACTGGTCGCCGTGAGGATGGAACTGCATCGCCTGTCCCACGATATTTGCAACCTTGGTATATCTGCCGTCGTCGATACGCCACATTGCATGAAGCACACGCCTCTGCACAGGTTTCATACCATCCACAATGTGCGGAACGGCTCTGTACAGAATCACATATGAAGAATAGTCAAGGAACCAGTCCTTGAACATTCCGGAAAGCTTGAACTTCCTGCTGTGTTCTCCCAGCAGCCTGTCAAACTTGCCTGGCGTAGTTTCTACAATTTCCTCCTCGTTCTTACCCTCTTCAGGGAGATCGATTTCTTCAATACTCATAAATTACCTCACTTGTTTCAACTCGGCGACTCCGCCTGTTAATATTCGTAACCGAACTTTCTCAATTCCTTCTTGCTTTCCCTCCAGTCCGGGTCGACCTTCACATATAGTGAAAGGAATACCTTCTTCTGGAAGAAGTCTTCCATATCGATGCGCGCCTGGGTACCGACTTTCTTGAGGGACTGTCCTCCTTTGCCGATGATTATACCCTTCTGCGTGTCCCGCATCACATATATGACACCGCTTATGTCGTATCTTTCAGCTCCTTCCTTGAACTCCTCGATAGCTACTTCGCAGCAGTATGGAATCTCCTCCTTGTAGTTGAGGAAAATCTTCTCTCTGACAATTTCAGAAGCGAAGAAACGAAGATTCTTGTCGGTGAATACGTCCTTGTCATACCATGCCGGTGCTTCCGGAAGATTAGCGACTATTGCATCGAAGATATTGTCAAGATTGAACTTCTCCTGAGCCGATGCAGGGAATATGACAGCTTTCGGTAGCTGCTCCTTCCACCAGTTCATAAGTTCAAGGACCTGTTCCTGTGAACTTATGTCTATCTTGTTGATTACCAATATGACAGGACAGTCAATCTTCTGAAGTTTGGATATATATTCGTCGTTCTTGTCGCCTTTTTCCACTGTGTCGGTTACATAAAGTATGATGTCGGCATCGCCGATGGCGGTGTCTACGAAGTTCATCATGCTCTTCTGCAGTCTGTAGTTAGGCTTCAGGATGCCGGGAGTGTCGGAATACACGATTTGATAGTCGTCTCCGTTCACAATACCCATGATTCTGTGCCTTGTCGTCTGTGCCTTTGCAGTGACGATGGAAAGCTTTTCTCCGACGAGGGCATTCATAAGCGTGGATTTGCCTACATTCGGATTACCGATAATGTTGACAAATCCTGCGCGGTGTTTCTTCTTGGTATCGTTCATATGTATAATAAGGTGTTGCCTCTTATATATTAAAGGTATGCACCCATTCTGAGAAGGTTGATCTCACCTTCTGTAAGGTATCTCCATTCTCCTCTCTTGATTCCCTTCTTGGTCAGGCCTGCGAAGTAAACTCTGTCAAGAGCCTTTACCTCATAGCCGAGAGATTCGAAAATCCTTCTTACGATACGGTTCTTTCCCGAATGGATCTCGATACCGAGCTTGCGGTGATCGTCCTCCTCGATGTATTCGAGTTCGTCAGCAGCTATCACTCCGTCCGACAGTTCGATGCCGCTCATGATCTTGTCGAAGTCCTCTCTTTTCAGCTTGTTGTCAAGAGACACCTGATAGATCTTCTTCTTGTCATATGACGGGTGAGTCAGTTTCTCTGCAATCTCACCGTCGTTTGTAAACATGAGCACTCCTGTAGTGTTCTTGTCAAGTCTTCCCACAGGGAATACCCTTGTAGGGCAGCTCTTGAGGAGGTCCATGACAGTCTTGTCGGCATGTGGATCGCTTGCAGTGGTTACATATCCCTTAGGCTTGTTCATAACGATGTATATCTTAGCCTCGCCCTTGAGTCTTTCACCGTTGAACCTGACGTCGTCTGTGTTGATGTTGATCTTTGTTCCAAGCTCAGTCACTACTTCTCCGTTCACGGTAACCACACCGGCCATAATGAAATTGTCAGCCTCTCTTCTGGAGCAGACACCTGAGTTGGCGATGTACTTGTTGAGACGAACCTCTTCCTTTACAGGGATGTTCACCATATCGTTATCAGAGTAAAGGTCCGCGTTAAGCTGTGGCCTTCTCTCAATCATTCTGTTGATTCCGCTTTCCTCCTCATTACGGAAGTAGTTGAGGTCCTTCTTGTTGAAACTCTTCTTTGCTGAATTGAATCCGCCTCTTCCGCCTGCAGCAGGCTTCCTTCCGAATGGTTTTCTATCACCTCCGAACGGCTTTCTGTCGCCGCCGAATGATTTCCTTTCCCCCTTGAAGCTTCTAGATCCTTCGCCATAGCTCCTTCTTTCAGAGTTATCTCCGTAACTTCTTCTTTCGGAACCTTCGCCATATGACCTGCGTGGTCTGTCGCTTCCGAATGATCTCTTCTCTCCTCCGAATGATCTCCTCTCGCCACCGAAGTTTCTAGATCCTTCGTCGTAGCTCCTTCTCTCGGAGTTCTCCCCGTAGCTTCTTCTTTCAGAACTTTCTCCGTATGACCTGCGTGGTCTGTCGTTGCTGAATGATCTCCTCTCTCCTCCGAATGACTTTCTCTCGCCACCGAAGCTACCTGATGACCTTGTCTCGCCGTTTGACGTGCGTGAGATTCTTGGTCTCTTGCGGCCGTTGCCGCCTCTTCTGTTGTCTTCCATTGTATTGTGCCTTCTCGGCATTTAAAGTGTTAATATTCTTGGCTCACGCCAACTGTACTTAATCTGTTATTCTGAATTTGTATGTTATCGTTCCTTTCTGCATAGCAGGGGCATCTGCACTCATGTTGAAGTGCGCTCCCAGTGCAGCTTTTCTTGCAGCCTGCCAGAGTGTCTTGTCTGTTACATTGGTGCCTTCTGCACCTGCTACCGCCTTCTGTACCTGTCCGTAGTTGTCTACCCATATATCTACTACAACAGTTCCTTCACTCTGAATTGGGTAGCTTGGCTTCGGAAGTGTTCCGTTAACCGTTCTGCCCGCCAGTTTTGCCTTAGGCTCGCCCTGAGTCTCTCCTGTCCTGGTATTTCCAAGGGCATGTCCTGCCTTCAGAGCATCAGTCACTTCGCGTGCCGTCTGTGCAGCCAGAGTGTCTTTCTCAGTCTTGTTGTTTGCCGCAGAGAACAGAGCCCTTCTGTCAATAGGCTTTTCCCTTGGCGGCTCCGGTACCTCGACGTCTCCCTGGTCACCTACTGTAGCTTCCGGAGCCTCGTTGGCTTTCGAGCCTTTGTACATGGCCTCGGACTCCTGTATAAGATTTATATCCTTGCTTGGCACTTCAGCACGAGGCCTGCTGCCGTTCCATGTCTGCTTCGGCTTCCTGATCTCGTCTTCTTCGAATTCAATCAATATCTGTTCCTTTTCTGGCGGTGGAGGATCAAGATATGTGAATCCGGTTATGAAGCAGCAGGCAATCAGGCATGCATGCACGGCTACAGTAAGAACGACACCTGTCGTCCTGGATACTGCGTTCTGTCTGTTGCGCTCATATATGTACTGTCTGTCTGCCATATGTCTTTTTCTGGCTTATTCCGGCGAAGTCGCCATTATCACCTTATAATGATTCCTTTTGGCAATATTCATTACTGCCACAACTTCTTTGATCGGAACAGTCTCGTCAGCATATATCGAGAATGTCGGATCTTCTTCATTCTGGAGGAGCTCTATCAGACCGTCCTCGATTTCGTCAAACCTTATCGGTGTCTCTTCGCCGTTGATGTGGTAAGAGAATGTGTCATCTTCGTGCCAATGCTTGATTGATACGCTGACTGTAGCCTTTGCCGACACCTGCCCTGTGCTTTTCGGAAGAAGAAGCTTAAGGGCGTTAGGGTTGATGAGCGTCGAGGTCACCAGAAAGAAGATGAGAAGCAGAAACACGATGTCGGTCATTGACGACATCGAGAATCCTGAATCCACTTTGGTTGTTCTCTTGATGGCCATATGTTACTCTATTGTTGCAGGTTCGTGAAGCATGTCGATGAATTCGATGGTCGTGCTTTCCATCTTGAACACGAGATTCGATATCTGTGAAGTAAGATAGTTGTAACCGAAGTATGCTATGATACCTACGAAGAGACCTCCCACGGTTGTTACCATTGCTTCATATATACCGCCGGAAAGCAGTGTGATGTCTATATTGTTGCCGGCATTCGCCATTTCAAAGAATGCGCGGATCATACCAGTTACTGTTCCAAGGAATCCGATCATTGGAGCGCCTCCGGCGATGGTCGCAAGCATCGGGAGTCCCTTCTCAAGTCTTCCGACTTCTACGTTACCCATGTTCTCTACAGCAGTCTGGATGTCCTGAAGAGGCCTTCCGATTCTTTCGATACCTTTCTCCACCAGCCTTGCCACTGGAGAGTCATATCTCTGGCAAAGAGCGATTGCCGACTTGATCTTGCCGTCATGGATCAGATCATGGATGTCTTTCATGAAGTTCTTGTCGATCTGTCCTGCCTTGCGGATCATCCACCATTTGTTTCCGAAGATGTAGATGGCGGTGATTGAAAGAAGCAGAAGTACGAGCATAAGCCATCCTCCCTTGATTGCCATTTCAATCAGAGAAAAAGTGTGCTCCTGTGCAACTGGTGTCGCAGGTGCGATTGCAGTAGTGTCTATTGCTGCTTGAAGTAGGTTAAAAAGCATAGTCGTAATATTAAATTGCATAATCGTGCAAAAGTAGTCAAAAAATCGCTAATTATAAAATTTATTTCGCCCTTTCTTGGCATTCGGAAGCATATTCCGCTCCGCTGAAAAACAAGGCTTTTCCTGGTACCGAAGCTCCTGCGTCAGAGCGGTTTCCGGAGGCAATGAGACTCTTGAACCATTCAGGTTCTTTCTTGCCGCTTCCGACCTCGATGAGTGAGCCGACAACGGCCCTGACCATATTCCTGAGGAACCTGTTTGCTTTTATGCGGAATACGATATAATCGCCTTCCCTGTATGGAAAGTCCATCATTTCGACATGTGTAGGCCTATATGTGAGCCAGCTGGCTTCAGTAACGGTACAGATGGATGTCGCATTGTTGCCTCCTACCTTCTCGAAGCAGCTGAAGTCGTGTTCTCCCAGAAGCAGTGCTGCGGCTTTGTTCATTTTCTCTACATCGAGCCGATTCCTCATCCTGTATGAAAAGCTTTCGCAGAAAGGGTCTTTGCAGAAATGTATGAAATAGTGATATTCACGTGACCGGGCATCAAATCTTGCGTGAAAGTCGACAGATGTTTCCGTAATTTCGTGAATGACGATTTCGTGAGGCAGGATGGCATTTAATTTGTAGCGAAACTGCGCCGCATCGAATGTCCTTTCATCTGGCAGTTCGAAGTGCGCGATATAATTGACGGCATTCACACCGGAATCCGTGCGGCCGGCGCCTGTAACGGTTACTGGCATTCCGAGAAGGGTTTCAAGAGCTTTCTCGATCTCGCCTTGTACTGTTGTTCCGTTTGGCTGTATCTGCCAGCCACATAGCTTTCCGCCGTTATATGAGAGCCTTATGAGATATCGCATATTCAAAAAAATGAGTAACTTTGTAAGTTTTAAAATGCAAAAATATCAAAAAACATATTTATGGAGAGCATAAACATCAAAGAATTGAATGACCGTATCCAAAGGGAAAGTTCTTTTGTGGACATCCTGACCATGGAGATGAACAAGGTCATCGTCGGACAGAAACAGCTTGTCGAGAATCTTCTCATAGGTCTGCTTGCAAACGGACATATCCTTCTTGAAGGTGTACCTGGTTTGGCTAAGACCTTGGCAATCAATACTTTGTCTCAGGCTGTGGATTCGAAGTTCAGCCGTATACAGTTTACTCCGGATCTCCTTCCTGCCGATGTCCTCGGTACGCTGATCTATTCGCAGAAGACAGAGCAGTTCCAGATAAAGAAAGGTCCGGTGTTCGCGAATTTCGTACTTGCTGATGAGATCAACCGATCTCCGGCAAAGGTGCAGTCAGCCCTTCTTGAGGCCATGCAGGAACGCCAGGTGACAATCGGAGACGAGACCTTCAAGCTTCCGGAGCCTTTCCTTGTGATGGCTACCCAGAACCCTATCGAGCAGGAGGGCACATATCCGCTCCCTGAAGCACAGCTCGACCGATTCATGCTCAAGGTGGTAGTGACCTATCCTAAGAAGGAGGAGGAGCGTCATATCATCAGGATGAACAATTCCGGTGAGTTCCCTAAGGCTCAGCCAGTTCTCAAACCAGAGGATATCGTCAGGGCTCGTGAGGTTGTCAGGGATGTTTATATGGATGAGAAGATCGAGAGATATATCGTGGATATCGTGTATGCTACACGTACTCCGAAGGAATACGGGCTTGAGAAGATTGCCAATTTCATTTCTTACGGTGCTTCTCCTCGTGCCAGCATCTCGCTTGCAATGGCTTCAAAGGCATATGCATTCATCAAGAGAAGAGGATATGTAATTCCGGAGGATGTGCGCGCAGTATGCTATGAGGTGCTCCGCCACCGTATCGGTCTTACATATGAAGCGGAGGCAGAAAATATGACGACCGATCAGATCATATCTGAAATAATCAATGCAGTAGAGGTTCCATAGTAGGGATTGCCGGTCAAGCCGGCAATGACGTCGCTTGTCCCGGCAATGGCGTCGCTTGTCCCGGCAATGGCGTCGCTTGTCCCGGCAATGACGTCGCTTGTCCCGGCAATGACGTCGCTTGTCCTGGCAATGACGTCGCTTGTCCTGGCAATGACGTCCGGTGTCCCGGCAATGACGTCCGTCATCCCCGACCTGATCGGGGATCTATAGTCAGAATTATGAATAATTTATCAGCAAACGACCTTCTGAAGAAGGTCAGAAAGATAGAAATAAAGACCAGAGCGCTTTCGCACCAGATATTTGCCGGTGAATACCATTCGGCCTTCAAAGGACGTGGAATGGCATTCAGCGAAGTGCGTGAATATCAGTATGGCGACGACGTGCGTAATATGGACTGGAATGTCACCGCGCGTCTGCGCTCTCCGTATGTCAAGGTCTTTGAAGAGGAGAGGGAACTGACTGTCGTTCTGCTGGTCGATGTCAGCCGTTCTCGTCTTTTCGGTACTGCCGGTGCCAGCAGGAAGGATGTCCTGGCGGAAATTGCTGCTGTCCTTTCATTTTCGGCCATAATCAACAACGATAAGGTAGGTGCTCTGTTCTTCAGCGACAAGGTGGAGAAATTCATACCTCCTAAAAAAGGCAGGAGCCATCTCCTGCATATCATACGTGAAATAATCGAGTTTGAACCGACAACGGACGGAACAGATATCTCGGAGGCATTGCGTTATCTGACAAATGCCATCAAGAAGAAATGTACAGCATTCCTTTTGTCGGATATGCTGGATGTCGCTCATGATGGCAGCCCTCGTTACGAAGAGGCCTTGAAAGTGGCTGTAAACAGGCATGACCTCTCGGTTATCGAAGTGTATGACCCTCGTGAAAGGAGCATCCCTGATGTCGGTCTTGTTCATATAAAGGATTCAGAATCAGGACAATCCGCTTGGGTGAATACATCGGACAAGAAGATGAGAAGGGCCTACGAAGATTGGTTCCGTAATGTGGAACAGTCATCTTCAAGACTCTTCCTCAAATATAACATAGACAAGGTCAGCATAGCCGTAGATGACGATTATGTCAAGGGACTGATGACCCTGTTCAAAAACAGATAGAATTTATGCGTAAGGCATTTGCATATTTTGTTTTTATATTGCTTGCCGTATCTCTTTCAGCGCAGGATGCCGGATCTTCCGGTCAGGTTCCGGGAAAGATGGTGCAGATGGAAGGTTCATTCCTGCAGCCGTTGCAGGAGCGTGATTCCGTGCTGATCGCAGATCAGATATTTTATGGGTTCAATCTGACAGGGGTTGAGGAGGGAACCCGTTTTGCCTTTCCTACTGTCAAGGACACTCTGATGACGAATATCGAAATCGTCTCGCCTTGGCAGCTTGATACGGTTAATGTCGTAAAAGGGAAAAAGGGCGGTGCCGGCAAACTTGATCTCCGCGGAGGAATCACGGTTACCTCGTTCGAAGAAGGTATCTATATACTTCCTCCTCTTGCCGTGCAGAGAATGTCATCAGACGGTGTGCTTGATACGCTGGTCTTTGAACCTCAGAGACTTGAAATCAAGACAATGCCTGTGGATACCGCTACTTTCAAACCTCACGACATCAAGGGACAGATACGTTATCCGGTAACTTTCAAGGAACTCCTTCCTTGGTTTGCAGGAGCTTTGGTGTTGGCTGGACTGATCGCTCTTGTGGTATGGCTTATCATACGTTATCGCAGAACGCATAATCCTGAATATATCAGGAGGGATCCTCCGCACATCATTGCGTTGAGGAAGCTGGACAAGTATCGTGGTAACAAAATGTGGGTTCCGGAGAAGCAGAAGGCCTTCTATTCCGGCATTACTGATGCGCTCAGAGAATATATTGCTGCAAGATATGATATAAGTGCGATGGAGATGACCACAGCGGAAATCTTCAAGGATATGAAGGGAACAGATGCTCCTGAGGATCTCCAGGCGGAACTCAAGGAACTTTTTGAAAGGGCTGATTTCGTGAAGTTCGCGAAGTTTACGGCTTCGGACGATGAGAATGCTTCGGCATTGCCGGTTGCTGTACGCTTTGTCACATCAACCTATCAGGCTGAAGTCGAGGATGAGTCAGAAGCAAAGATTCCGGAAGTTGAAGAGAAAAAGGAGGTGAACGATGTTCTTTGAGTATCCTGAACTATTATGGCTTATGCTGGTGCCGGCTCTGCTGGTGCTTCATTACATATATCTTGAGCTAGCGGAGAGGCATCCTCATCTTAGAGTCTCGACAGCTGTGCCATGGATGACAAGAAAGACTACGGTTGCAAGTGCCATGCGTCATGTCCCGTTTGTATTGAGGATTGCCGCTCTATGCCTTATCGTTGTGGCCATAGCCAGGCCAAGATCATCTGAGGATATGGAAAGGATCGATACGGAGGGAATTGATATAGTGTTGGCAATGGACGTGTCGACAAGTATGCTTGCCCGCGACTTGACTCCTGACCGTATCAGTGCATCAAAGGATATCGCCATTGAGTTCATATCGCAGCGCCCATCCGACAGGATGGGAATTGTGGTCTTTGCCGGAGAAAGCTTCACCCAGTGTCCTCTTACGACAGACCGTGCGACCCTTATAAATCTTATGAAGGAAGTGCAGACCGACCTTATCGAGGATGGTACTGCAATCGGAAACGGTCTTGCTACTGCAGTGGCCAGAATGAAGGATTCCGATGCCAAGAGCCGTGTGGTGATTCTCCTGACCGATGGTGTGAACAACAGGGGAGAGGTCTCGCCTCAGATGGCGGCAGAGATAGCCAAGACTTATGGCGTCAGGGTCTATACGATAGGTGTCGGCAAGGAAGGAATGGCTCCGTATCCAGTCATGACTCCATGGGGTGTCGAAGTAAGGAATGTGCAGGTAGAGATAGACGAGAAGCTGCTTGCTGAAATGGCGGAGGCTACAGGAGGACGTTATTTCAGGGCAACAGACAATACAAAGCTTGCTGAGATTTATTCGGAAATCAATAAGATGGAGAAGGCTAAGACCACGGTGGACAGTTTTCCGGTCTACAAGGAACTTTTCGGCAAATATGCTCTTCTCGCTCTCCTGGCTCTGATTTTGGAACTTGTTTTTAACTGGTTTGTAATAAGGAGGTTTGTATGATAAATTTTGCTCAGGCTCAGTATCTGCTGCTGCTTCTGCTTATTCCGTTCTTCTTTATCATTCAGGCGGTCGTGCTCAGAATGCGTCGCGCCAGGATAAGGAAGTTCGGGGACGAGAATCTTGTCAGGCAGCTTATGCCTTCTTATTCAGGAAGCAAGGTGTGGGTAAGGCTGTCGCTTTTTTCCATAGCATTCCTGTTCTTTGTCATAGGACTGTCAAGACCTCAGATAGGAGCTAAGATCAAGGAACATGAAACAAAAGGTGCCGAGATCATGATCGTCCTCGACGTTTCGAATTCGATGCTTGCAGAGGATTATTCGCCGAACAGACTCGACCGTGCAAAGCTGGCGATATCCAGACTTGTGGACAAATTGAGGGATGACCGCATCGGGCTTATCGTCTTTGCCGGAAATTCATTTGTACAGCTGCCGATAACGACAGACTATGTCTCTGCCAAGATGTTCCTCAATTCCATATCTACGGATTCTGTCCCTATTCAGGGAACAGCGATCGGTGAGGCTGTCAATACAGCTATCCGCAGCTTCAGCGCACAGAGCGAAAAGAGTCGCGCCATAATCATCATCACTGATGGTGAAAACCATGAGGATGATCCTGTGGCGGCAGCGAAGCAGGCTGCAGAGATGGGAATACGCGTCTTTACGATCGGTGTCGGTTCGCCGGAAGGAAAGCCTATACCGATGAATGGCGAACTATTGAAGGACAAGGAGGGAAATATCGTGGTGACAAGGCTTGATGAGGCTGTTCTTCAGGAAGTTGCGTCGGCAGGAAACGGAGCATATGTCAGGGCTGGCAACAGCGAGTTCGGACTGAATCCGATAATCGAGGATATAAGGAAGATGGAGGACGAGAAGTACAGTTCCATTGTCTTTGAGGAATTTGATGAGCAGTTCATGTATTTCATGGCGATAGCCTTGTTCTTCCTGGTTGTGGAGATGCTTGTAGGCGACCGTCGTTCGAAACGTCATCTGTTTAAAAGGTAGTTATGAAAGGATTGATATATATATTGACTTTTCTTGCAGCGATCCTGTCTGTGGATGCGGTGGCCCAGGTGGACCGTCGTGAGGTTCGTAAGGGAAACAGGGATTTCAAGAAAGAGAATTACAAGGAGGCGGACATCGAGTACAGGAAAGCCCTTGTGAAGGATTCACTTTCCATGGCGGCTAACTATAATCTGGCCAACACATTATACAGGCAGAATGATTATGAGCAGGCGGCCAAGACTTTGGAAAGGATAAAGGAAGTGGCTCCGGTATCGGAGTATGCTGCGGATTATTATTATAATATGGGTGATGTCGCCATAGCAGCGAAGAACTGGCAGGCTGCGGTGGATGCCTTCAAGCAGTCTTTGCTGAGGAATCCTGGTGATCTCAATGCGAAGGAAAACTATATCTACGCAAAGAAGATGCTTGAAAATCAGCAGCAACAGCAGCAGAACGATCAGAACCAGCAGAAC
The DNA here is from genome assembly GCA_017398335.1 of Bacteroidales bacterium. Taxonomy (GTDB): domain Bacteria; phylum Bacteroidota; class Bacteroidia; order Bacteroidales; family UBA932; genus Cryptobacteroides. Next base: position 55,526 of record JAFQGK010000031.1, on the reverse strand, counting down.
GATCAGAACCAGCAGAACGACCAGAATAATCAGAACGAAGATCAGCAGGATAACCAGGATCAGCAGAACGATCAGAACGAAGATCAGCAGGATCAGAATCAGGATCAGCAGAATGACCAGCAGAGCGGGCAGCAGCCGAAGATAACTCCTCAGGCGGCTCAGCAGATGCTCCAGGCTATTCAGGCTAAGGAAAAGGAAACTCAGGAAAAGGTCAAGAAGGAAAAGGCAAAGGCCTTGAACTCAAGACAGAAGGAAAAGAATTGGTAACAGGAGGCAGTATATGAGAAAACTGTTTTTGACAGTATTGCTTGCGGTTTCGGCCGTAGTTCTTCAGGCACAGACATCTATTCAGGTGCAGACACATAATGTTGTTGCGGCTGACGAGCATTTCAATGTCACATTCATCATTGAAGGAGAAGGAAAGATAACAGATTTCAACTGGGCTCCGGGGGAGGATTTCCAGCTGCTATGGGGACCTCAGCAGGGACGTTCGTCAAGTGTGCAGATTATCAATGGAAAGACTACCAAGTCAGTCCAGACAACATATTCATATCTTCTCCGTCCGCAGAAGCCAGGTAAGTTCACTATCCCGACGGCCACAGCAAAGGTCAAGGGTAATGAAATCACTTCGCGTCCTGTCACTATTGAGGTCGTGGCTTCCGGAGCTTCATCTCAGCAGCCTGCCCAGCAGCAGTCGCAGCAGTCGAAACCAAGGCAGAACGCCGCTGTAGGGGATAATGATATATTCCTTACACTGAATCTGAGCCGGACAAATGTTGTTGTCGGGGAGCCGATAACAGCTACAATAAAGTTGTGGCAGAGGGTGAATATCGCCGGGTTTGAAAGTGCGGAATTTCCCGATTTTGACGGTTTCTGGAGTCAGGAGATCGAGGCTCCGAACAATATAGAGTTTACCAGAGAAGCCTACGAAGGACAGATTTACAATTCGGCTCTGCTACGCAAGTTTGTCCTTATTCCTCAGCAGCAGGGCTCTGTGACCATATCACCGGCAGAACTGGTGTGTCTTGTGAACGTCAGAGTGTCTTCTGGCGGCAATAGTATTTTTGACGGATTTTTTGACGATTACACTACTATAAGAAAGAAAGTAGTTTCCAAACCGGTTACTGTCAGGGTATCTCCTCTTCCAGCGGGGGCTCCGGCTTCTTTTGGAGGTGGGGTCGGCAAATTCTCTATGTCAGCCAGAATCAGCAAAGATTCTCTCAAGACCCATGAAGCTGCGTCTTTTATTGTAACTGTTTCCGGAACAGGCAACATATCTCTTTTGGATGCTCCTAAGGTAGTTCTTCCTCCTGATATGGAACTTTATGATACAAAAGTTTCTGAGAAGATCGACAAGGGCGGACGCAGCGGCAGCAAGACGTATGAGTATCCGTTCATACCACGAAGCTATGGTGACTTTACTATAGATCCGGTCAAGTATTCTTATTATGATATAGATGCCGGTAAATATGTGACACTTGAAACGCCGCCGATATCTCTTCATATAGCAAAGGGGAAAGATGCGGAAAATGTCGGTACTGTTGTGAGCAGCATCAATCAGAAGGACGTCAGAAGTCTTGGCAGTGATATCCGGTTCATTAACACAAAGGCTCCTGAGCTGGCGGCAAAGGGATATTTCTTTGTCGGATCCGCATTGTTCTGGATAATTGCAGCAGTGCTGCTTATTGCAGCTGTTGCTTGCTGGGTCGGCTTGCGTAAACTCTCGGCTCGCAGGGCAGACGTTGTTGGAACAAAGAACCGTAAGGCTGTTAAAATGGCTATGAAGAGGCTACATCTGGCAGGGACTTTCCTGAAGCAGAATCTTTATACAGCCTTCTATGAGGAACTTCATAAGGCTCTTCTCGGATTCATTTCCGATAAGCTCAATTTCCCTATGGCCGAGCTTTCAAAGGAGAATATTGCCGAGGCGATGAAAAAGGGCGGAGTCGAGGAAAGACATATCGATGCATTTATTAGCCTGCTTGATGCTTGTGAATTCGCAAGGTATTCACCTTCAGCTGGTTATGATGCGATGTCCGCTCATTATAATGCGGCTGTGGATGTTATTTCTTCAATAGGTTCAAATATGAAGACAACGAAAAAATCTTCAGGAAATACCGTTCTGATGCTGGCTGTGCTCATGGCGCTTCCTACATTTGCAGAGGCCCAGGACGCTTACGTGGACTCATTATGGAATTCAGCCAATCAGGCTTATTCCGAGGGACGTTGGGCTGACGCAGCAGCGGGTTATGCTATGATATCAGATGCGTCTTTGGAATCAGCCGCACTATGGTGTAATCTTGGCGATGCGTGGTATAAGGACGGCAATATACCTAAAGCGATATTGTGTTACGAAAGGGCGCTGAAAGTGGACCCTTCTTATGGAGATGCCAGATTCAACCTCGATTTCCTCAATTCTCAGATTCAGGACAGGATAGAGCCTGTTCCGGAGCTCATTCTCAAGACCTGGATGAGGAAAATAAGCTATATGCTTGATTCAGATGCATGGGCGGTATGTTTTCTGGTGCTTTTCGGTCTGACTCTTGCAATGGTACTTCTGTTCCTGCTGGCACCGTCATTGTCTGGAAGGAGGACAGGTTTCTTTACCGCTTTGGCAACATTGCTGCTTTCAATCGGTGCGCTTTCCTTCTCTATCTGGCAGAAGAGCGAATACACAAAGGCGGACGCGGCGATTGTTATGAGGCCGGTGTCTTCGGTCAAGAGCTCGCCTTCATATGAGGCTGCTAAAGACTTGTTTGTCCTTCATGAAGGAACGAAGGTGAAGGTTATTGACAGTGTCGGTTCTTGGAACAATATTGAGCTTGCAGATGGACGTCAAGGATGGATACCGTCTTCTGATATTGAGATTATATAACACCAGAATTTGATAAAGATGAGAAATATTCTACCGTTGTTCCTTGCTTTAGCAGCAGGAATGACTTCTTTTGCTGTGCCAAAGAACGAGCAGTTGCCGGACTGGCAGAATCCTCAGGTTGTGGAAAGAAATCGTGTTCCGATGTCTGCTACTTTCGAGACGGACGGCGCACGGCTGACTTTGAATGGTGTGTGGAAGTTCCAGTGGTATGAAAGCATTCCGGAACGTTCCCTTGATTTCTGGAATGTTTCATATGATGACAGAACATGGGATGAAATGCCTGTTCCAGGCTTATGGGAACTCAATGGGTATGGACACCCTGTCTATAAGAATGTCGGCTGGGCATGGAGCGGACAGTATAAGAATAATCCTCCTTTCCCGGCAGACTGGCACAATTACGCAGGACAATATAGAAGGACATTTGAACTGGGTGACGAGTGGACAGGAAAGGATGTGTTTCTTCATATAGGCTCGGCTACGTCGAACGTACGCGTATGGGTGAATGGCAAGGAGGTAGGCTACAGTGAGGACAGCAAGCTGGAGGCCCGTTTTGATATTACGGATTTCGTGAAGCCTGGTGAGAATCTTATTGCTCTTGAGATTTTCCGCTGGTGCGACGGAACATATCTGGAGGATCAGGATTTCTGGAGACTGACAGGCCTTGCTCGTGATACCTATATATATTCCCGAGAGAAGAAACGTCTGGAAGATGTGCGTGTCACGGCTTCCGCTTCAGGCGAGGCCAAGCTTTATGCAGAAGTGTCGAAGGGTATTTCATCGGTGTCATTCACAATTCTGGATCCTTCCGGAAAGGAAGTTGTTTCAGAAACTGTCGCTGTCAATTCTTCCAAACGTTCGGAGAGAGGTCTTCCATATGTTGAAACTGTTCTTCAGGTCCCTTCTGTAATGCAGTGGTCAGCGGAGACACCGACACTTTATACACTCAATGTCGCCACCTATGATAAGAAAGGGCAGACAGAGGCGACGTCAATCAGTATAGGCTTCCGCGATGCGTGTGTAAAGGATGGACTTTTCCTTATCAATGGCAAGCCGGTGCTTATCAAAGGTGCTGACAGACATGAAATGAATCCTTATAAAGGCTATATTGTCACTGAGGAAGACATGATACGTGACATCAGGATAATGAAGCAACTGAATATCAATGCGGTAAGAACTTCGCACTATCCTAATGACCCTCTCTGGTATTCGCTCTGTGACAAATATGGCATATATGTGATTGACGAGGCGAACATCGAGTCGCACGGAATGGGATATGGCAAGGAGTCGCTTGCTCATGATCCTCAGTTCGAGTTTGCGCATCTTGAGAGGGTGAAGAGAATGATCCAGAGGGATTTCAATCATCCTTCAATCATTATCTGGAGTCTTGGAAACGAGGGTGGCTACGGAGAAAATTTCAGGAAGGCATATTATATGGCAAAGGACATGGATCCTTCACGTCCGGTTCAGTATGAACGCGCTGCCGGTGGCGAAGGAACTGACATTGCCTGTCCTATGTATTTTGAATATGACAGTTGCGAGAAGTATCTTGCCAGAAGACCGGCGAAGCCGCTGATTCAGTGCGAGTATGCTCACGCTATGGGCAATTCTCTCGGTGGTTTCATGGAATATTGGGACCTTATCCGTAAATGGGAGCAGTATCAGGGTGGTTTCATATGGGATTTTGTGGATCAGGCTTTGTGGTGGCCGGCAGATGCAGCCAGGTATGGTACTGACCATATATTTGTGTTCGGAGGTGATTTCAATGATTATGACCCTTCTGATAATTCATTCTGTTCCAATGGTATCATAGCTGCGGACAGGACATTGCATCCGCATGCTTATGAGGTGGCTTATCAGCAGCGTTCCATTCTCACATCTTCCGATGATCCGGCTTCCGGTATCGTGAATATATATAACGAGAATTTCTTTATCGATCTTTCACGATATATGATGGAGTGGGATGTCGAGGTGAATGGAGACAGGGTGCTTTCCGGCACGATGAATCTTCCTGCGATAGAACCACAGAAGACGGAATCTGTATCTCTTGGTTTTGATGAGTCTGATATAATTGAAGCAGCCGGCGTTGAATCTCTGGCAGACAACGACGTTTATCTCAATGTAAGATATATGCTTCGTCGTCAGGATGGCCTTCTTCCTGCCGGCAGTCAGGTCGCTTATGATCAGATGTGCATCAATGAGGCGGCCCTTCCTGTTTTTGAGAATGAATCCGGTCTTCCGGAATATCATCAGGACGGAAACCGTGTCGTTTTCAGCGGTACTATGGAATATGAAGGCGCCGCCGGCAGCAGGGTGGTTCCGTGGGCTGTTACGTTCGATGCCCGGAAGGGTGCCTTGACTTCGTATGAACTTGTTGGGAAACAGCTTGTGGAGTCTCCTCTGGTTCCATGCTTTGCAAGGGCTTCGACTGAGAATGATTATGGTGCCGGTCAGCAGATGAGGACAGCTCAGTGGAGAGATGCCGTGCTCAGACCTGCGGAGTTCGATATGGTGGCGACAGACAGCTGTTATGTCGTGACAGTGTCTTATAAGCCTATAGGTGAGACAGCAAAGGTATCCATGAGATATGAGATTTATGCTGACGGTACTATTGTGGGTGTCGAGTCGATGGCAGATGCCGGCATGCTTTCCGAGGCTAAGATCATGCAGCGTTTCGGAATGGAGTTCGCTATGCCAGGTGAGTTCTCGAATATCGAGTTCTTCGGTCTTGGACCTCATGAGAATTATTGTGACCGCTATAGTTCTGCGCTGATGGATGAGTACAGGCAGAGGGTTGAGGATCAGTATCATTACGGTTATGCACGTCCTCAGGAGTCCGGTACGAAGACTCAGATCAAGTGGTTCAGGGTTCTGGATGATAGCGGTAAAGGTCTGGAGATAAAGTCTGATGTGAAGTTCTCTGCATCGGCTCTTCCTTTCCATTGGAAGGAGATGGATGTAGACCATATCGGTACGCGTCAGGCGCACTCCCTGGAACTCAAGGCTAAGGCTTTTGAGAATGAACGTTCGCTTGGCAGGACTTGGGTGAATTTCGATCTCAAGCAAATGGGACTCGGATGTGTCAATTCATGGGGTGCATGGCCTCGTGAGGAGCACCTTGTCCTTCCGGCCGAATACTCCTTCCGCTTCATTCTCACTCCGGTGAACAGCTGATCAGATTCTCTTTGACCCGGAACGGTCTGGAAGTGCTCGTCTCGCATCTTCCCGACCGTTCCGTATGATAGCGGACTAAAAATAAGAGGTGGAAGGCCTTCCGGCCATTCCACCTCAGCAGTTATAGCTTGTAGTTATCAATATCTGTTCAAAGGCATTCCGTTGGTCTTCATGCGGACCTGTTTTCTGACGTTTGCAAGAACCTCTTCATATGCCTCTCGTCCTTCTTCACTCTTGCCAGTGATGATATCAAGGTTGGATGCGGCATTGCTGAGAACCTGGTCAATAAGGTTTACGATGAACTCCATGTCCTTCTCGACAAAGCCGCGGGAAGTGATTGCAGGCGTTCCGACGCGGATTCCTGAAGTCTGGAATGGAGAGCGTGAATCGAAAGGAACCATATTCTTGTTGACTGTAATGTCTGCTTTGACAAGTTCCTTTTCTGCAACCTTTCCAGTCAGTTCAGGGAATTTTGTACGAAGGTCGATCAGCATGAGATGGTTGTCTGTGCCACCGGAAACGATCTTGTAACCTCTTGATGCAAATGCCTCCGCCATAGCTGTAGCGTTAGAGATGACCTGCTTCTGATATTCCTTGTACTCAGGCTGGAGAGCCTCGTAGAATGAAACGGCCTTGGCTGCGATGCAGTGTTCGAGCGGACCGCCCTGAACACCCGGGAATACGCTTGAGTTCAGGATCTGGGACATCTTCTTTACGACACCCTTAGGCGTGGTGAGCCCCCACGGATTGTCGAAGTCCTTGCCCATCAGGATGATACCTCCGCGAGGACCGCGAAGGGTCTTGTGGGTCGTGGACGTCACTATATGGGCATATTTAACCGGATTGCTGAGAAGACCGGCTGCAATCAGTCCGGCTGTATGGGCCATGTCGATCATAAGCAGAGCTCCTACCTTGTCAGCGATTTCGCGCATTCTTGCGTAGTCCCATTCCCTTGAGTACGCTGATGCACCTCCGATGATGAGCTTCGGCTTGAATTCAAGAGCTCTTTGCTCCATCTGCTCGTAATCGACCATTCCTGACTGTTCGTTAAGGCCATAAGCTACAGCATTGTAAAGGATGCCGGACATGTTTACAGGAGAACCATGTGTCAGGTGACCTCCATGGGCCAGATCAAGTCCCATGAATGTGTCGCCAGGCTTCAGGCATGCCATGACAACAGCCATGTTTGCCTGCGCTCCTGAATGAGGCTGCACATTTGCATATTCTGCTTCAAACAATTCACAAAGTCTGTCTATTGCCAACTGCTCAATCTGGTCAACCACTTCACATCCGCCGTAATATCTTGCTCCAGGATATCCTTCTGCATATTTGTTTGTGCATACCGAACCGAGAGCCTCCAATACCTGGTTGCTCACATAGTTCTCAGAGGCAATCAGCTCGATTCCGGCTGTCTGTCTTTCCTCTTCTTTTTTGATCAGATTGAAAATTTGAAGGTCTTGTTTCATAGATTGATGTTTAACAAAACGGCAAAAGTACTCAATTTTTTCTTTTTTAGGAAATGACTTACCTTTGTATTTCAAAAAAATCGTCATGCACAACAGAAAACTACTGAATATAGAGCTCGGCCGTGTCTCTGCGGCGGAATACAAGGAACTTCCCGACTCGGGAATAGTCATAGTTCTGGATAATATCCGAAGTGCCCACAATGTGGGCTCTGCTTTCAGAACGGCCGATTCCTTCAAGATAGACAAGGTCTGGCTGTGCGGTATATGCGCAGTGCCTCCGTCAGCAGAAATCCATAAATCAGCTTTGGGTGCAGAGGATAGTGTGGACTGGGAACATGTGGGTGATACGATGGATGCTGTGCGTCGTCTGAAGGAGGACGGCTATACTATCGTAAGTGCCGAGCAGACTATGGATTCAGTGATGCTGGACACTTTCGTTCCGGAGAAAGGACGAAAATATGCCGTTGTCTTCGGCAATGAAGTCGCCGGAGTGTCTCAGGAAGTGGTTGATGCCTCGGATTTTGCTTTGGAAATCCCACAATACGGTACCAAGCATTCTCTGAATGTCTCAGTGAGCATGGGGGTGATTCTCTGGCACTTCCGTTTGCATTTATAGCAGTTTGAGGAATTCGCTCATAAGGAAGCCGAGGTAGTTACCGACAGCATATCCAATTATTCCCAGCGTCAGTCCGGTCACGAGTACATTCCTGTTTTTCATCGCCGCAGCCATCATCGGTACGAAAGGCGGTGAGTTGATGAATGTTACCGATGCTATGATCATAGTGTCTGCATCGATTTTGAATATTCTTGCGAGCAGCGCCTGGATGCAGAGAGAACCGAATACTGCGAAAAGAAGATATCCCATAAGATTGAGTCCTCCTGCAAGGTCAAGGCTTGTCAGGTCAGCCATTGATGCCACAACTATGCAGAATATATATATGAAATACATGCCGATGTCATAACTGTGAGGCAGATTGTGGATCGGCTTTATGAACGAACAGCCAATTCCTAATGTCGTGAGCATCAGGATGAACACCACCATGAAGGCACTTTCTGGGCACAGTAGGGCAACTCCGCCGGATACAGCGCATATGCCGAGAGTGACTCCCAGCAGTTTGCCTGCATTCTTCAAACCTTCGCGAGTGAATATCTTGCGGTAGTCGCCTTCCTGTCCGGATTCTGCATTTAATTCAGATTCAGCAGTTTCAGATATTTCGTAGTCACCTTTGAAAGGAAGGAATTTCCTGAAAAGTCTGACGCCTATGGTAAGAAGGAAAGTCAGATACAGGAAGCTTACGAGCATATCATAAGAGTTAAGCAGGATATATGTCTCGTTTCTGACTCCCAGCATTGTCTTGAGGGCTGCAAGATTGATCGTACCACCCGTGTAGACGCCTGTCAGCATGCCTCCAATCTTGGTGCCTTCTTCAATGTTTCTGCCGAAGATCAGGTAGCCTATGACTACAGCAAAGGCCACAGCGGTAATTCCTGTCAGCAATGCCTTGAGCTGCTGGCGTGTCTCTCGCAGTCTGAATGTGCACCCGAAAAGCATCATCGGGATGGCAAGAGGCACCATAGCGCTTGACAATACATCCTGTATGGTGCCCATGCCTTCGGGGCGGATTCCGATATTTCCTAGAATCACTCCAAGTATGTACAGTAGTAGAACGGGGCCTATCTTGCCTAGTAATGTAACTTTTCTGCATATCCAAAGAACGCCGGCCGGGGCCAGACAGAAGATCAGGCAAAGGAGGATACAGTTGAATATTGTCATAGTACTACGTTTTAGTATCGCAAACTTACAAAATATATTTGAATCTGACGTATGTGTTCTTATCTTTGCATATAATCGATAATTTTTTACGGATATGAAAAAGTTTGCATTTTCTATTGCAACTCTTGCAGTAATGGCATCCTGTACTCAGAAAAAGGCCGTGGAACTGTTCCCGGTGTCTGATTTTCAAACTGAAGTTGAGGGAAAGCAGGTGTCTCTGTATACTCTTAAAGCCGGAGGCCTTACAATGCAGGTGACCAATTTCGGTGCCAGGGTTGTTGCCCTTTGGGCTCCTGACAGGAACGGTGAGTGTGAAGATATAGTCTTGGGATATAATAACATTGACAGATATATCAATAATTCGGGAGAACGCTTCCTCGGAGCTGTTGTCGGGCCATATGCAAACAGAATCGCAAACGGTACATATACGATTGGTGACCAGACATATAGTTTCCCTCAGAACAATAACGGACAGACATTGCATGGAGGTCTGAAGGGACTGGATATGGTTGTGTGGGATGTGGTGGAACTCACTGGCAGTTCCATAGTATTTTCCTATATGCGTCCGGACGGTCAGGACGGCATGCCGGGTAATCTCAAGATAATAATGACATATACCCTTACCGAAGATGACGAATTCAGGGTGGATTATCTTGCCGAGACAGACAAAGCTACTCATGTGAATATCTCTCATCACTCGTTCTTTAATCTCAAGGGTGAGGGAAACGGCACGGTCAATGACCATGTGCTGTATATAAATGCATCAAGGACGACACCTGTCAATGAAGTCCTGATTCCTACAGGAGAAATAGCGGATGTGACGGGGACGCCTTTCGATTTCCGCGAGCCTAAGGCAATCGGAAGGGATGTCGATGCAGATGATGAGCAGCTCAAGAATGGAGCAGGATATGACCATAACTGGGTGCTGGACAGGAAGACAGACTATGATGTGGAACTTGCGGCATCTGTATATGAGCCGGCATCAGGACGTTATATGGAAGTGTGGACGGATCAGCCTGCCATGCAGTTCTACGGCGGCAATTTCTTCGATGGCAAGACCACCGGAAAATATGGAAGGACCCTCGATTATCGTGAGTCCATTGCGCTGGAGACTCAGAAATATCCTGACACGCCTAACAACCCTCACTTTCCTTCAACTCTGTTGAATCCTGGTGAGAAATATATCCATACCTGCATCTACAGGTTTGGAGTGAAGTGATTTCAGACAGGGATGTGACAAAATGTCAGTCTTGAAGGACTGGCATTTTCTTTGTCCGTTCCCGCTGACGGTATATGACGGACCGGATCTGTCAGATTCATATCGTAAAAACAATTAAAATATATAGAAATGATCAGACCATTAGCAGACAGAGTCGTAATCGAGCCAAAGGCTGCGGAGACTCAGACAGCATCAGGACTTTATATTCCTGACACAGCAAAGGAAAAACCTCAGCAGGGAACCGTTGTGGCGGCCGGCCCTGGAAAGAAAGATGAACCTATGGAAGTAAAGGTCGGCGATGTCGTGATCTACGGCAAATACGCAGGCACTGACGTGGCAGTAGATGGCAAGGACTATCTTATAATGAAACAGTCGGATATATTGGCAATACTTTAAAGGAGTAAATGATTATGGCAAAAGATATAAAATTCAATATTGATGCCCGTGCCAGAATGAAGGAAGGCGCGGATGCACTTGCGGATGCGGTAAAGGTTACGCTTGGTCCAAAAGGACGCAACGTGGTGATAGAGAAGAAATTCGGTGCTCCTCAGGTGACAAAGGACGGAGTGACCGTGGCCAAGGAGATCGAGCTTGAGGACAAGTTCGCAAATATGGGCGCACAGATGGTGAAGGAAGTGGCAGCCAAGACAAATGATCAGGCCGGTGACGGTACTACTACCGCTACTGTTCTGGCTCAGGCTATCATCAATGTCGGTCTCAAGAATGTGACAGCCGGAGCAAATCCTATGGACCTCAAGAGAGGTATCGACAAGGCTGTTGCAGCTGTCGTTGACAGCCTCCGCGAGCAGAGCCAGGAGGTTGGTGAGGACTATGCCAAGATCGAGCAGGTAGGTACCATTTCTGCAAACAACGACAACTATATCGGAAAGCTTATCGCTGATGCGATGTCTAAAGTGAAGAAGGATGGCGTAATCACAGTTGAAGAGGCTAAGGGAACCGAGACTGAGGTGAAGGTTGTCGAGGGTATGCAGTTCGACAGAGGATATATTTCTCCTTATTTCATGACTAACGGAGATAAGATGGAGGCGGTGCTTGATACTCCATATATTCTTCTTACTGATAAGAAAATCTCTGCAATGAAGGATCTTCTTCCTGTTCTCGAGCCTATAGCACGTGAGGGAAAGTCGCTTCTTGTTGTTGCGGAAGATATTGATGGTGAGGCACTTACTACACTCGTGCTTAACAAGCTCCGTGGAACGCTCAAGATAGCGGCAGTAAAGGCGCCGGGATTTGGTGACCGTCGCAAGGAGATGCTTCAGGACATCGCGATCCTTACCGGTGGCATGGTTGTTTCCGAGGAGAGAGGCTTTACGCTTGAGAATATGACTGGAGATATGCTGGGTAGGGCAGAGAAGGTTGTGGTTACAAAAGACAATACTACGATTGTTAACGGAGCAGGTTCGGCAGAGGCAATTCTGGAGCGTGCTAATCTGATCCGCAAGCAGATCGAGACCACTAATTCCGATTATGACCGTGAAAAACTTCAGGAGCGTCTTGGCAAACTTGCCGGTGGTGTAGCTGTTCTTTATGTAGGTGCAGCTACCGAGGTAGAGATGAAGGAGAAGAAGGACAGGGTTGATGATGCTCTCAGCGCTACACGAGCTGCTGTTGAGGAAGGTATTGTTCCTGGTGGTGGTGTCGCATATATCCGTGCGTCAGAGGCTATCAGAAATCTTAAGGGAGACAACGAGGATGAGACTACAGGTATCCATATCGTTGCCCGTGCAATCGAGGAGCCGCTTCGCCAGATTGCTGCAAATGCAGGTGTGGAGGGCAGTGTGATCATCAACAAGATTCGTGAGGGTAAGGGTGACTTCGGTTACAATGCCCGTACTGACGAGTATGTGAATATGTTCGAGGCCGGCGTGATCGATCCGACTAAGGTGTCGCGTGTGGCTCTTGAGAATGCTGCTTCTGTTGCTGGAATGTTCCTTACCACAGAGTGCGCCATCACTGATATTCCTGAGCCTGTGGCAGCTCCGGCAATGCCTGCAGGAGGAATGGGAGGCATGATGTAAAAATATTTCAAAAAAAATTCATATTTGATGCAACGAAACCGAATGACCTTGCATCTTTAGTGCAGGTTTAGGTTTTAGTACACGTTTAGGAGTCGTAATGCAGTGATTGCAGCGGCTCCTTTCTTTCTTGTATGCATAGCAGTCATGGGAAACTAATCTTGAAACAGGCAAGTTATATGATATTTTTAATAAAACGAGTATCTTTATAGGGTTTAATTCAAAAATCTAAAATTCGACCATATGGATAGAAGATCATTTCTTAAAGTGTCTGCTGCATCTCTTGCTGCTGTCGGCGTTGAATCTGCAGCCGTCAATGTCTTTGCGAAGTCTCCGGAATCGGCTACGGAAGACATGACGGTGATTTTTCTGGGAACAGGAGCTGCTGACTGGAAGGGGAGGGACAGCCGGGGAGAACTTCGCCGGTTATCCAGTATATTGGTGGATCGCAAAGTCTTTGTGGACCTGACTGCTGGAAACATCGAAATAATACCTCCTGGAATCAAACCGGAGGTGATCTTCTATACACATTCGCACAGAGACCATTACGATCCTTTTGCGGCTCTTAAATCCGGTGTCAGAAAAGTATATCTGAGCCATACCTGGTTTGATGTGGCACAACGTGACTTCAAGACGGCATCAAAGGAACTCGGCGTGGCTATACCTGAGATGGTGCCGGTATTCGTAGGACAGCCATTGCAGGTAGATGATCTGAAGATTACGCCATTGCCAGCTAATCATGCAACTTCCAATACGTTCGAGCAGACTCTTATTTATCTGATCGAGAAGAATGGTGCAAGAGTACTGTATGCAACCGATACAGCCGGCATACCTGCTGTTGCTGCCAGACTCGCCGGAATTGATGCACACGATCCGTCAGGAAAACCGATAACCGGTCTGATAATGGAAGCGACGATGGGACTTGAGCACCATGTTGATTTCCGTATATACACACATTCCAGTGTCGGCGATGTGGAAAGGACTGCAAAGGTTCTTCAAAAGACCGGACGTTATGCTCCGCAGGATGGACAACCAATCTATCTGACTCATCTTGCCCGAACCCTGAATGGAACGCAGGCGGAACTTGATGCTGCTCTCCCTGCTCCATTGTGTGCTGCCTATGATGGTCTCGAGGTCGTATTCAAATCGCCGAAACAGCTCAGCAATTACCCATGACTTTCGTAGTCACCTTGACAATCGGAAATGCGATTCGCTTTTTCATGGATTATATCTTGGCAGTACATCTCCTCGGTTGGAATACCAAATCTCCAACGATCCAGAAAGAATGTTCACCTCCATAAAATAGCACACAGGGCGTTCTGTGTGCTATCTTGATTTTTTATTATTGAATGATACAACTTGATTTTTGCCCTCGAATGCACATATATATCTATTCTACTCTGATTCCAAACAGGTATAACGGAAATTCAAGATTGTATTCACATTAGATTAGTACCTCCGTATGCAAAAAAAGACTGACAGGAATGTCAGTCTTTTGGCTCCCGAACTTGGACTTGAACCAAGGACCCTCTGATTAACAGTCAGATGCTCTAACCAACTGAGCTATTCGGGAATGTCGTCTCAAACGGTTTCTTTTCGTTTGGGATTGCAAAGGTACGAACAATTTCGATACTTGCAAATTTTTTCGACATTTTTTTTGAAAAAAGTGACAAAAACAGAATAATCACTAAATTTCACTATATTTGTAATGTTTTCTGAAAATTAACTGACCGCAGGTCCCAGCACTCAAAATTATGGATATAGATCTTTTGTCAAAAATGGTCAAGGAGCTGATTCTTGACAATGATAAGGTAGTCCTTCCGGGGCTCGGTTGCTTTGTTGCCGAGATGGTGCCGGCTACTTTTTCTGATAAGGGCTATACCATCAATCCTCCGTACAGAAAGCTGTATTTCAGGTCAAAACCGGACATGGATGAGATGCTGGTGGATTTCTATGCTTCTACCAATGCGCTTGAAAGGGATGTGGCGTGCAGGATTCTGGGCGATTTCATCTCAGAACTTAGGACGGTCATTCATACTAAGAAGGTAATCGTCTTTCCCGGACTTGGCCGTCTCAGGGCGACAAAGGAGAATAATCTGTTCTTTATAGCAGATGAAGATCTGGATATTTATCCTGCAGGAATCGGCCTTGAACCTATTTCACTCAAGACACATCAGGAGACAGAACAGGAGGTGAGTGAGGCTGTAGTAGGGCTTCGCTCTATCCTTGATGAGGCTCCCGCAGCAGTTCAGACTGAACCGGAAACTAAACCAGAACCCGTAATTGCACCGGAACCTGAGCCAGTGCTTGAACCTGAGCCAGTGCTTGAACCTGAGCCAGTGCATGAACCAGAGCCAGAAGCGGACCCTGCTCCAATAGCCGAACCGGAAATGGAGATACAGGTAGTACCTGAAATCGAACTTCTTCCGGAAGTCAAGAGCGACCCTGAAACAGAAGGAAAGAAGCCGTTCTGGAAGCGTTTCCTTCTCATCGCCGGTATAGTCATGGCGGCATTGCTTGTCCTGCTCGTCGCATATGTTGTTCTGGCACATTTGGCGCCGGATTTCATGGATTCGATATTATATACTCCGGAAGAACTGGAGATTCTTAACCGCACATTATGAACAGATTGACGCAAAACCTTACAATACCATGCTATCAGACTGATGCATCGTGGAGACTTAAGCCGGCCTCCTTTATGGATCTGGCTCAGGAAATGGCAAACAGGCATGCAACTGTGCTTGGATTCGGCTACGATGACCTGATTACCTCCAAGACTGCATGGATATTGTCCAGAATGAACATAAAGTTTGTAAATGCACCTCTGTGGAGGGATGAAGTATCTCTCACTACCTGGCATAAGGGGCTCAATCGCCTGTTCTTCCTGAGAGACTTCATAATGAAAGATAAGGATGGGAATGATTGTGTGAAGGCTACCACTTCATGGCTGGTGCTGAATCTGGAGACCCGCAGGCTTGTCCGTGATCCCCATCTGATGGACGAAGGCACGACCTGCAGCGATAATGTCATCGAGACCCCGGCAGAGAAGGTTCAGATGCCGAAAGATACGGAACCGGAGTTTGTCATGGAGCATGTCGTGTCATATTCTGATGTCGATCTCAACGGTCACACCAATAACGCTATGTATATGCACTGGGCAATGGATGCTGTGGATTATGCTGTGGCATCTGTCAGGCCGGTGAAGGAGGTTACGATAAACTTCAACCATGAGACAAAGGCTGGAGAGACTGTCAGGATATATAGGGCAAGTCTCGAAAAGGAAGACGGGCTTCACGTCTTTGTGGAGGGTAAGGTCGGAGATGTGTCTTCGTTCTGTGTGGAAATTTTATTCTGATGATAGAACTTATATATCCATATGATATAGCTCCTATGGTCCCTGCTCCTACAGCAGAGACTTCCATGTTGCGCCCTGCCGCTTCGGAATGGTTCCCTATAGTGGAACCGAGCGGCATTGTGACCGGGCGTGCCGTCAGACAGTATTGTCATAGCGGCGCGAAGCCTCTTCATCCGGTCATCCATATACATATAATCAATCGTCAGGGGCAGATCTATCTTCAGAAGCGGTCGATGGATAAGGATATACAGCCAGGAAAGTGGGATACTGCTGTCGGGGGTCATGTCTCTTATGGAGAGACCTTGATTGAGACTGTCTACAGGGAGGCATCTGAGGAGTTGGGGCTGACAGCTTTCAATCCGATATATCTTGATACCTATGTGTTTGAATCAGAGATAGAACGTGAATTGGTCAATGTCTTTGCCGCAGTAGGCAGCTATGATCTCCGTCCTGATCTCCATGAGGTGGATGAAGGACGATGGTGGGATATAGCCGAGATTGATGCAAATATCGGATGCAGTGTATTCACTCCTAATTTCGAAAGCGAGTATTCGGAGATCAGGGCTTCTCTTCTGGCCCTGCTGTAACTTACTTTGATATGCCAAAGCAAATATGATTATGTCAAGCATCGAATGTTTTGTACCGTCAATGTCCGGTGAGGATATATCTGTGACGGTGGAGTCCTTCAGCAGAAGTGATTCATTTACAGGAGTCACAATTCTATCGGGAGTTTCCTTGAGAGCTACCGGGACATTAAGGTCAATAGCAGAGGCCGTTTCTGAAAAATTTCTGCTTCTATATACGAAGGATCAGCCTCTTGATATGGGTATGTTCGCTCTTGACAGGATTCTGGCCATTGCAGAAGACACAAAGGCAGACATGCTGTATGCCGATCATTACCAGATGGTCAATACGGGAGATTCCGGTCCGGTCAGAAAGAAACATCCGTTGATTGATTGTCAGAAGGGCGCCCTGAGAGATGATTTTGATTTCGGCAGTATCCTCGTGTTCAGAAGCTCAGCCTTCCGTAGAGCCGTCAAGGCTATGACTGAGGATTACAGCTGGGGCGCTTTGTATGATCTCCGTCTCAGAATGAAGAAGATCGTACATGTCAATGAATATCTCTATACAGAAATAGAGACTGACAACAGAAAGTCCGGTGAAAAGCAGTTTGATTATGTGGATCCGCGCAACAGGGATGTGCAGATAGAGATGGAGAAGATATGTACGGAACATCTGAAGCGTATCGGAGCATATCTCGAGCCAGTCTTCAAGGAGCCTGATGCAGAGGCTCTTGGAGTGGTACGTGGCGAAGATGGCCTGCCGGAAGGATGTCCGGTGACGGCAAGTGTGGTCATCCCTGTATATAACAGAGTAAGGACAGTCAGGGATGCCGTTGAAAGTGCCCTGGCCCAGAAATGTGATTTCACGTTCAATGTGATCGTTGTGGATAATCATTCCACAGACGGAACGACAGAGCTTCTCGAAGAGATAGCGTCAGAAGACAGTCGCCTTGTGCATATTGTTCCTGCAAAATACGATCTGGGCATAGGCGGATGCTGGAATCTGGCAGTTCATAGCGGACATTGCGGTGAGTATGCTGTGCAGCTGGACAGCGACGATGTCTACAGCGGTCCGGATACCCTCTCTAAGATTGTGACGGCTTTCCGCGAGCAGAAATGTGCAATGGTTGTCGGAACATATCAGATGACAGATTTCAATATGAATCCTATTCCTCCGGGAATAATCGACCATAAGGAATGGACAGAGACCAACGGACGTAACAATGCCTTGCGAATCAATGGATTGGGCGCACCGAGAGCCTTCTGGACTCCTTTGCTGCGTCGCATAAACCTTCCTAATACAAGCTACGGTGAGGATTATGCCCTGGGTCTCAGGATAAGTCGGGAATATAGGATCGGACGTATTTATGATGTCCTTTATTGCTGCCGCAGATGGGAGGGCAATTCAGATGCAGCTCTTGATATCGAGAAAGTCAATGCCAATAATCTGTATAAAGACAGGATACGTACCTGGGAACTTGAAGCAAGAATGAAATGAGTCAGGACAGGATACATAAATTTGTAGGCGACCAGCTTTCCCGCTGGCCGCTTGCTTGTGATAATTTCCGCGCACTCAAGGAAGTCAAGGTGAGGGAGGTGGAGGTCGGAGGGCTGACTGTAAAGCTTCAGTTCAATCCGGCCAGGATGATTTCATCTGCCGCAAAGCTTGATAAGAAGGACCTTGCAAAGAGACCTTGCTTCCTGTGCCGTGAAAACCGTCCGGCAGAGCAGATCATGCTGAAGTTTGAAGGCCGTAAGGGAAAGAAATATGACATACTCGTCAATCCATATCCTATATTCCCGGATCATCTGGTCATAGCCAAATCGAGGCATACCGACCAGTCCATATGGCATCGGTATGTGGATATGCTCGATCTTGCAAGAAAATATGACGGGTATACCTTCTTCTATAACGGCCCGAAAAGCGGAGCTTCTGCTCCTGACCATCATCATTTCCAAGGAGCTCCCAAGGGACTGACTCCTCTTGAAAATGATGTAAACGAATGTATAATGTCCGGAACCCCGGTACTCAAGTTCGTTACTTCTGTTCAGGATGCGGAATTATATCATTATCAGAAGTTTACTACCGGAGTGTTCGTGCTAAGGTCGGAGACGGCCAAGTCTGCGGCGAAGATGTTTTACAGACTGCTGGATTGTGCTGTGACACCGGAAGGGGAGCCGGAGCCTTTGTTCAATCTTTTCAGCTGGTGGGCAGACGGTGAATACCGGTCGATAATCGTCTTCAGACGTTCTCACAGGTCTCATCATTATTATTCGGAAGGTCCCGACCATCTTACGATGAGTCCGGGGTGTGCGGATATGGCCGGCGTGTTCATAGTTCCGGTGCCAGAGGAATATGATAAGATAACTCAGGAACTGCTCTCCGAGATGGTTGAGGAGGTATCCGTTTCCAAGGAAGATGAGGCTGTCTTACTGAAAAGACTTACCCGTGGGCAGAAAACCATAAATGTGGGAATCATGTCGGCAGAAGAGATCATCTTCGAAATCCTATCGGATGGAGCAGGCGTAAGAAAGGCAGTCATGCGTGAAGGTAAGATTGAATATGACGGAGCCCTGTACGATGAACTGTATTTCGGTTCCCCTACTCTTTCTACGATGTTTGCCGAGCCTGCATTCGTGCTTCATGATGTGACCATAGGCCTAGGTTTTCATTGGCAGAGGAAAGAGAACCAGATGTTTGCCGGGGCGTTGAAAATCATTGTGTCCAAGGGTAAGCTTGTGGCTATTAATATAATAGGTGTCGAGGATTATCTGTTGAGCGTCATATCTTCTGAGATGAGTGCTACGGCTGATGAAGAGTTTCTTAAGGCCCATGCCGTCATTTCACGTTCGTGGGTAATGGCTCAGCTTGGGTCTTTCAGGTGCATGCATACGGCCAAGGTCCCGGACGGCATCTGCAATCTGCCTTCGCTGATATCGGAACTTGATGCAAGATTCAATACTTCAGGTGAGACCGCGGAAGAGGATGTCCTCGAATACGAAAAATGGTATGATAAGGAAGATCATGTGCTCTATGATGTGTGTGCTGATGACCATTGCCAGAGATATCAGGGACTTACCAGAGCTGTCGGGGAAAAAGTCAGAAAGGTCATTGACGCCACTTGGGGGCAGGTGCTTACGTATGAAGGGGAGCTTTGTGATGCCCGTTTCTCGAAATGCTGCGGAGGGCGTATGGAGCGTTTCTCAGTCTGCTGGGAGAACAAGGATTATCCTTACCTTCAGCCTCTTGCAGACACTCCGGGACATGCAGGGGACGGAAAATGTTTCTGTGACACAGAGGATAAATCAATCCTGGGCAAGGTGCTGAACAACTATGATCAGGAGACTGTCGATTTTTACAGATGGATCCAGGAATATGACAGGGATGAACTCTCCTCACTGATAGAGCGTAGAAGCGGGATTGCGATCGGCAGACTCAATTCTCTCGAAGCGTTGGAACGGGGTGATTCAGGAAGGATATACAGATTGAAGATTTCAGGCTCTGACCGTACTTTGATTGTTGGTAAAGAGCTGGAAATCAGAAGGATATTGTCTGAATCTCACCTGAAGAGCTCTGCTTTTGAAATTGAATATCTCTCTGCTGAAGGTGTCATGGTAAAGGCTGAAGATGAGTGGTCTACTGTAAGGCTTCTTGGTTCTGGATGGGGTCACGGAGTGGGACTGTGTCAGATCGGAGCGGCAGTGATGGCAGCGGAAGGCCATACCTACACGCAGATACTCCAGCATTATTATCCGGGAGCCCGTTCAGCCCCAATAGATGAATGATAAAACGTATATTTATGGACAAGAGAAATAATCCCTGGTTGTGGATTCCGACATTATATTTCGCCGAGGGTATTCCATATTTCATTGTGAACACTATATCTGTGATAATGTTCACGAACATGGGTATGTCGAAAGGTGATATGGCTATGTATACCAGCCTTCTGTATCTGCCTTGGGTGATAAAGCCTCTGTGGAGCCCTTTCGTGGATATCATCAGGACAAAAAGATGGTGGGTTCTTTCCATGCAGGTAATAATGTCCACAGCTTTTGCTCTGACCGCTTTTTCACTGCCTCACCCGTCAGCGGAAGTCATAGCATCAGGCAATACCCCGGTATCTTTATTTGCATTGACTCTGGCCCTGTTCTGGATTACGGCATTTGCCTCAGCAACCCATGATATTGCGGCAGACGGCTTCTATATGCTTGCGCTCGATACCAAGGACCAGTCTTTATTCGTGGGCATCAGAAGCACTTTCTATCGTCTTTCATCCATATTCGGACAGGGAGTCCTTGTTGTCATAGCCGGCATGCTGGAGCAGAAGTTCGGTGATGTGCCGAAGGCTTGGTCTGTCACATTGGTTTCAGGGGCGGTGCTGTTCGCTCTCATTACGTTATGGCATACATTCCGCCTACCGCATCCTGCATCGGACTCTTCAAGAAATACCACCTGTGCGGCAGATATAATCAAGGATTTCGGACGTACCTTCGTGACTTTCTTCAGCAAGAAAGGTGTTTTCATAGCTATGCTGTTCATGCTGCTGTATCGTCTCCCGGAGGCTTTTCTCGTCAAGATGATGAACCCTTTCCTTCTGGACCCGCTGGACAAAGGTGGTCTGGGACTGACAACCCAGTCGGTCGGTCTGATCTATGGAACGATCGGAATAGCAGCGTTGACAGTCGGAGGTATTCTCGGTGGAATAGCTGCCTCCAGATGGGGACTCAAGAAATCAATGTGGCCGATGGCGGCGGCTCTTACACTTCCATGCCTGTCATTTGTCTTCCTTAGTGCTTTTCAGCCGGAAAGTCTCTGGATTCCAGGCTTTTGTGTGGCATTGGACCAGTTCGGATACGGCTTTGGATTTACGGCATATATGCTGTATCTGATATATTTCTCAGAGGGAGAATTCAAAACGGCACACTATTCGTTGTGTACTGCTTTCATGGCTTTAAGCATGATGCTGCCAGGAATGGTGGCAGGATATATTCAGGAATGGTTCGGATACACTCTCTTCTTCGGTTTCGTTATGGTCTGCTGTCTTGTGACGGTAGCTGTTACGATGCTTGTGAAGGTGGATCCGGAATATGGTAAAAAATAATCAGTTATGAAAAAGACTTTAATTATGGCAATTGCAGGAGCGGCCGCAATGATTTCTTGTGGACCCAAATATGTTGCACCTACGGCAGAACCTGGTTCGGAAATAGCTTATTCTATGTCTTTCATCAGAAGCGTAGCTTCTACGGTGAATGCAGATGAGAATCTTGTTATTTCTCCATATAGCGCTGGAGTTGCCCTGTCCATGCTGGCTGAGGGTGCAGAGGGAGAAACAAAGGCAGAGTTCAGCAGGGCTTTGAATGATTGCATTTTCAAGGCAGAGGATCTTGGAGGTAACGATACGGTTACGGTCAATTCAGTCAACTCTTTGTGGGTAGATGATAACTTCAGTGTCAGAAACAGATATGTGAACCTGATGCAGAAGGACTTCGATGCTCTTGTCACTACTCTCAATTTCGGAGATCCCGCAACAGTCAAGGCGATAAACAACTGGTGCTCGGAGCATACTAACGGTAAGATTACCGAGATAATCGATGAACTTGGACGTAATGTCGTGATGGTTCTGGTCAATGCATTGTATTTCAATGCTCCTTGGCTCAACCCGTTTGATGAACACATGACATTCGACGCTCCGTTCTATGGCTCTGTGACGGAATCGAAGGTAAAGATGATGTCCCGCAAGGCATATATGAATTATGCCGAGTATATGGGATGCCAGCTGGTTGAACTTCCATATGAGGGCGGACGTTATACAATGTATGTCCTTCTCCCTCCTAAGGATCTCGATATGAACGAGGTCATAGGCTATCTGTCAGAAGATGCATATAAGACTGCTCTGGCGTCACTCCAGCCTACGGAAGTGCAGCTCAGGATGCCTAAGGTAAAGGCTGAATCCTCACTGCTCCTGAATGATTCTCTGCAGAAGATGGGCATCAGGACGGCATTTTCAGCAGCAGCTGATTTCAGTGGTATCGCGGAGATGGGACCTCTTGTCCTCGATCAGGTAAGGCAGAAATGCTATGTTGAAATTTCTGAAAAGGGTACTGAGGCAGCTGCAGTGACAAGTGCTCAGATACGATTGACTTCCGCACGTCCGTCTTCATACGAAAAAATGACTGTGGACAGACCATTTGTGTTCTTTATCGCTGACACTCAGAAGGATAACATTATGTTTGCCGGCAGGATAATGAATCTGTAGAATATAGAAAAGACTTATGAGAAAACGATTCATATTGCTTTTAGCTTCAATTTTTCTTGTCTCCGTCAGCGTCTCTTCGCAATGCCGGACCGAGGTTGGGACCGAGGTTAATATAAAGACCGGAATAGAGGTACTTCGTGAGAGGAACTTTGCGGGGCTTGAAGGCCGCAGGGTAGGTCTTGTTACCAATCCGAGCGGTGTGGACAGACATCTGAATTCTACCATAGATATCCTGTTCAAGGCTCCGGAGGTAAATCTTGTCGCTCTGTACGGCCCGGAGCATGGAGTAAGAGGTGATGTCTACGCCGGTGGCAAGATAGAGGACTCAAAGGATGAAGTGACCGGACTTCCGGTGTATTCTCTTTATGGATCTACCAGAAAGCCTACTCCGGAAATGCTGGAGGGAATTGATGTGATGGTATATGACATTCAGGATGTCGGAGTCCGTTCATATACGTTCATCAGCACTCTGGGCCTTGTAATGGAAGCATGTGCCGCAAAAGATATTGAGGTAATGGTTCTTGATCGTCCTAATCCTCTGGGAGGCAATAAGATAGAGGGGTGCTACGTGGAGCAGCCTTTCAACTCTTTTGTAAGTCAGTATAAGATACCTTATGTATATGGGCTGACTGTCGGTGAATTGGCGCAGATGATCAATTCCGAAGGTCTGAACCGAGGTCAGAAAGGTGATCAGGAACCTGCGAAATGCAAGCTCACTGTTATTCCTATGGAAGGATGGACAAGAGATATGGTATATGAAGATACAGGTCTTCCTTGGGTTTTGCCATCTCCAAACATTCCGTTCAAGGATTCTCCGATGTATTATGCTTCATCGGGCATCTGCGGCGAATTATATGGCTTTATGAATATCGGAATAGGATATACGCTTCCGTTCCAGGTGTTCGGAGCTTTGTGGCTTGATCCGGAAAAGCTGAAGGAAAGACTTGAAAGTTACGATCTTCCAGGTATATCATTTCGCACCATATGGTATAAACCATATTTCGGAAGCCTTGCAGGCAAACTTGTGAAGGGCCTTCAATATTTTTTTACAGACTATGAAAAAGCACGTCTTACAGACACGCAATTCTATGTCATGCAGGCAGTTGCGGAGCTTTATCCGGATAAGAAAGCATTCCAGGTAGCCAATGGTGTCGGACTGTTCGATAAAGTTTGTGGCACGGATTATGTTAGGAGGGAATTCATAAAGAATTATAAAGTCAGCGACATCATTGAATATTGGAGGAAAGACGAGGCTGCTTTCCGGGAATTATCGCAGACGTATTACTTATATTAACCACGTTACTGCTTCAGCAGTTTCCTAAAACACAATCACTATGGGAGCAATAAGAAAGATAATGGCTGCAATGCTGGTAGGTTCAGCGTTGATGGCATTTCAGACTGACGCATACGCTCAGTCGCGCAGTGGGGGATCACGCTCATCATCTGGTTCGTCACGTTCAACATCAGTACAGAGATCTTCATCAAATACCTCTACCCGTAAGTCTCCTGCCGTTTCAAACGGAGCTTCTTCTGCTTCAAGGCAGACAGCAAGACCTTCGGGACAGACATCAAGGTCGTCGGCTTCAAGACCGTCAAATCCTTCAGGAGCTGTAAAGCCTTCAAACGGCAGTAACAGACCATCTGCTGCGCCATCAGGTTCAAGACCGTCTGTAGGAAATTCAGGCAGACCTTCAAACGATAACAAACCGTCTGCTGTCGGACGTCCTGCCGGTCAGCCGTCATCGAGACCTGACAATGGATTCAAACCAGGAAATCAGAACAGACCTATAGGTGTGACTCGTCCTGTAAGCAGACCTTCAGACCGTCCTCAGAATGGCCCTTCGCATAACAGACCTTCTCATAATAAGCCTGTTGTGTATCCTCATGAGCCAGGAAATGTCGCAAGACCACACAAACCGTCGCACCATGTGGGAGTCAAGCCACCTATGAGACCGGCAATATATGTTTATCCTGCACATGTGCACAGACCATATTACGGTCACAGACATCCAAGGCCAAGACCAGGTGTTGTAATCAGACCATATTATGGAACAGTCATAGCTCATAATATAGCTGCAGGAATGGCTTGGACAGCAGTAAGGCTGGCATACTTCTCATCAGTTGCAAGGACTTACAACAAGATCAATGATAATTATGCTTATATAGCTGAACAGAATGCTGTCATAGCTCAGAACAATGCAATAATAGCCGCCCAGAATCAGGCTATAGCTCAGGCTGATGCACTTGCACAGTCAGCTTATGACAAAGCCAACAGCCTCGGATTGGTTCAGAGCTATGCCGCAGCAGATATGGAGTATTACTACCAGAACGGCGTCTTCTACGTTCTTGATTCGGATGGCGATTATAAAGTGATAGTTCCTCCTGCAGGAGCACTCGTAGAGAGTCTGCCAAGCGACAGAAAGACTGTGAAGCTCAGAGGTGAGGTTTACTATCAGGTGGACGATACTATCTATCAGGCAGTGAATGTCGATGGAAATCTCTACTACGAGGTTCTGGGACAGCTCTATAAATAATCTACCGGAAGAATTACCGGATATGATGGCAGATGTGGAAAGAGCCGAAACGGCTCTTTCCACATCTTGTCTTATAGTTTGCCGAATATGGATTCCAGCAGCTCCTGATTGCCTGAAGAATGGAGACTGATATGAAATGACTTTCCGGAGTCCGGGCCATAAGCTATGCCTTCTTCATCCATTACTTCTACAAGGTGCTTTGCAATTGCAGGAGCGGGATCGATGATGGTGATATCTCTGCCTTGAGCGGCTTTGCGGATGGTATCAATAAGGAAAGGGTAGTGGGTGCAGCCAAGCACGATTGTGTCGGCTCCAGCTGCGAGTAGTGGTTCCAGGCTGCGCTGAACTGTTGATTCGGCTTCCGGGCCTGATGTCTTCCCGTTTTCCACAAGCTCCACAAATCCTTCACCGACATGTTCGGCAATTCTGATGTCAGAAGCATATTTCTCCTTGTGTCTCAGATATTTATCTGATTTAAGAGTTCCTGCTGTCGCTAGTACTCCTACAACTCCTGTTCTGGTCATCTGTGCGGCAGGCTTGATTGCCGGTTCCATTCCGATGAACCTGATCGGGTATTCTTCTCTGAGGGTCTTGATTGCCGCGGCAGTAGCTGTATTGCATGCGACTACTATTATCTCCGCACCATTTTCAAGAAGGAATTCGGTGATTTTCCTGCATCTATCTATGATGAATTCCACAGGTTTCTCTCCATATGGGCAATTGGCACTGTCTGAATAATAAATATACTCCTCTTCAGGAAGAACCTTGCGGATCTCTCTGAAGACTGACAGCCCTCCGACTCCTGAATCAAATATTCCGATCTTTGCCATAACTAATCTACAAAGATATAAATTCCCTACGAAATCTTTACTATCTTTGTCAATTACAAAAACAGAACAAGATGTCTTTATTGATCCCAAAGGAATATCGGAATCTGCTAGGCAGTATTGAAAATACTGAAAAGGCAATCAAGGATGTGAAGGATATGTTTCAGGATAATCTTTCTGCCCAGCTTGCTCTTCTCAGGGTCACGGCACCTATGGTTGTACTCAGCGGAACAGGTCTTAATGACGATCTGAATGGTGTTGAGCGGCCTGTCTCGTTTCCTATCAGGGATATGGGAGAACAGAAGGCGGAGGTTGTACATTCTCTTGCAAAATGGAAAAGGATAAAGCTGGCGCAGATGAATGTCCAGCCGGGAAGGGGAATATATACGGATATGAACGCGTTGCGTCCTGACGAGGAACTGGACAACATCCATTCGATATATGTTGACCAGTGGGACTGGGAGAAGGTCATAAGCTGCGATCAGCGTAATCTCGACTATCTGAAGAAGACCGTCAGGAGGATCTATGAAGCAATAAAGGTTACAGAGAACAAACTTTATGTGGAATTCCCTCAGATAGAGCCGATGCTTCCGGAAGATGTGTATTTCATTCATTCCGAGCAGTTGCTTCAGATGTATCCTGACATGTCTCCCAAGGAAAGGGAAAACGCCGTCGTGAAGGAACATAAAGCGGTGTTCATCATTGGAATCGGTGGAGCCTTGAGCGATGGATTGCCTCATGACGGACGCGCTGCCGACTACGATGACTGGACCACGCGCAATGATGATGGTTATTATGGATTGAACGGAGATCTGCTTTTTTGGAATCCGGTCCTGGAAAGCGCCTTTGAAATATCCAGCATGGGTATCAGGGTCGATGAGGAAGCCTTGAAACGGCAGCTCGAACTTAGGGGAGAGGTGCATAAATCGGATCTGCTTTACCATAAGATGCTGCTTGAAGGCCGTCTTCCTTATACGATCGGAGGAGGTTTAGGACAGTCACGTCTGTGTATGTTCCTTCTGCGTAAGGCGCATATAGGTGAAATTCAGTCCAGCATATGGCCGGACGATATGCGTGAAAAGTGCCATGATGCGGGAATAGATCTTGTGTAGATGGGGGTGGACACAATTTGATTATATTTACAGAATTAAGTATATATACTGATGATAAGTACAGAACAGATAAAAGAGTTGAAGCAGCGTGTGGATACGCTTGGAAAATGCATAAATGTCGAAGCAAAGAGGGAGGATGTGGCCGCCAGGACGGAGAAGACTCTCGCTGCCGATTTCTGGGATGATCCGAAGGAGGCCGAGAAGTTTCTGAAGGAACTTTCTGGTGTAAAGTTCTGGGTGACAGGATTTGACAGGATTGCGTCAGGTGTCGAAGACCTTAATGTGCTTCTGGAATTTGAAGACGAAGAGATCGATCAGGCGTATGCGGCAGTAGTTGAGGAACTTGAAGCTCTGGAGCTCAGGAATATGCTTGGTGAAGAGGGAGACAATCTCGGAGCCGTGCTTACCATCAATTCAGGAGCAGGCGGTACTGAGTCAAATGACTGGTCTTCGATGCTTATGCGTATGTATATACGTTGGGCGGAGCGTAACGGATATAAGGTGACGATTACAGACGAACTTGAAGGCGAAGATGCCGGAATCAAGTCCGTGACGATGCAGGTTGAAGGAGATTATGCCTTCGGTTATCTCAAGGCTGAGAGCGGTGTGCATCGTCTGGTCAGAATTTCTCCTTTCAATGCCCAGGGCAAGCGTCAGACCACATTTTCGTCAGTCTTTGTATATCCATTGGTAGATGATACCATAGAAATAGAAATAAATCCCGGAGATCTCGAATGGGATACCTATCGTTCAAGTGGTGCCGGCGGACAGAATGTCAATAAGGTCGAGACAGGTGTGCGCGTGAAGCATATTCCTTCAGGAATCGTAGTCGAGAACACAGAGACACGTTCACAGCTGGACAACAGACAGAATGCCCTTCGAATCCTCAAGTCACGTCTCTATGACATCGAACTTAAGAAACGTCAGGAAAAGCAGGCAGAGCTCGAAGGTCAGAAGAAGAAGATAGAATGGGGCTCGCAGATACGAAGCTATGTCCTCCACCCGTACAAGATGGTGAAGGACCTTCGTACCGGTCATGAAACCTCTGACACTCAGGGAGTTCTCGATGGTGATCTTAACGATTTTATGAAAGTGTTCCTGATGGGGAACAACCAGTAGTCTATTTGACTGACTGGTATGTTCCTGAAGTATAGGTCTTCGATTCTGTCTCACCAGGAAGTGTTACTGAAGCTGTAGCTCCTTCCGGAATAGTGAAATCCCAGATCCACTTGTCACCCTCATAGCGCCATTCGCTCTTTATCAGACCGTATGGCGATTTGTATTCTGCCTTGACAAAGCCGAGTCTCTTGTCCGGTATCGGCTTCATGACGATATTCTTGAAGCCTGGCTGAGACGAGTCACATGAAATTCCGGCAGCAGTCTCCCAGATCCACTCACATACGCATCCGTAGGCATAGTGGTTGAAACTGTTCATACCCTTAGGACCCATTCCGGTCTCGATCATGTAGCTGTTCCAGCGTTCCCAGATTGTAGTAGCTCCGTTGTCGATAGAATACAGCCAGCTTGGATTTTTCCTCTGGAAAAGAAGTTCGTAAGCTATGTCTGCCATGCCGTTTTCAGTAAGTACCGGCATCAGGATGGATGTACCAAGGAATCCGGTCTGGAGGCAGTTGTCATGCTGCTTGAAATTCTCGCGCAGGCGCGCAATCATGTTATCCTTTGCCTGACCATCCACCAGATTGTTCTTTAAAGCGAATAATGCAGGAGTCTGCATTGTATTGAGTATCTGGTTCTTGAATGTACCGTCAGCATTGAGGTGATCTCTGAAGATAATCTGCCTGGCTTCTTCTGCCATATCCTTGAACGGCTCAGGATCCCTGCCTGTTGCAGTGGCCATTTCTGCCATCATGCCGGCGTCTATCACCCAATACGAAAGGCTGAGGTAGTTCCAATATTGAACAGTCTCATCGAGCGGACTTCCTTTCTTTCTGTCGTTTCCGGTAAATCCTCTGCCGCTTCTGCTCTCGAGAGCTTCGTAGCTGAGCCAGTCAGCCCATTGAGAATTATGGTTCTCGGCTTTCAGAACAGTGTGGTCGTATTTTGTTTCATCTATATGATTCATGAAGCGGACCATAGCATCCCAGTTCTCCTCGATCATTCCTGTGTCGCCATGCTGCTTCCATATGGTCCATGGTACGATTACTCCTGCATCAGCCCATCCGAGACGCATCATGTCGTTTCCATACTGAGCATATGGCGCAACGCCTGGGAATCCTCCCTTGTCTGACTGTGAGTCCCTCATATCGCGCATCCATTTGTGCATGAATGAGTTTGTATTGGCGAAGAACGTACCGGTTTCAGTGAATACCTGTGTGTCAGCTGTCCATCCAAGTCTTTCATTACGCTGAGGACAGTCAGTAGGAACGGATAGATAGTTGGAATACATTCCCCATAAAGTGTTGGATATGAGTTTGTTGATGAGCTCGTTACCGGTTGTTATGGTTCCAGTTTCCAAATCTTTAGCTATGGAGGTGACAGGAACAGAAACTATTGATCTGAACTTGACGTTATCTGTTGCAGTGATGCTTACGTATCTGTAACCGTAGAAAGTGCATCTTGGAGAATAATCTACATATCCGTTACTCTTTCCAAATGTATATTCCAGTATCATTCCGTCCTCCGGTGTACGGAGATTGAGACGGTGGCAGCTGCCTTCCGGACCATCCATGCCTCTGCTATGGGCTCCGTTGCCGTCATTCATGATTTCAGAAGGGAGACAAGTGAGTACGGTACCTTCATCAGCCTTGAATACAAAGGCAGGAACGGCGGCGGCATTCTGTCCGAAATCAATGACAAGGGTTTCACCTTCTTCAATCTCGATAGGCTCTCCCGGTGCGAACTCCTTGGCAATCACAACTGTACCATATGCATCTTCAGAAGCACCTTCAATGTCCTTCCAAGTGTAGGCCCTTACAGGCTGTAGAGTCAGATCTTCGCGACGATATACCTCTGCACCTTCAGAAGGGAATATATTGCCAAGGAATTCAGTGTTCTCTTCCGGAGTGCTGAGCTTTTCAGGAGTTTCATATCCCGGAAGTTCGCGTGCGTCATAGAACTCACCGTCGAATATTGCCGCATGCTTTACCGGTCCTGCGATACCAGCCTTCCAATTCTCGAGATCGGTTCCATAATATTTCTTCGATCCATCTGCAAATGTGAGCTCCACAATACCTCTGAATGCACATTTCCTGCCCACCATACCTTCGTGGTTGTTTGGAGTCACGATCTTGTCCCCCCACCATCCCGGTGTCACCTGTGCAGCCAGAACGTTCTCTGCACCGCTCTTGCATTTGAATGCATCCGTAATGTCGTATGTGAAAGAAAGTTTTGTCTTGCCGGTGTGGGTGAAGCCCGGCTTCAGGATTTCCGTACCGATGAGTTTGCTGTTTACATAAATGTCATATACACCTAATGCGGAGGTCATCCACTTTGCAGACATTACGTTTCCCTCGTTCTCAATTGTTGACACGAACCAGCTGGCGCCGTCTGCTGCGCGGATGTTCTTGCCGGCGATTCTGCCTGTAACGACCTCGGCATCTTGTGCTGAGATCCAGATTGAAGCATCCCAGTGTGATTCGTCCAAAGCCTGAATTCGTGTTCCATATTCCTCATCTGTGCAAGATGAGAATATGGAAACAAATGCTGCCAATGCAGCAGGTAAAAGCCAATGTTTCATAATATCAGTTTGTTTTAGTTTCAGTCTTGAATATGCCTTCAAAGAATGCCACAGCATGGCTGACAGTCTTTTTCAGACGTTTTGTTATCATATGGTTCTCTCCTTCGACCACTACCAATTCCGATGTCTCTCCATACGTTTCTGCATATCTCTCGCTGCAGCTCATCGGCACAATCCCGTCCTTGTCTCCGTGAATGATTCTGACAGGACCGGTGTATGCTTTGGCTGTGCCGTAGATATCGAGGTCCTGTGTGGTCATTATGTATTCACGTCCGAGTTTCATTATACCGAAGCATCTTACGAATTCCGGCGGGTCCGACGGATTGAATCTTGCTCCGAAGAATTTTCCGCTCCTGCATGCGTCCTGTACAACGGATCCTGGGGCGATCAGCACCAGTCCGGCAGGAGCCTCTCCTCTGGAGCTTAATATTCCAGCAGTCATCGAGGCTACGACGCCGCCTTGAGAATGTCCCAGAAGGCCGATGCTGCCTACATATGGCAGAGAACGTGCATATTCCCACATTGCCAGTGCATCCTCGATTTCTTTCCTTATTGTCATCTTCTGCATCTTTCCTTCACTGTTCCAATGACCTCCGAAATCAAAACGTATTGATGCTATTCCCTTGTCAGCCAGTCTCTTGGCTAATGCCGGCATCGGCACTATATTCTTGCTTGCGAATATTCCGTGCATCAGGATGACCATAGGGCAGCTGTCGTTGTCCTTATCGAATCCGTCGGGAAGCGTGATGGTCATTGAAAGCCCACCCTGAGGACCCTTTACTTCGAAGTTTCTGGCGTTTGCAGTGATGCCGGAGAGAATGATGAGCAAAGCAATTATGAGACTTTTCATGGCTATTCTTTCTGCTATCGGTAAAAATAGGAAATTTCGGCGAATTATACTCATATGACAGTTGAATTTAACCGTACAATTCCTTATTTTTGTCTGAAACGGTATAATGCGTATCATATGTTGAAAAAGGTTCTTCCATTCATTTTAGTTTTGGCAGGCATGTGCCTTTCAGTTGAGGCCAGAACGGTCAAGGGAACGGTGAAATCCGGCAAGGAAAGGCTTGCAGGGGTGATTGTGACTGATGGGGTGAACTTTACTGCGACCCGGAAGAACGGAAGTTTTTCCTTCGAAATATCTGACAATGCGGAGTTTGTATATATCGTCACTCCATCGGGTTACTGTGGTGACTGGTCTTCCGGAGTTCCGGCTTTCTATATATATGCTTCCGGACGGGACCGATTTGATTTTCAGCTTCAGCGCCTCAAAGAAGCAGAGCCGTATCATATCATCGCTATTGCGGACCCTCAGCCCAATACTGACGGGCAGTTCGCTGAATTCGCGGGTGAGCCTATCTCCGATCTGACAAGGACTGCGTCATCATTGGAGGGACAGGTTGTCGGACTCGCTTTGGGAGACATAAGCTGGGACAGGATAGAATTGCTTGACAGATATAAGGCGAATATCGTCAGAACAGGAATTCCTTTCTATCCAGTGATCGGAAATCATGACCACGAGGTGACTCCTGAAGGCGACAGAAGGACTTCAGAGTCTTATCGTAAGAAGATGGGACCGGCGAATTATGCGTTTCGGTTGGGAAATGATGTCGTGATTGTGTTGGACAATATTGTATATAAGGTGGCTGCCAGATGCAGCACTGGTTACACGGATGAAATTGTAAGCTGGGTCCGTGGACTCCTGAAGTGGATTCCTTCGGATTCGATGATATATGTGGCGCAGCATGCTCCGTTAGGTCATGAAGGTGGAACAGTCGGTAATGAAGATGTGCTTCTGGATCTCCTGAGTGGCAGGAAGGTGGAATTCCTCTCCGGACACAACCATGTTAATCGTAACAGTGTGATTTCTGAAAATGTGTTCAGCCACAACATAGCTGCAATATGCGGAGCATGGTGGGATACAGAGCATTGCATAGACGGCTCTCCGAGGGGATATAAGGTGTTTACCAAGACCGGTGACAGCCTGAGCTGGTATTATAAACCCGTAGCTTTCGGCAAGGAACATATTGCGGAGCTGATTCCGTCGGGAAGAGTAGAGGAATATCCTGATGCAGTCATTGTGAATGTGTGGGACTGGGACCCTTGCTGGAAGGTTGAGTGGTACGAGGATGGAGTCTATAAGGGACCGATGGAGCAGGTAAACATAGCATCTCCGGTGTATATTGCTGAGATACAGCGTTTTTATGGCAGCATAGGAAAGCCTGTCCCGAACTGGAAGAGGCCGAGACCGAGTGTGCATAATTTCGCCGCACATCCTTCTCCGACGGCCAGACAGATTACTGTCGTGGTGCAGACCCGCTTCGGCCAGAAATGGCAGCAGACCGTCGAACTGACTTCGTCGGTGACTCGACTTCAAGAACATCTTTCTGATGGTGAATAAATTGTCTGATTTTTTTGGGGGGGGGAATATGAAATCCCTATATTTGTCCTTGGTTAATAAAGATGAATATATGGATATAAAGAGTTTCATATGCTTTGGTGCATTTCTGCTGTTGTCTGCAATGAATTCTCATGCACAGATTATCGTTGGAGACGCTCCTGAGGTCGAACCGGAATTCACTTTGACTCCACAGGATGTCAGAGATACGGTCATTGTAGAGGATACGTTCCGATATGAGGGACAGTGGCCGGT
Organism: Bacteroidales bacterium; assembly: GCA_017398335.1. Taxonomy (GTDB): domain Bacteria; phylum Bacteroidota; class Bacteroidia; order Bacteroidales; family UBA932; genus Cryptobacteroides. The sequence goes on along the minus strand of JAFQGK010000031.1, from coordinate 21,984 downwards.
AGGGGAAGGCGTTCTGTATGATGTCAACCGGGGAATGATCTTCGGGCGTTTTTCCGGTGCTGTTCCAGACGGTTATTGTACGGCTTATTTTGTGGACGGAGGACGTTATCAGGGTGAAATGAAGGATGGAAAGGAAAATGGATACGGTCATTATTTCTCAAAGTCAGGAAAGGTCTTTGCAGGGAAATTCGAGAATGACAGAGCTCATGGTGTGGATACTCTCTATTATCCTGATGGACGAGTATTTATAGGTGTTGTAGTCAAGGGGCGCGAACTTGATCATGGTGAGAAGTATGAATCGATTCCGGCCCATCTTGAAGGTAGAAAGCCGGTGTTCGTTGAACGTGATCTTACGGAAGAGCAGAGAATGTGGATTGCGGAGAACCATTATGTGGCTCCATTGTTCAAAGGGCAGTCGCCAAGTTCAGGTGCCTTTACCCGCTGGGTGAACGGCAAGTTGAAATATCCCAAGGAAATGCGTTCTGCTGGCTGGCAAGGTGCCGTGCGGGTGCGTTTCTTTGTTGAAGCTGACGGTTCAATCAAAGATGTGGAGGTGCTGAAGTGTGAGCATGAGAGTTTTGCGAAGGAAGCGGTGAAGGTCATTACCTCCTCTCCGAAGTGGACCCCGGGATATCGTGGAGGCAAGCCCGTCAGAGTCTACTATGATTTTACGGTCAACTTTCTTCAGATGTATTGATAGGCAGGTGGAAAGTAAGGCAACCCTTATCGCTCAGGCGGTTACGAATCCTGAAACAGTAAGTCGTGGTCGGACGATGTAATGGGTAGTGCGAAGTCCCCAACGCATCGCATCACACCGCAAGGCGTAAACCTACACCACGCATAGGGTAAAAGTTAAACATCTCGTTTGAGATGCTTTTTCGTTACTATTCATTAGTGATGACAGTGATACAGTATTGCACCTTCTATCGAGTCCTTCTGCGGATACCTACTGTCATCTTTACCCTTCCTATACCAATCAGTTCATGTTCCATTATCATAATACGATCGAATGGCTTCTGATTTGCATTCTCGGGTTTGGGCTTCTTGACTGATACTTTCCTGGCACCAGCCAGTATGGAGTCCAACTGAAGAACAGCCAATGTCGAAAGATAATTCTTTGCCACATGTTCACTGGTCTCGACAATAGAGACCATTCTGATGTTGATCTACTCCTTAAACGATAGATTATACCTCCTCTGCGAAGGATTCTTCTCCTTCCACTCCCGATAAAGGTTTCTGATGATATGTCCTTCGGGTATCATGATGTGTTCATTTAAATTTTATTTCAGACAAAGTTAGGGTCAGAGTGTGCCAGAGAGTGATACAACGGATTGTTTTCTGCGATATGTTTAATATATTTATACCGCTAAATCGGGATTTATATATGAATGGCTTTACTATAAAGAATTTTCAGGATACCGCCTCGTTTGAACTTGAGGTTATCCAAAGAGGTGATATAGATGATATCGACGCCTTGGTACGAACCAATTATGATTTTCAGGGCAGAACGATTAGTTCTACCCATAGATGGTCTTTTGGCTTGGGAGAGGTATCTTGGTTTATGGATAAGGTTACTTCAATGCACGAAAATCTGAAAGGATGTTCAAGATTTTCCTCGTTTGACGAAGATGAACTATTTTTGACAATAGACGAGTTCGGCCACATTGATGTGACCGTCAAGGACGGCATCGCAAGTTATAGTGGTCGTGTGGAATTCAAATTCCAAATTGACCAATCATACCTTCCTGAACTGATAGAACAATTGAAGAAATTCATCGAGGTCAATCGGTAAATTACAATAAGGAATATGAAATAAAGAAATACACCTTTATGACTTGCAGTGGAAGATTTGAGGTGATTGGAAATGAATTCACTAAGCTATCCTATTAACAAGATGGGGGAATTTAAAAAAACGCATATTTGCAAAGGATGAGTGTAACGAAATAAGGGAGCAATGCATCTTATAAACAAACATTAAAACATAAAGATATGAAACGAATTATCAATGCAATACTTGTATTACCTGTAATGCTCCTTGCCGTGTCGTGCGACTACTTCTATTCAATGGAATTAGAAAACAACTTTGATAAGGGTATTTACATATGGTCTTCTGCAACAGGATTAAAAACGGGAAATGACCCAGCAACATTAGATGAGTTAAACGACAAATGGTATTTAGAGTATGCCGATGCAGGACAAATGTGTTCCTTCGCATTCCTATTGGGTGGTAAGATGACTGCGGAAGAGTTCGTTGATGAAGTGTTTGAAAGAGCGTCTGATACACTGATGGTCGCTATTTTTGATGCAGAAGAAATGGATAGTCATTGGGGGGTTGGCAAGATGTCAGACTATGTAATTCAGAAGTATTGGCTTACGAAGGATGATGTATTAGAAGACGATGGAAAGACATATAAAAGATTATCATTCCCACCACACGAAGGTATGAAGGACATTAAAATGGAACCTTCATACGGAACATTTCCACCAACGAAATAACATCCTGAATAAACTCTCGCTAATTACTGTGATAGAGAAGTTGAAGGAATTTTTTGATAAGTCTTTCGGAGTGATCCAGAAATTACTTTTCCACGAATGTCATAGTGCAAATCCGTGCAATTTTCACTCTGAAAAATGCACGGTGTTCAATATGGTATAATTTGCGACGACGATAATATGTTGAAAAGTGCCGTATATCCCATATAATCAGGGACTTATGCAGTATGCTGGTGGATTAGCGGGAATGTGTATTAGACTCCCCCTCTTTTCTGATTTTAAAACCCAAATAATCGCCCGATTCCGGTGGTAATGGACCTTTTTTTTTCTCGTAATCAGCATTTGTAGTGGAAGTATTCCGTATATTTAAGCGTTCTTATAAAACAACAAGATTAAAAGCCAGATGAGATCTTCTTTGTTTTATATTTCTCTGCTCCTGATGCTGTTTTCCTGTGACAGCTATGCCCCTTATCCGGTTCTTGCTGATGAGGATGCGCTTCTGAAGCTGGTAAGTGTAATAGGAGGATCCGACAGTACCGTGGTCTATGTTTCGAAAGAATATATGATCACACACGATCACAGGTTGTCTGATGAATCAGATCTTAACTCATCCTTAAGGTTCATCGTGAATGGGGAAAATCTTGAATATAAGGCAACAAAGGATATTTCCGACCTGTATGTAATTCATCATCAGTTCCGTCCAGGAGATAGGGTAGAGGTGTTCTGCTCTGCTCCAGGGTTGCCCGATGTGACAGCGGTGACCGTCATTCCGGAAGTTCCGTCGGATCTTATCAAGGATTTCAGCTATACTGTAGAAGATGGCATTCTCAAAGGAGGACTTGTCGTGAACAGCAGTAAGGCCGCCGATCTGCATTTGTCGGCAGATCTTGGCATAACTGAAATCATCCATATATATAAGGATGATGTTTACGCCAGTTCAAGGACTTACTGGCGAAGTCAACCTTTTTCTGTCAACGGAAGCGGAGAATGGGTCTTCGATTATCAGCTGCCGAAGGATTATGTCGTTATAGACGATGAAGGCAAAGTGATCAGGGAAACAACAGAGATACAGATCAGCTTCAATCTGGACATTATATCAGAAGAACTCTATTTCGCAAGGCTTCATCAGCAGTCATCTTCAATGTCACCGTCCAGCTATACCAATGTAAAGGGTGGCCTGGGCTATGTGGGAGCCTTCAATAGAGTGGTAATCGGCACCTTTAAATCTGATGTGCGATGAAAAGGACCATCATCACATATATGATGCTTTTCATCAGCTGCATCATATCTTCTGCTCAGAATCACGAGACCATTGATTCCGTAGTAGTCACCGATTACAGACCTCGATCCGACAAGAAGACCCAGACCTCGATGATAAAGATCGACAGGAAGGACTTCAGATTCAAGGCTGTGCTGGGCACTCCTGACGTGATTAAGACACTTCAGATGCTTCCGGGAGTCACTCCAGGCAATGAAATGTCATCCACAATCAATGTCAGGGGAGGTACTGGCAATGATAACCTCTACCTGCTGGATAATGTCCCTCTATATCAGTCAGGTCACTTTCTGGGACTCTTTTCCGTGTTCAATACGGATATGGTAGAGTCGGTCGATTTCTACAAGGGAGGCTTTCCGGCACAGTTCGGAGGACGTGCCTCTTCAGTGGTTGACGTGAGGATGAAGGATGGAGATATGTATGAACACAAGGGATCTTTTTCCATCGGAATGACAGACGGAAGATTCCAGATGGAAGGCCCCGTCAAAGAGGGCGTGCTTTCGTACAATGTAGCTGTCAGATACGGATGGGTGGAGGCCTTTGTCAGACCGCTCCTTAAGGCTGTATATGTCCCGGATGTTTCATATTCAAATGATTACACCAGAGACGGGCATTACGGATTCTCTGACCTTAACGCCAAGTTCACCTGGATAAAAAGCAGCAGGGACAAGATAACCTTCAACACCTATCTCGGATTTGATTATATGTCTTATATGGATTCGGAAAGATATCCATATCCTGTCGTTGGCGGTTCATCCGGTTCATCCGGCTATCAGAAAAGCTTCTTCAAGGACGGTAACAGATGGGGAAACGTCTTGCTGTCGGCAGTGTGGGAAAGAGACTTGTCTGAGAAACGGAAGATGAAGTCAACATTTTACTTCTCTGACGGTTATTATAATGCCTTCCACGAAAATCTCGATAAATATACCGACTATAAGAACTACGACCTCGAATCCAATATTTCCAACATTGCAGATCTCGGAGTGAAAGTCCATATCTCGGACAAGACCTTCGGCAGACATTATCTGAATTACGGAGTTTCGGCAGTTTACCATCTGTTCTCTCCACTGGCACAAGAGCACAGCTATACACAGGTAGGTTCAGTAAGGTCAGGTGAGATAAAGACATCGTCAGGCCGTCATTATCATTCTCCGGAGCTTGCCCTATATGCAGAAGACGAGTTCACCATCACTCCAGATCTTTACCTGAATGCAGGACTCCGTTATATGCTTTTCCTGACAAGAAACAAGGCCTATAATGCATTGGAACCTCGTTTTGCATTGTCGTACAATCCGGACAGGGCCTTATCTGTGAAGGTTTCATATTCCGAAATGACCCAGCCGGTCCATCAGGTGGAATCCTTCAAATCGGAAAGGCCGGGCTCATTCTGGATGCCTGCAACCGCCACTATGAAACCTGTCAGATCCAGGATAGTCTCCGCTGAAACGGAATGGCGCCCGAATCATCACATTCTGTTGAATATAGCCGGCTTCTGGAAAGGTATGAGCCATCTTTATGAATATACCGGGAACAACGTCCTGCCTTCTCCTGCAGCGTGGGAAACCGAATTCACGGAAGGCAAGGGACGCTCGTTCGGACTGGAGTTCTACGGAGAGTTCCAGAGTGAGAAATGGGATATATCCACCGCATATACTCTTTCCTGGTCTCAGCGCTGTTTCAAGGCATTCTACAGCGACTGGTATCGGGACAGATATGACAACAGGCACAATCTCGTCATAAACGGAGTGTATAAGGCTCACCGCTTTATCGATATATACGCAACCTGGACCTTGCGTTCAGGAAACAGATACACAATCCCGATTTATGGAAGCTATTATATGGGCAGGGAATCATTGTACCCCAACAATTTCCAGGTACCTGCATATCACAGACTTGACGTGGGTATAGATTTCAGGGCAGTGTCCGTAAGAAAAGGACGGGATTATGTAGTCACATTCGCCGTGTATAACCTGTACGGACGCAAGAATCCTTTCTATATATCAATCGTTGAGGATGTCTATAACAGACCTACGATAAAGATGACATCCATCTTCCCTATACTGCCTTCCATCCGATATACGATGTATTTCTAAGGCAGTGAAGGACACTTTCAGTTTTACCAGCCAGGTCCGCCTCCCGGTCTGCCAGGTCCTCCCGGTCCTCCGGGACCACCGCTCTGTCCGACGGTTGTGTTAAGGCTGTTTGATGTGAATGTCCCTAATTCGGTTCCGGCTGTATATGTCCCGTCTTCGAACCATCCGTTCCAGTTGACTGAATTACCGCTCAGAGATCCGCCGGACCAGACCGTATAGGTTTCTCCAGACCGGATGTCTTCTGATGAAAAGAATACTGCCATACGGCTTATAGTCCTTGGAAGCTTGTACCTTAATATAGGATTACCGTCCGGACCGGTGATGACGAAAAACTCTCCTGTCCGGGCACTTACACCGTTATATGTGACGGATCTTTGCGTGCTTGCGCTTGAAGGTGCGATTGCGGCACCTCCTGTGCCGATCAGGATACCTCCCTTTACTATGAAGTTCTGGCTGAAGTCGCAGTCAAAGCCTTCTTCAGGGGCTCCGCTACCGGAGGTGATGACAAGTCCTCCGTTCACCCACAGTTTTCCGTTGGAATCTATGCCGTCATTATTCTCGGCAAAAGCCAATACTCTTCCTCCGTTTATCTCTATCCCTTCAGGATTATCTCCTCCGACATTGATTGCATCGTCGTATGCATATACGGATATATTTCCGTCGTTTACTGTAATCTTCGATTTGCTTTCGAGGCCTTCGGAGCCGTCGCTTCTTCCTTTTACCTGGATGTTAAGCCTTCCTCCGTTGATTATGATCTTTCCGTCCGCCTTGATTCCCTTAGGTGATGAATCAAGGTCAAGTGCTGCATTATAAACATATTTTCCTCCGGATGTAGCTATGTTTATGATTCCGGAATCGATTGTCAGGTCTCCGTCAATATTGAGGCCCTTTCCGCCTTCTCCGGTGCTCACGCAAAGCATTTCTCCCCCTGAGACCATCATATTTCCATCGGCCTTTATTCCTGCTGGCGAAGATGTGTCTTTCTCATCTTCTTCATATATAGACCCTCCGCTTGTGTAGAGTTTCATCATTCCTCCTTTGATGTTTACGTCGGCATCCGAACTGAGACATTTCCCGGCATCTGCCGAGGTCTTGGCCCATATATATCCTCCAAGGATATTGATACCTTCTGCCTTTATGCAGTTGTCGGCGACGTCATTCACTGCGAGGGTTGCGCCAGGCCGGAGAGTGAATGAAGATTTGACCGATATTCCGTGCTTCTTCTGTCCTGTCAGCTTAAGTATGCCTTTACCGCTGAGGACTATGGATCCCTTGCAATATATGGCACCGTTACGTTTCTCGTCTCCTGAAACTATTCCTTCAGGATAGTAAGATTCGTCCGATTGCTTCCGGGCATCACACAGAGAGTTGTCGGAACCTTCAGCCAGGTGTATATACAGAATGGACTTGTTCTGCACATTTATAGCCGCGCTTTTGGCAGATGTGAGGTTCAGGCCCTTCAGAGTCAGCTTGACAGGGGAGTCACCGTAAATTTTGAGCTGGCCGTCTTCAGAGCTTCCCGATGCAATGACTTCCACATCACCCATACCGTCAAGGACAATGGCAGCGTCTGCGCCTTCAATGTGGGACTGTACGGATCTGCCTGAAGAAGTTACTGTCACGGAACTACCGGAATATGTAACGGTGACGGTTGTGCCGAAACTGCGGTTCTCCCAATATATATCATCCCCAGGGACCACGGTATCCCCATCCTTCGCCATCAGACCGTCATATCCGTTTTCTTCTATGGATATTTCCGGGGTATTTTCTTCGTTGATGTTGCTTCCGTCGTCCAGTTCCGGAATTTCAGGAGGAGTCTGTTCTTCATCCCTGTCGATCTGGGTACAGGAAAGGATTCCGCATAATGCAGCTGCACAGATTATGATGGACTTTTTCATTTGTTATCTCATTTGGATGATACAAAAATGATGATACAAAAATGATGATACAAAAATAAAGATATTGTGGAAAATGAGAAAGAAAATCAGCGCACGGAATCAATAATCCAGCCTGATTCCAAAGAAGAACGAGCGGGGCAGTGTGGGGCCGTAGATATAGCCGGAATCACGGTCTGCGCCACTGTCGAAATCTTTCTGGAATGAATTCAGCATATTCTGCACACCGGCATTGAGTTGGAGCGAGAAACTTCTGTATATCCGGAAATTGTATGCGATCTTGAAGTTGAGATCCCAGAAGTCCGGAGTCACCACGCTTGTGTTCATTTCTATCGCACCGGCGTGATGCTCCACCAGCATACTTCCGGTATATGTCCCGGTCAATGACATTGTCATCTGCTTCATCGGATTGTACGATGCTGTGCAATAGCCATATAAATCCGGTGTACGGAACATCTTTCTGGTCGCCTCGACATTTCCTTCATCGCTCCATCTGCGTGCTTGCTTATATCGGGAATTCTGCACGGTCACGCCTGCCTGCATCTGAAATATGTCCTTCCAGGCTATCTTGCCTTCCAGATTTCCTCCGAAGACCCTTGCTCCTGATTCGTTGTGCCTTTCTTTTATAAGGATTCCGTTCTCTGTACCAATCTCTTTCAAGGCAAATACATCGTCAAGATCGGTGAAGAAACCCTCCAGAAGAAGATTTCCCTGCCAGTTGCCCCAGTTGCGGTAGAAGTCGCCGGACAGACTGACGCTCTGGGAGTTCTCAACTCTCAGATCCTTTGCAAGACGGATCATAGATACCGTTCCTCCTACATTATCGATGTGAAGATCTTCGTCAAAGGCCTGAGGTGCACGGAATCCGTATGAATAACTTGCTCTCAGATTTACATTTTCAGAAGGGTTGTACCTGAGGTTTGCGCGCGGGCTGAAAATGATACCCTTTATGAGATTGTGCTTGTCGAGTCTTCCTCCTACGAGAATGCCCCAATTTTCGTTTTTCCACTCGTTCTGCGCGTAAAGACTTGCTGTTCTAACTGTCTGGTCGGTGATTCTGTCATATCCCCACATATTGTCCTTCAGATAGTCCTCGTTGTACTCGATTCCCAGAGTCAGGTCGGCAGGCATAAACAGGCATCTGTCAGCCTTGAATATGTATTGGGCTCCTCCCACCCAGGTGAGGTCTGTGGTCTTTCCGTATGCATCAGGATCTTTTCCTGCTCCATAATAACTGTCGCGGTCGATGTGCTGCAAGGAAGCGAACACGTTGAGCCTGTGTTTCTGATCAGGTGAAAACCAGTCGAATTTCAGACCTCCCGTATTGATCCCGTGTCTGGTCTGTTCTGCAATCATTGCTTCGTGAGGCGGCAGGTCGATGTTGTCGCCTCCTCTTCGGAATTCCTGAAGATGATGATACTCAGCCGTAATCTTGGAATATATGCCAGTTTTTACGTATCCTCTCAATCCTGCAGTCTGTCCCGATATCCTCGACAGTTCGGTGAATCCGTCTCCATTGGCATCCCAGGCATCCTTTTCTGTATTCTGCGCGAAGACGGCAAGGCCCAGTCTGTTGTCTTCAGAGACTATCGAGGCATTGATGTCTGTGGTGTTGTGAAAAGCGGATGAACCGTTTATGGATGTGGTCGTGTGTGACACCGATGCCGAATTGCGGACCGGCTCTTTTGTTATGATGTTGATGGTTCCGGCGATTGCAGCGGAGCCGAAAAGGGCGGATCCACCTCCTCTCATCACCTCCACCCTGTCTATCATATTGGCTGGCAACTGTTCTATTCCATAGACTCCGGCAAGTGCGCTGAATATAGGACGTGAATCTATGAGGATCTGCGTATATTGACCGTCGAGTCCGTTTATCCTGACCTGCTGGAATCCGCAGTTCTGACAATTGTTTTCGACCCGGACTCCCGGCTGGAATCCAAGTCCCTGTGCAACTGTTGAGCAGTTCCCTCTGGAGTATATGTCCATACTCACCACATTTACCAGCGTAGGGGACATCTTTCTCGTGGTCTCGCTCCTTGTCGCGGAGACAATGACTCCATCCAGAAGAACGTGATCCTCTTCGAGTGTGAAATTGACCTCCAGTGATCTGCCCTTCCTGATTTCCACTTCTTGTGTCCTGGTCTTGTATCCGATGGCGGATACTTCCAGGATGAATTTTCCTTCAGGAAGGTTTCTCATTATGTAATGTCCTGTGTTGTCGCTGCTTACGCCGATGGTAGTGCCTTTGAGAATGACTACGATGTGGGGGAGATGTTCTCCTGTTGAGCCATCTATTATGTGACCGTAGATATGTGCGTCCGTGTCAGCACCTTTGGCGGTCAGCATAATACATAATGCCGCCACCAAAGTTGAAAATATTCTTTTCATCTTTTGTGTATTTATAGGGGTTATTGAATGATATGTCCTGGTCTGTGTTGAATGTCAGACCTGAGGAGGCCCCCTCAGAATACGGGAAAAGAATAAGTCGGTAAAAAAGTATTGGGAAATGTAACGGGAATAGGTATCTTCCTCCGACGGATAAAGCGGAGTTATGGAGATGCATACCATATCCGCTGTCTCGGTCTGAAAACTTGACAACAGATCGATAACAGTATATTCCGTTTCGCTATGTCCGTGATCTGCTGTACCTCCGAAGTGGGAGTGGACGATCGAATTGCCGTTTACAGTATGGATATGTGGAAAAAGGTTGATACTTGAAAAGTACCAACCGAAGATCAGCAGAAATACCACTGCCATATATTTCCTGACCTTTCCCGTTTTCATAAAATCGGGGCAAAGATAATCAATATCTGAAAGATATGATAGCTGGATTTTCACCTTCTTCACACATTTCCAATAGCCAGGTGCTGTTCAAATCTTGCGGAATATGTGTTTTGCGCAACAAAGCCGGAAAATGCTTATATTTGTGGTTGCAATGCTCTTTGATTCCGGCTATGATGAAGATTGAGGATACAGCTCTGGTTCTTGAGGGAGGAGGGCTCCGCGGGGTGTTTACCTGCGGGGTGCTCGACAGCTTTATGGACCACGGGATACGTTTCCCTTTTGCTGTCGAAGTCAGCCGTATGGAAAAGGATACCGCAAAGCTGTCCTCCCTTTATGATGAGGGCTATGAAGTGGCTCTGGAGGCATTGTCGCAGATAAAAGGAGAATTATGAAAGTTTTGATCACCGGGACTTCGCAGGGAATAGGAAGAGCCATCGCTCAGCTGTTTCTGGCCGAGGGACATAATGTCATCGGGATAGACCGTCAGGCCTCATCTATAGCGGATGAGGCATATACCCATATCGAGGCAGACATACGCCATTCTCTTCCCGATATTGGTGATGTGGAGATCCTTATAAACAATGCCGGCACTCAGAATGAAGATGATATCGATGTCAATCTGAAGGCCTTGATAAGGGTTACGGAGAAATATGGTGTGCAGAAGAGCATAAAGGCTATTCTTAATATAGGGTCGGCGAGCGGGCACACAGGCTCGGAATTTCCTGAATATGCCGCCAGCAAGGGAGGTGTCATCGCCTATACGAAGAATGTGGCCTTGAGGGTCGCCGGATATGGGGCGGTCTGCAACAGCCTTGATCCCGGGGGAGTCCTCACTCCATTGAATGACTGCGTCGTGAATGATCCGGAACTGTGGAATCAGATTATGGAGCAGACCCCGCTGAAGAAATGGGCATCTCCTGAAGAAATCGCCCGATGGGCATATTTCCTTACCGTCACCAATACTTTCTGTACCGGCCAGAGCATTGTCGTGGATGGAGGAGAATCCATAAATTCCAGATTTATATGGCCGGAATGATTTGAAGTCTAATTGTTAATTTTATGATTATGAAGCGCTATCTGTTTGTTCTTGTTATGTTCCTGTCGTATCTAATTCTGCCTGCGCAGTCTCTTGACAGGATGCAATGGTTCAATGAACCGGAAAACTGGTCGGTCGAGAATAATGTCCTGACTATGGATGTGACCCCTCAGAGCGACTACTGGAGGATATCCCACTATGGGTTCACCGTTGATGATGCCCCGTTCCTCTATACCGTGCGTGGAGGCGAGTTCGAGGTTAAGGTGAAGATTTCCGGTGAGTACAAGGTCCGCTTCGACCAGGCCGGACTGATGATCAGGATCGACAAGGAGAACTACATCAAGACAGGAATCGAGTTCGTTGACGGAAAGTACAATCTCAGCACTGTCGTGACCCACAAGACCAGCGACTGGAGCGTGATAGAGCTCGAAAAGCCTGTGGAATATGTGTGGATCAAGGCTGTCAGAAGGCTTGATGCTGTCGAGATCTTCTACTCCTTCGACGATAAGGAATATACGATGATGCGCAACTGCTGGCTGCAGGACAATACTCCTGTAATGGTCGGAATGATGGCTGCCTGCCCTGACGGAAACGGCTTCAAGGCCACTTTCGAAGGCTTCAGGATCACTCATCTGCCGGATCAGCGCAGACTCGAATGGCTCAGGAACAATCAGGAATAATTTAATTTGATCTCAATATGAAAAGGCTGATTTCTCTCCTCTTTCTTGCGGCTCCTCTTGTGGCCGCAGCACAGATGTCGAACGACGATGTGCATAAATATGACCATCGCAACCAGTCTCAGTACCGTACCGAGATAAATATCCCCGGTTTCGACGGTTATCAGACACTCAAATGCGATTTCCATATCCATACTGTCTTTTCGGACGGTTCGGTATGGCCTTCGGTCAGGGTTCAGGAAGCCTGGCAGGAAGGTCTTGATGCCATAGCCATCACCGACCATCTTGAATATCGTCCTCATAAGGACATTGTAAAGTCTGACCACAACGAGTCATATAATATAGCTAAGAAAGAAGGAGACAAGCTAGGATTTCTGGTGATAAAAGGTACGGAAATCACCCGCAGCAAGCCTCTGGGCCATCTGAATGCCCTTTTCATCAGCGATGCAAATGCTATGGATGTAGAGGATCCGCTTCAGGCGATCGACATCGCAGATGCTCAGGGAGCATATATAATCTGGAACCATCCCGGCTGGCCGGACAATAAATCGACCTTCTATCCTGTTCACGGCGATCTGATCAAGGCAGGAAAGATTGATGCTTACGAAGCATATAACTATATGGAATCATATCCGCTTACCTTCGACTGGTATGCAGAGTACGGCATTGCGCCTATGGCTAATACCGACATACACGGCACCATAGCGATGGACTATGACTGCGGTGACGGCTGGATGCGTCCTATGACCCTTGTATTTGCGGCTGACCGTACGGAGGCAGCGCTGAAGGATGCCCTTGAGGCTAAGCGCACTCTGGCCTTTTTCCAGGGCAATCTCGTCGGAGATAAGGAATATCTTTCAAAGCTTGTCGGTGCATCTCTCAAGACCCGCGCTGTCGGTGACAGACTTGAGGTGACCAATGTTTCAGATATAACATATCAAATGACCAAGGGAGATGCACTTTATATCTTCCCTGCCGGCAAGACCGTTCTCATCACGAAGCCGGAAGGCGAACTGACCGTCCGGAACTGCCTCTGGGGCAACGGTAAACATCTCACATATATGTTCCTGTAACCGCCTGATATCCAGCGACATATCAATTATGCCTGCTGCATTTGTGCAGCAGGCATAATTCGTAATTCGCTGATAGATAGTCGGATAAGTGGCAGCTCAAATATCGAAAGAGGCTACATCGGCGACGGTTCCTCCGACGAAGGCGATAAGGTCGGATGGAGATATTTCCAGCTGAAGTCCACGGACTCCGGCGCTGACATATATGGTCTCGAAATCCAAAGCTGTGGAATGGAAGAAAGTGGGGAAGCGCTTCTTCATTCCGACGGGGGAGCAGCCTCCGCGGATATATCCGGTCACAGCGAGCAGATCCTTCATCGCTATCATTTCCACCTTCTTGTTGCCGGATGCCTTGGCCAGAGCTTTCAGATTGACCTCGGCATCTCCCGGGACGACGCAGACTATATGCCCGGTCTTGTCTCCGTGCAGCACCAAGGTCTTGAACACCCTGGCTATATCTTGCCCAAGGCTATCTGCAACGTGCTGTGCCGCCAGATCGTTCTCGTCGAACTCGTAAGGAATGAGTTTATATGCAATGCCCGCCTTGTCCAGCAGTCGGGCCGCGTTCGTCTTTTCTATCTTCTTTGCCATATCGGCTGCAAAGATAGATAGAAATTCCCTAACATAAAACCTGCTGGAGTGTAAGTGGTTGACTGATAGCGCCTTATTGGAAATGCCTGCTGCACAAATACAGCAGGCATTCTTGGCAAGTTGCTGATATTCAGATGATTGTGTGCCAGGCTTATCTGATGTCCTGGATATGGAGGGCATTATCTCCCATTCCGAAGTCTGTCAGGGAGAAGTAAAGCGGATGGACAGGCTGATTGTCCATATCATTGAGGAAGGTAGCCAAAAGTTCGCGACCTCCGGAGGTGCATTGGAATTCACCGTCCTCGTCCAGAGTAATGAGATGGAAATCAATATCTTCTACCCATAGCTCCTTGTCAGGGTCATTGCGATGAAGAGCACTTTCGATCGATGATCCCAGATACGAAGGGTTGCAGTCGGCTTCTGCCAGAAGGAACATAAGTCTGCCGTAACTGATATGACTGATGGCGGCTGTGCCTTCTTCCATCTCTTTTGTGAACTCATCTGTCAGGTCCGTATGCTCCAGCTCTTCCGTGTAGTCGTAGGCGATGTTATATGTTATCACTCCGGCAAATTTTTCCATCTTCTGGCCTTTTCCAGTCAGCTGTGCGAAGTCGCATCCGAAGTGAGCCAGACCAACCTTGCGCAGATCCTTGGCGCTGTAATAGCCTATCTTTGACTGTGATGGAGGAATATAGCTGAGTTCTTCCTTATTCACCGTGCAAGGGACTTTGCCTGATTCGAATACGATCTCTTCAAGACTTTCCGCTTCATTCCTCACAATCCGTCCGATCTCCAGTTTCTCTCTCACTGCCGGAACGGGATAGATATTCAGGAACCAGCCCTCGGATGAACCTTCTTCCACCACGGAATCCCTTACCATAGACGGCGGCAGGTTTGTCAGACGGAAGGTGTTGAGCTGGTCGTGCTGCCTGAAGATCTCCTCACAATATCCGTCAGTGAATTCATAGACTTTGTACAGTCCTTTGCTGTCGTTCAGATCCACAGGCCTCTCGATCTCGTAAGGGAAAACACTGTCGAAGCATACTCTCCTGCCGTCTTCAAAGGTCAGGGTCATAATTCCGGTAGTGAGAGTAAAATTAAAGTGCTGTCCCTCCTTGGTCTTTTTCCACAGACCGTTCTCCGGCTCCAGATAAATAGTATCCTGAGGACTGACGATCTCGCTCTTGCTTACGTTTATGTGTATCTCGTGCGAACTTCTGTTGACCATCACGATCTGGCTGAACCTGATGTCCGCATCGTCTATTCCCCCGATGTAGCCCTTGCAGCCGGCAGCCATCAGCAGAAATGCAAATGAAATATATTTTAGGATTTTCATAAATATCTTGTAATATGTATATAGATTCTTCACTTCGTTCAGAATGACAATGCTTCGTTCATAATGACAGGAGAAGGTTTATTCGATCATCCAGTCCGATATGCTCTTGGAATATGCGCAGAACCATCCTGCTCCGTTGTCAATATTGGAATATGTGAATGAAGGAGATGAGAGGCCTAATCCGGCGAAAGGGTTGGAATCGGCATCATATTCTGCATTGAGCTTCCTATACATTTCCTCGGAGAGCTTGTAGAGGTGCAGACGGTATTTTCTTACACCTTTAGAAATCGTGTTGTCGCGGAATTTGATTTCATATTTCCCGTCAGCCTCGTCATCCCATACGAAAATGTGCTTATCATTGATGTATGTCACTACCGGCGAATAGGCATTGTTGTCGATGCTGATCTCGTCATATCCCTCTATCGGGAATGCGAATCCTTCATATACAACTCCGTTTTCGCCCTCTATCCTGTATTCGACATTTGCACCGTAATAACTCCCGGCTTCTTTCTTATGTTCTATGATGATGCTTCTGTTTCCGTCCTCATCAAGTCCGTATGTCTGAGTGAATTCGGGAAAGCTTCCCGGTACGGTTGTGCGTGCCGTCACGGTTTCCAGGCCTTCCGCCCCGACGGTGAGTTCGAGGACATCACCGGCCTTGAATGCCTGAGAATTCAGCATCAGTCCGTCATTCGGGACTTCCGCAGAGGATATATCGACTTCCTCGCCATTGCATCTCAATGAATATGAGGGAGATACGAGGGTCATATCTGCATTGCCGGTAGCATAGACAGGCACAGTCTTGTAAATTTCGATCCCCGCCTTTTCTCCAGAGCATATATATGACATAACGCAGATGCGCGGCTCAAGGCCGGAGTCATTTATATCGAATGAATACCGGCAGCCGGACAGAAGCGGCAGAGTCAGAAGAAGGATGCTTTTAAATATATGTTTCATACTCTAAAATCTTAATGTGTAGCTGAAAGAAGGAAGCAGCGGCACAAGGCCGAAAGACTCTCCGACGAACTTATATCCCATTATGTTCTCTTTTGTGAAATCATAGCTCTGGTCTATGTAGGCTATGAATGTGTTGGGATAGCAGTAGGCATTGTAGAGACTCAGGTTCCAGATGCTTTCGTTGCCTCGCCTTGTGGTCTTGCGGAAATTCATTCCTACATCCAGTCTGTGATATGCAGGCAGCTTGAGGTTGTTCGGCTTTTCGTAGAATGTCTGAGGACTGTCTCCTATATGTTCCGGAGCGAGAGTCTGTGAGGCGGCTGTTATCCATCCTCCGCTGTGGAAGTTCCAGCTAGCATACATCTCGAATCTCTTGCCGAATTTTCTTGTGCCGGTGAGGGTCAGCTTATGTCTGTTGTCATTGCGGTCGTTATACCACTTTGGATGGAAATCCTCGAAAAGCCTCTGGCTCCACGATAAGGTGTAATATGCAGTAAGGGAAGTGTTTTCATCTGACCAGGAAAGTTCTGTTTCCATTCCCCACGAGCGTCCTTTGCCTATGACCACAGCCTTTTCCCAAAGGTGGATAGGGGGATAGATGCCCCATTTCCCCTTGAATTCCAGCAGATTGGACATAGTTTTGTAATATCCTTCGACATTCAGCCGGATGTTGTGCGGCAGATTGAAATATGCTCCGGCCGATATCTGCCTTGAACGGCTGGGGGCAATCCTGTCTGTCGAGGGCATCCAGAAATTGGTCGGGAGTGCGAGATAGTTTGTGGATATCTGATGGTCGTTCTGCACCATTTCCGAATATGATGCTCTGATGCTGGTGTAGTCCCCGAGATCAAGACGGAGGGCGGCACGCGGCTGCAGGCTGTGATATGCCTTGCCTTCTGTTATTATGGCAGAATATCTCAGACCAAGATTTGCGGTAAGATTCTGTCCTATCGCGATTTCATCTTCTATATATGCAGCTGGTTCTAAAGATTTTTTGAAATCATCTTCAGAGAATCTGTCGTTTTTCAGAGTGTCTCCCTGATTTACAACTGTGTTTTCTCCCAGATATTCCGGAGAATACAGATGAAGCTGAAGCGATGTTCCGTAGCGGAAGTGATGCCTGTCCGATGGTCTCCAGCTGAAATCTGCCTTAAGGCCGATGTCTGATGTCCGTGAACGGTTCACTCCGTTCTTATAGGTGCTGTTCCTGATGTCCTCCATCGCATCTTGTCTGATGAATTCGTTAAAGGAAAAGCGTGACGCATAACGGCTGAAATAAGCTTTTGCTTCCAGTTCGTGATTGTCCGCAAACTTATAGTCCCAGTCAAGGGAAGTGATAAAATTTCCCCATTCGAGTCCAATCCCGGCTTCATTGTAATACTCCTGCACAGTCTCCAGTACATTCTCTTTCTCGGTATATTTTTCTCCTGAAATGAACTTTGCCGCATCACGCCCTCCATAAAGATTGAGCGACAACCTGTTGTCATCTGCGAACTTATGCGTGATACCTGCGTTGAGGTCCCAGAATGCATACTTTATTCTGTAATCCCTGTCCTGATTCCTGCTGATAAACAGGCAGACAGGTTCGGTAAGGACATCGATCCAGGAACGTCTGAGGCCTATGTTGAAAGAAGTCTTGCCTTTTACGATGGGGCCTTCAAACTGAAGCCTGCCGTCAAGCAGGCCTATGGAAAACAGTCCGTGATATTCGTTGAAATCTCCCTCCCTTGTCCTTACGTCCACTACGGAAGAAAGCCTTCCTCCATATCGCGCAGGAAAGCCGCTCTTGTAAAAATCCACGGACTCTGTCACGTCGGTGTTGAAGGAAGAAAACAATCCCAGCAGATGACTGACCTGATATAGGGGTACTCCGTCCAGAAGATACAGGTTGTCGGATCCGTCTCCGCCTCGGACATACATTCCGGAAAGAAGTTCCGTTCCGCTGGCCACTCCTGGGAGCTGCTGGATGGTCTTTATTATATCCGGTGAGCTCATTACGGCAAAGCCGGAATCGAAGGTCTTTCTGTCTATCTTTTTGAATCCGGTCTGTGTCGTGTTCAAGTCCTTGGCTATCAGCGCGGTAATGATGGATTCGCTCAGTGTGTCCCGTTGTTCTTCAATGAGAATTGTATAATCCTTAGGTTTTTTCTTTGAATCAGCTTTGGTCAGAACGACGTATTTACGGTTGATTTCATAATTGATTCCGGTGTCTTTGAATAGGGCTTCCAGACAGGCTTCGAGTGATTCTCCGGTCATCGGCTGACCTTTATAGGGGATATCAAGGTCGAGCGATGAATCATAAATGAAATTTACATCGAAAAGTTCGTGGATGACCTTCATCTGTTCCCTCAGAGTCGGGAGCTTGTCCGTCGCGGCCGAAACTCCCGACATCAAAGGGAGAAATAATATCAAGGTCAGTGCAGTTTTCAGCAATGGTTTCATAAAGTCCGTTTTTATGGTTTTGCCTATAAGACGCGGCCATATCAAAATAATACCATACCGGGAACAAAATTAATCGAATATATGGAAAACCGATTGCATATATAGAAATAAACTGATGCCGGAATTTTACGGGTGTGGTCGTGAATGATACCTTTGCGCCCGGTTTTTAAAAAGGATATTTTATGACAAATTGGTTAATCATCGGCGGCATTTTGTTTATGGTTTTTGCAGCCAAATGCACCAAGGAACTGATAGACGTGCGTGCAATGGGAAAAATGGTGCCACAGGAAAGAAAGGCAGTGTTGGAGAGGAGAAACTTCTACGATAATCACGCTTAAAGCCACAGACGGCTTCTTCTCAACGCTTTAGTATCGCTCAACAGACGGATGAACTCCTCGGTTGAGCGTTTTCTGTATCTGTTCGCACAGAAATGGAGGCATCCTTCCATATTGCATTCAGCGTCATCTATTTCTATGGTTACCAGTCCGTTATGTTCCAGGATGACTGTCTCGGAAAGGACTGTCACATAGTTGCTTCTGCGCAGGAGATTAAGGATGGTGTTGACCTCGTTGGCCTCTATTGCAACTTTAAGGTTGAGGTTTCTTTCAGCGATGATGCTGTCGAATGTGCTTCTCGCCTGAAGTCCTATGCTCGGAAGCACCAGATCGTATTCCTCCAGATCGGCCAGTCTTACGAATTCTTTTCTTGTAAGAGGATGATCCTCACGTACGATGATGCTGAGCTTGTTGTCGAAAAGGATATGGGACTCGACATTGTCATATTTCTCCGAAGAACGGAACGATAGAGCGAAATCCAGTTCGCCATCAGATACAAGCTCCATCAGCTCCATCACGTTCTTGTAGCATATATTCAGGGTCACGTCAGGATACTCTTTCTTGAAGGCAAGCACGCTCTCCGTCAATATGGAACCGAAGCTGTAGGTCACGCCAATGTTCAGCACACCCCTGTGGCCTTGGGCAAGATCCATAATCTTTGCCTTGTTGTCGTCAGCTTCCGCAAGTGTCTTTTTAGCTCCTTCGAGGAATGTTTCGCCAGCTTCAGTGAGAGAAACCTTATGGTTGTTTCTGAAGAAAAGCGCCATATCAAGTTCATCCTCCAGCTGCTTGATCTGTTGAGACAGAGTGCTTTGGGTGATGAACAAAGCTTTCGCTGCCTTTGAAAAACTGAGCAGCTCGGCGACTTTTACGAAATATTTCAACTGACGCAATTCCATATCACTTTCAATTTCGGTTGCAAAAATAGAACTAAATAAAACAAAAAAGCCTGATCGGGTATTGATTTATCCTATCGCCATAATCGAAAATAACAATCGTTCCGGTTTCACGAGGGCAGATAATGGGGATACCTTTGCGCCGTTTTTAAAATCGCATAAAGATATGTTCAAGATTTTCAACGGAATCCATCTGGTCGAAGCTTATCACGAGTGGAAAAAGCAAAGACGTGACGATAAGATAATGTCGCGTATGATCAAACTGGCGATAGCGGTCGCTGTTCTTATATTATTATGGTGCCTTCCGTCTTCAGTATATGGAATTGAAGGACTTGGAGTCATTCAGCAGAGGGTGATAGCCATCTTCGGTTTCGCAATCCTGATGTGGGTCTTCGAAGCCATTCCGGCCTGGACAACTTCAATGGCAGTCGTAGGCCTTCTGTTGTTTGCAACATCAGACAGCAGCTTCTGGTTCTTTGAGAACGGACTGAGCAAGGCCGATCTCGCCACACAGGTTTCATACAAGGATATCCTCCATTGCTTTGCTGATCCTATAATTATGCTCTTCATCGGAGGATTCATTCTCGCGATTGCAGCTACAAAAAGCGGTCTGGATGTTACTCTGGCAAGGATTCTCCTCAAACCTTTCGGAAAGCAGTCCCGTTTTGTGCTTCTGGGATTCATTCTGGTGACAGCCGTGTTCTCAATGTTCCTCAGCAACACAGCGACAGCTGCAATGATGCTTACATTCCTTACCCCGGTCCTCAGATCTCTTCCAGCAGACGGTAAGGGAAAGATTGCTCTGGCACTATCTATTCCTATAGCTGCGAATGTCGGAGGTATGGCTACCCCTATCGGAACACCTCCGAATGCCATTGCGCTGAAGTATCTCAACGAGGTGCTCGGTATGGAGATCGGATTCGGTCAGTGGACCTCATTTATGCTTCCATACGTCATCGTGATTATGGTGATTGCGTGGTTGCTCCTTTTGAAGATGTTCCCGTTCAAGCAGAAGACAATCGAGCTCAAGATCGAAGGCGAGACGAAGAAGGATTGGAGATCCATCGTCGTATATGTGACTTTTGCCCTGACCATCCTTATGTGGATGCTTGACAAGGTGACAGGAGTCAACTCCAATGTGGTTGCAATGTTCCCTGTGGTCATCTTCTGTGTGACAGGAATCATCACCAAGAAGGATCTCGAGGAAATCAGCTGGAGCGTTCTCTGGATGGTAGCCGGCGGTTTCGCCCTCGGTGTAGCTCTTCAGAATACAGGTCTCGCACAGCAGCTCATCTCAGCAATCCCATTCGGATCCTGGTCGCCTGCAGTGGTCATCATAGGCTCAGGCCTGATCTGCTACCTGATGGCAAACTTCATTTCGCATACGGCTACAGCCAACCTCCTTGTGCCTATCCTTGCACTTGCCGGAGGAGCGATGAAGGATATGCTTGCCCCAATGGGCGGTGTATCGACTCTTCTTATCGGAGTGGCAATCGCATCATCAATTGCAATGGTACTTCCAATCAGTACACCTCCTAATGCCATCGCTCACGCCACAGGTATGATCGAGCAGAAGGATATGGTAAAGACAGGTGTCATAATGGGAGTGATAGGACTCGTCCTGGGATATTCTATGCTTATGATCCTGGGAATGAACGGACTCATATAATCTGAACCGAATATATAGCAAAACAATGTTGTGAAACATTGTAAGTACCCAAATTGTTTAGAGGCTGACCCGTATGGATCAGCCTCAATTTTTATTCTTCCCCTATCTCCACCATCTCCTCAGGCACTGTGAATTCCTTGCCTTTGCTGCGGCGGACGCCGATGCTTATGACCTGGCGTGCCGATGTGGTGATGCTCTGGCCGTTGTCCTGGAGCTTGGTGATGCCTTTGTTGTATTCTCCGCAGACAGCCTTGAGCTTGCGGCCGAGTTCTGCATACGAATCATAGAAGGAGGCCACGCGGTCGATCATATTCTGGGCTGCGGCAGTGATCTTCTGAGTGTTGGTGTCGTGCTGGAACTTGTTCCAGGTCAGCTGCATAATCTTCAGGAAAGGCATAATCGTCTGTTCGGTAGCGATGAGCACTCCCTTCTTA
>JAFQGK010000002.1 GCA_017398335.1 Bacteroidales bacterium | reverse complement strand
CAGACATGATAACCTTCTTTGCACCAGCCTCGATGTGCTTACGTGCCTTAGCGTCCTCAAGGAAGAGACCAGTTGACTCAACAACTACCTCAGCTCCAACCTCATCCCACTTAAGGTTTGCAGGATCCATCTCTGCAGTAAGGCGGATCTTGTTACCGTTAACTACGAGTGCACCGTCTTCAACAGCTACATCACCCTTGAACTGACCGTGAACTGAGTCATACTTGAGCATGTATGCAAGATACTCTGGCTCGAGAAGGTCATTGATACCTACGATCTGAATGTCGTTTGAGAAATTCTCAACAGCTGCACGGAAAACCATGCGGCCGATACGGCCGAAACCGTTAATACCTACTTTAATCATTGTTTAAATAAATTTATATAAAGTTAAACTTTAAATAGCCTTTGACATGTGCGGAATCCTTTCCACAAAATCGATGCAAATTTAGAAAAATTTATCAATATATTATTATATTTGTAAGAAATTTAACACAGGAAAAAATGCGTATTCTTATTACTAATGATGACGGATATCAGTCAAAAGGAATCAAGGTCCTTGTAGAGATTATGAAGCAGTTCGGTGAGGTGACAGTCATAGCTCCCAAGACCCATCAGTCGGGAATGGCGATGGCTCTATCGCTCGGTTTCAAGCAGATCGCTCATAAAGATCTCGGAAACGGATGGCACTACCTCGATGCCACTCCTGCAAGCTGCGTGAAATTCGGTCTTAACACTATTTTTGCGGACAATTATCCGGACGTAGTGGTTTCCGGCATCAATCATGGTTCCAACGCATCTGTAGCATCCTGCTATTCAGGCACTTTGGGAGCTGCAGCAGAAGCAGCTCTGAACGGTGTACCTGCGATAGGCGTATCCATAGACAATCTGGATCTTGGCTGCGATTTCAGCGGTGTGTCTGAGTATTTTGGAGAAATATTCAAGAAGATCATGGCCAATTACCCATCCAAATATGGTGTATATTTCAATGTTAACTTCCCTAAAGTTCCTGTAAAGGAAATCAAGGGCGTACGTCCTGGTTATCAGGGCACAGGAAAATGGGTGAGAGAGTTCAGAGAATGGGATGCAGATTTCTATAAAGACTATTCCCTTACTCCTGAAATGCTCGATCAGAGTTCCACTCCGGTAGTTGAAGAAGGAGAAGAACTGTATATGATGGTAGGAGAGCTCTGGAACGACCCGCGCAATACTGAGGAAGCTGACCATCTTCTTATCCAGAACGGCTATATAAGTGTGGTTGCCCATAACGTAGACTGCACTGATTATGAGATACTTGAGACTCTCAGATCTTCTGATATAGCTGAAAACTTCTGATCATCCCCTATCGCATGAGATACTATATCATAGCAGGAGAAGCGTCCGGCGACCTTCACGGATCCAATCTGATGAAAGGCATATATGCAGAAGATCCCCAGGCGGAAATCCGCTTCTGGGGCGGTGATCTGATGTTTGCGGTCTGGGATAGTTTTCAAAACAACCCCTCCCACACCTGCGGTCTGGGTCCCTCCCCCTGCGGCCAGGGGGGTAGCACGGTTTTGAAAACCACCCCAGACCTATACGCGGAGTGTAAAGGGCTGGTACGTCATTACAAGGAAGGAGCTGTAATGGGCTTCTTCGAAGTGTTTGTCAAGGCTCGTAAACTGCTGGGTAATGTATCGTTCTGCAAGAAAGATATACTTGAGTGGAAGCCGGACGTGGTGATTCTTATTGACTACCCCGGTTTCAACTTCAAGATAGCTGAATTCGCACACAAGAACGGATTCAAGGTATTCTATTATATCGCGCCGAAAGTATGGGCATCGCGCGAAGGAAGAATCAAGAAGCTGAAGGCGTACGTAGACAAGCTGTTCATCGTATTCCCGTTTGAAAAGCCTTACTTTGAAAGCAAAGGCATCGGATACATATACAAAGGCAATCCCCTTGTCGATGCTGTGGACGGCTCACAGGCAATGAATGAGACACGTCAGGAATTCATTGTCAGATCAGGCCTTGAGAACAAGCCTCACATAGCCATGCTTGCCGGATCCCGAAAAGGCGAGATAAGCACAATGATGCCTGTCCTGACCGAGTTTGCAGCAAAGATGCGTGCCATTCCGGAATATTCTGATTATCAGTTCCTTATTGCCGGGGCTCCTGCAAGATCGATGAAAGATTATGAAGCTTGGATTACAGAGGAGAACAAGGCCTATGTAAAGGTCCTCTTCGGCGAAACGCAGTCCATAATCAGACATGCAGAGGCTGCTGTTGTAAATTCAGGAACGGCATCTCTTGAAACAGTGCTTTTCAACACTCCGCAAGTTGTCGGCTACATAACCAACCCTATCACATATTGGATTGCACGTAAGATAGTCAAGATCAGATATATAAGTCTCGGTAATCTGATTGTAGACCGCCTTGCTTTCAAGGAGTTCATCCAGCAAGACTGCAATGCTGACGCACTGGTAAAAGAAATCCGGGATCTTATCGAGAACCCGGAAAGACGTTCTGCCATGCTGGCAGACTATGCTGATATCCGCAATACCCTCGGTGGCTCAGGAGCCTCCGCAGCTGTTGCACGTGCAATGATCGAAGAGTTAAGACTTCTTCTTTAAGACGACTTCCACATTTTCGGCCTGATAATCACCATTATCCCACTTCCCGTCACCGGAATCTGTCTTGACAAGCTTTATGTCCATCGTGCTGCCCTCAAACTCTCCCCCATTATTCTCCCCGTCTGTATCCTCAAAACCGAGGGTAATGTCAGTCATCTCGAATCCGATCATTTCACCTGAAATATGGAACGTTCCATCTGCTGCGGTCCGCACTGTCTGATAAAGGTTTATCGCTGTGACTTCGATATTTTCCACAGGTGAAGCATCTTCATTCAAAACCCTACCCTTAACTGAAAACTCTACCATAGGAGTACCATATTCCGCAGAAATAACAGGTTCAAGCCTTACTAATACGTCCTCAGCTATATAAACTCCTGAAAACCAGCGTCCATCTCCAGTTTCCTTCTTAACTAGTGATAGTTCTACATCATCTGTAAAATACATTCCGTTTTCTTCTCCATCTACATCAGTGAACTTCAGGAGTCTCTTTTCTGAAGGGAAGTCGTATCCGTGCACATCAAATGATCCATCAGCTGAAGTGAATACCGTATCAGCGGACTCCAACATCTGTTCCGGATCTGCATTTGTGACAGCTACTCCCTTGACTGGCTCGCCTGTCATGGAATCCACTACCTTTCCTGTCATACGGAACTCCATTACCGGTGTACCATATTCGGCTACCGGAGAGCCATACATATCAGGACCAAGAATGACATTATCACATGAGATTGCCGTTGTAACTCCAAAGAGAGGAAGAAGGGCGCGACATAATTTCAGAAATAAGTTTTTCATATCACTATTTTTCTAAACGTTTCAGATGGCATAATATAAGATTTCCGTTTTCATCACGAAGATGCATGCCGTTTCCTTCACAATAGCGGAAATACTTACATTCCGCACACTCCCCTTTCTTCATCCAGGAACGGTCACGATATGGCTGGTAACGATTCTCCCAGACATCTATGAAATCATCCTTATAGATATTTCCCTGGGCAAGATCACTTCGTATGCTGGCACATGCTGAAATGGAGCCGTCTATCATAACGGAACTTATGATGGAGCCGGCCTGGCATGTGAAAAGATTGTCTCTGACATATCCCTCATACTCACCAAGGAAGCCCTCGCAACCGTAGCTCGCTTTGATGCGTCCTTCCTTTCTGGTCGACTTGATGAATTCCATGAGGCCACGGAAACGTTCGTTACTCAACTGAAGTTCCGGATCCTGAGCGGCTCTTCCGACAGGGAAAACAGTAAACAGACGCCAGGATTTAAGACCAAGTGCAATCAGATACTCCTTAAAATCGGCAAGTTTCTCATAATTTCTGTTATTGACGCAAGTCACGACATCGAACTTGATGGAAGGTTCATTCGCCAGAATACGGATAGCCTCTGAAGCATTTCTGAAACTGCCTTGAATGCCCCTCATCCACTCATGGTCATCCTGAAATCCGTCAAGACTGATAGTAGCGGAATGCAGGCCGGCCCTGAGCAGGCCATCAATCTTCTTCGGTGTCATAAGAAGGCCGTTGGAAACGATTCCCCATGGAAATTCCATATCATAGATTGCCCGTCCGCACTGTTCTATGTCCTTGCGCATCAATGGTTCACCTCCGGTCACGATTACCATCACCTTATGAGAATCATACTTTTCCTTGATCCTGCGCAGAACCATGGCAAAATCCTCAAACGGCATATCCGGATGCAGCGAAGACACACGGCAATCACTTCCGCAATGACGGCACTTCATATTACATCTCAACGTACTCTCCCAGAAAAGCTGTCTCAGGGGATGCTTCTCCTTCTGGTCAAGAATCAGCTGACGCTGAAGTTCAAGAGCGATTTTCTGCTTTATGGACAATCCGGACATCGCGCATAAATTATATGATTTCAAAAATACATAATTTTTCCGAGAATCAGTAATTTCTCGCACCGAATATCATCGAACCTATACGGACCATGGTGGATCCGTATTCCAATGCTATCGGGTAGTCATCAGACATACCTATGGACAGTTCCGTAAAGTCCTCTGCAACAGATGGATATGACAACCTCACTTTTTCATGGATGTCTCGCAATGCAGAAAAGTCCCGCCTTATCACCGACTCATCGTCGGTAAATGTCGCCATTCCCATTATTCCTTTGAACCTGATATTGCCATACCTCCTTTCGTCGGAAGACGCGGCGTCCATTATGTCATATATCTCTGACGGTGAGAAGCCCTGTTTGCTTTCCTCTGACGCCACATGCGGCTCGAGGAGGACATCAATAACTTTTCCATTGGCCGCTCCCCAGGAATCAATAGCCGTAAGAAGACGTTCTGAATCAACGGAATGGACCAGCGACACATACGGAAGCACCATCTTGAGTTTATTGGTCTGAAGATGACCGATGAAATGCCACTTGATATCAGCCATATAGTCATCTCCCCTCTCCAGACGGATTTCTTCCAGATGCCTTACCTTGGCAAGGAGTTCCTGAGGACGGCTCTCAGCAAAGATCCTCTGCCCTGCCTCATAGGCTTCCTCGATGGATTCGAACGGGTGGAATTTGGAAACTGCCACCAACTTTACAGTTGCTGGCAGTTCCTTATTCAGTGTATTAATTATATCCTTTATCATTCTTATTATCTGCGGCCTTTCTGCTGCTCCTTCATCATCTGCTGCTGCATCTTCTGGGCTTCTTCAAGCCTCTGCTGCCACTTGCTCTTCTTCTTTGGCTGGTTCGCCTTTGCAACCATCTCTGCACGCACCCTGTCCTCAGTCACGACAAACTTACGGATATACCATGTCTGGAGCATTGTAATGATGTTTGACAGGAGATAGTAGTAACTGAGTGCTGATGAGAGGTTGTTACAGATGAAGAACATCATGATAGGCATCATCCAGACACTCATGAACTTCATACCTGCCATGTTCGGATCATCAGACATCTGACCTGAGGTCATCTTCGAATATACGAACATGGTTACTGCCATCAGGAGGGCAAACAATGAAAGGTGGTCTCCGAGAAGTGGAATGTTCACTCCGAAATCCCAGATCGAGTCATATGCACTGAGGTCATCTGCCCAAAGGAACTTCTGCTGTCTGAGGTCGATGCAGGCTGGGAAGAAGCGGAACATCGCAAAGAGGATAGGCATCTGAAGGAGCATCGGAAGACATCCTCCCATCGGACTGATTCCAGCCTTGTTATACAGTTCCATCATAGCCTGCTGCTTCTTCATGGCATCCTTTTCATTCGGATACTTCTTGTTAAGCTGATCTATTTCAGGCTTGAGCACCTGCATCTTCGCAGACGACTTGTACGACTTGATGGTAAGCGGGGAAATCACGATCTTGATGATGATGGTCATAAGAAGGATGATAAGTCCGTAATTCGCGATGAACTTGCCGAGGAAATTGAAGCAAGGGATGATTACGAAACGGCTGATCCAGCCTACAAGCCATCCTCCGAGAGGTATGATCTTCTCATATTTCAGGTCATATTCCTTGAGTGTATTGAAGTCATTGGGACCAAAGTAGAACTCATATGGAAGTACCACATTGCCTGAAGCAGGGTTAAAATCAGACCTCAGCTTGGCAGAGCAGGCCATCAGGTTCTTGGACGGATCATCCTCTGCAAAATACTTGACGTCGAAATCTGCAGAAGCGAACTCCTGTGCCGATGTCATGATTGCAGAGAAGAACTGCTGCTGGAAAGCGAACCACTTGACCTTTGTATCCACTCTCTCGCTTTCGTCACGTCCTCTCGCCATCTGAACCGGCTTCTTGTCGCCTGAGAAATAGTAATCCAGTTTAGAGTACTGCTTTTCATTCTTATAGCCCTTCTCAAGTCTTGGGATCACCACGCTCCAATCTATGTCAAGCATCGATACATTGCGAGGGATGATGCCTTCCATTCCTACGAAAGAAAGTTCGTTGTAAAGCGAGTAGCTTCCCTCAGTAAGGGCGTATCTCTGCTGGATGAATCCTCCGCCTGTGAACGGAAGACGCATGACTATCACAGAATCAGAATGTTCGACTACCTGGAAATTGAAATCCTTGGTATTGATATTCTCTCCGGCATAAACCTTAATATCATAACGGCTCATATCCGGACGGATAAGATAGAGGTCTGTGCTGTCGTACGACTTATAATCATTGATCTTTACAGAGTAAGGCTGGGCACCTCTTGTAGTGAACTCAATCTCCATCTTGTCATTTGCAAGACGATAGTACTGGGTCTCGCCCATTCTCGATGCAGTAAGCATCGAATCCTTATATGTAGGCATAGTCGAAACCTTCACATCCGTAGTTTCCACTACACCCTCTGCCTTTTTCACGGAATCCATAGCCATCGCGGCCATCTGTTCCACTCTTGCAATGGAGTCAAGCTGTGCCTGAGCTTCCATCTGTTCCTGATATTGTCTTGACTGATACCACGTGAAACCGAACATTATCACGCCTATCAGGACAAATCCGATAATGGTATTCTTATTCATCTATATATTATTACTCTTGGTTTTCTGCTTCCTTCAACTGTCTGATCTGAGCTGCAAGGTCGTTAAGTTCCTCTTTTGCGTGCGCAATCCTTTCCTGCATCTGCTTGATGAGCGGCTCTGAATTCTTTGACATCGAGAAGAAGCCTATATTGTTTTCATATGTAACAACATCCTGCTCGAGCTGATTGTACTTCTGGATCAGGCGCTCCATTTCAGACTTAGGTCCTCTGCTGTTGCCGCCTCTGCGCTGTCCCTTAGGGAACTTGGCCTGAAGTGCTTCCTTATATGCCTTGGCAACATTGTCCTTCTCCTTGAAAGGCACGAAGCCGATTTCCTGCCATCTCTTCTGGAAGTTCTGCATTGCTTCTGCGTCAGATGCATCTCCCTTGAGTTCATATGCCTTGATCTCCTCGATAAGAGCCTGCTTTGCCTTCAGATTGCCATAGAAATCATTCTCCGGCTTCGCGTTCTTGTCTCTTTCTGCGAAGAACTCGTCACATGCGGCACGGAATCTCTTCCAAAGCATATCCGACTTCTTGCGAGGGACTGCTCCGATCTCTTTCCACTGCTTCTGAAGAGCGATGAACTGGTCGGTAGCCTTCTTCCACTCTGTGCTTGTCTTGAGCGCTTCAGCCTCTTCACAAAGAGCAACCTTCTTCTCAAGATTAGCATTCATGTTATCCTTATATTCAGTGTAGAACTCACGCTTACGTCCATAGAATCTGTCGCAAGCTGCACGGAAACGGTCGTAGATCTTCTGGTTTTCCTTCTTTGAAGCGAATCCGATCATCTTCCATTCCTTCTGGACATCCTCGATTTCCTTTGAGAATGCATTCCACTGATTTGACGAAAGCACCTCTCTGTCAGCGATTTCCTCTACTTTCTCACAAAGAGCGGTCTTCTTTGCAAGGTTCTCGGCCTGCTGTTCCTTAAGGCCTTCGAAGAATGACTGATACTTCTTGTTGATCACAGCTGTAGCGGCCTTGAAACGGTCCCAGATCTCATCTCTGTACTCCTTTGCGACAGGGCCGAACTCCTTCCACTGCTCATGGAGCTTCTGAAGTTCTCTGAACGACTCCACGACATTCGATGTTTCCGCCAGCTGCTCTGCCGCCAGACAGAATCTCTCCTTGGCTTCGAGATTCTTCTTGAAATCAAGGTCACGGAGCTCACGGTTGATCTTCACCATGTCATAGAACTGCTCCACATAAAGCTGATATGTTTCATTGATATTCCTGAAACTCTGAGCAGGCACAGGACCAATAGTCCTCCATCTGTTCTGGATCTCACGGAACTCAGGGAAGGTAGCATTCACGTCCTCCTGCTTCTCGATAAGTGCCTTGAGGTCTGCGATAACCTGCTCCTTGGCAGCAAGATTGGCCTCACGCTCCTTCTCGAGCTGCTTGTTGAATTCAGCCTTCTCTTTTCTGTATCTGTTGTAAAGGTCTTTGAATCCTTTTTCGATTTCTGCAAACGGGTTCTCAGAAACAGCCTCGACTACTTCTTCTTCCACTTCCTGCTCCTCGGCAGGCTGTTCAGCCGGAACAATGTCTGTTGCAGTCAGACCAGCATCGAACTTTTCTTTCTGAAGTTTCTTGTAGAATGCAGACTTGAGTACCTCGGCCTCTTTGGACTTCTTCATCCTCTCCTCATCATTGGCAAGGACCTCGAAATGTCTGATGATCTCAGCAAGAGTCATTTCCGAATAATTTGTCACATTCTCCACAGTTTCTTCAACATTGACGTTCTCTACTGTTTCAGGTACATCTGATGTCTCGATAACATCAGGAATAATCTCTTCACTCATAACAAATGGTGTTTTGGTTTATAATTAATACAAGTGGCAAATATACCATTTTTTTAGCAAAACTCCCATCAAAATGTTATTTTTGCAGAACGTTTCATTCATTTGACAATATTTATATGAGAATTGATATTCTGACAGTAGTTCCTGAACTTCTGGAAAGCCCTCTGAGTCACTCGATTGTAGGACGTGCGATCAAGAAAGGTCTGGTTGAAATCCATGTCCACAACCTGCGCAGATACGGCAAGGGACCACGCCAGCAGGTGGACGATTACAGCTATGGCGGAGATGCCGGAATGGTGCTCATGATCGAGCCAGTCTACAATATGATTCAGGAGCTGAAGGCAGAAAGGGAATACGATGAAGTCATTTATATGTCTCCAGACGGAGAGATCCTTAACCAGAACATAGCCAATGAGTTATCTCTCAAGGGAAACCTGATTCTCCTCTGCGGCCATTACAAGGGCATCGACCATAGGATCAGGGAACATCTGGTCACCAGAGAGATTTCCGTAGGTGACTATGTACTCAGCGGAGGCGAACTTCCTGCTGCAATTCTGGCGGATTCGATAATAAGACTTATTCCGGGGGCACTTTCCGACGAGACATCGGCGCTCAGCGATTCTTTCCAGGACGGGCTGGTTTCTGCACCCATCTATACAAGGCCGGCAGAGTTCAACGGATGGAAGGTTCCGGATGTCCTTCTCAGCGGAAATCCCAAATTGATACAGAAATGGCAGGATGAGCAGGCAATTGAAAGGACAAAAAAGCTCAGGCCTAAACTTTTGGAAGAATAAAACCATTTTTTATTTGCAAATATTAATTAAATCTCTATATTTGCACTTGACATAACTCATTTATGTCATTTAGACGTTTCTAACCACTAATAATTAATCATCCCGAAAGGGAATACACTACACTACTAACTAACCGAAAAATCCCGCAGTGATGCGGGATTTTTTACCTGAACAGATTGCCGGTCGGAGCCGGCAATGACGAAACCAACGTCATTCCCGACACGATCGGGAATCTCAAACAACCAACGTCATTCCCGACACGATCGGGAATCTCAAACAACCATCGTCATTCCCGACACAATCGGGAATCTCAAAACAACCAACGTCATTCCCGACATGATCGGGAATCTCAAACAACCAACGTCATTCCCGACACGATCGGGAATCTCAAAACAACAAATTATGGAAGATATAAGATATTACGAAGCATATGAAGAGAATCTCCAGAAGGAGATCATCAAGATGTGCACAAGCCTTGGAATGCTCGACGGACAGCTTCTGGACTCAGAAGACATCAATCATAAATGGAAGGAATGGGCTCCCGAATACATTGCGGAGGCTCTCCCTGAAGTGAATTCTTATCCGGAATTCGCAATAGCTTGCGCCGGATACACTGGAATGGCTGTAGCAAAATGGTGGGACGAGGACTGGGGCCGCCATCACGGAGCGGCATATGAAAGCCTCCATGGTCCACGCGGATTCGACGATATGGACGAGTACATCGTTCAGAACATCCTCGGACTTTCCCTCGATTCTCAGGAAGCGAAACAGCTGATGAACATCCTCCTATGCTGCGCCCAGAAGGCAGTTACATTCATAAGACACGAACACATCGAGGCTCAGACAGTGAAGGCATTCCACATCTTTGCAAGGACCGTCAAGGTTATGTACAAGACAGGCGCAGCAATACAGCTGCGCCGCCTCGGTTACAAACTCCACAAGATCAGTCTCGACCGTAACAGTTGATCTATTTTCTTTCTACAAGTCTTACTTCGTAGAGTCTCGGCCAGTTTTTGCCTGTCAGATATATTTTTTCTGTTTCAGGATGATATGCTATGCCGTTCAGCACATCCGTAGAAGGCTTGTAAAGATTTTTGGGCAGAAGTCCTTTACAATCCACTACGGCTTCAACAGATCCGGACTTGGGATTGATTATGACAATCTCATCGGTAGTATAGACATTTGCCCATATCTTTCCATCTATATATTCCAGTTCGTTAAGCCACATGACCGGCCTGTCATTCAGCTTGACTGTCACCTTTCTGTCAAGTTTGAAATTCTTGTCCATGAAATAAAGGTTTGCACTTCCATCAGATGCGATCAGCTGCTTGCCGTCAGTCGTAATTCCCCAACCTTCACGCGGATACGACCACGAAGACTTATATTCCAATGTCTCTGCATCATATACGAATGCCACTCTGCTTTCCCATGTCAGTATATACAGATTCCCATCAAGGACAACGGAACCTTCCAGAAAATATTTCTTGTCGAAATCAAGACGTTTCAAGACCTTGCCGGTTACAAGGTCGACCTTCCTCAATGTTGACTGGCCGTTAAGACCGGTAGTCTCGAACATTTCTCCCCTATGAAAGAAAAGTCCCTGGGTATATGCTCCTGTGTCATGGGGATATTCTGCAACAACTTCCACCTTATACTCCTTGACCGCGGCATCCGCGCAGGAAGCAAGCATGAAAGCCATTGTAAATATTGCCAAAAATGTTCTCATCAGACTAGATTTTATCCATCAAGGCACAAAAGTAACATAAAAAAACAATTTGAGAAAATAATCATTACCTTTGCAGAGATATTCCAACAACGACTGCAAATGAATACATATTATATTATAATGGCCGCAATGGCTGTCATGGCTGTCATCGTATTCATCGCCCTGTTTTTTTTCAAGGCCGGATACGGATACCTGTCGACTTCTAACTGGGGTCCCAAGATAGGCAACAAGACAGCATGGGTGCTGATGGAAGCTCCCGCATTCTGCTTCATGCTCTACTACACGATTGAATTCGCAGTTTCCGGAGCGGAGACAGGCAATTCAAAAGTTGTCCTTTTCATTATGGCCGGCTTCTACCTGCTCCATTATTTCCAGAGGTCGTTCATCTTCCCTCTTATGATGAGAGGAAAGAGCACGATGCCGGTTGCCATAATGCTTATGGGCCTGGTATTCAATACATTGAATGCTTATCTTATCGGAGGATGGCTATATGGCGAGGCTCCTTCAGGAATGTATCTTACAGAGTGGCTCTGGAGCCCTCAGTTCATTATCGGAACAATTCTTTTCTTTGCCGGTATGGGCATCAACCTGCATTCTGACCACGTCATCCGCAATCTCCGCCAGCCTGGCGACACAAAGCATTATATTCCTCGCAAGGGTTTCTATAAATATGTGACATCCGCCAACTATTTCGGCGAGTTCACCGAATGGATCGGCTATGCTATCCTTACATGGTCTCCTGCCGGTCTATTGTTCGCTGTTTGGACATTTGCCAATCTTGGCCCGCGTGCAAAGGCGCTTACCGGCAAATACGAACAGGAGTTCGGTGAGGAATATACTAAACTTAATAAGAAACACATAATTCCATTTATCTGGTAATGAGATTGCCGATCAAGTCGGCAATGACGAACCAAAACGTCATAACCAACCAAAACGTCATAACCGACCGAAACGTCATAACGAACCAAAACGTCATCCCCGACCAAAACGTCATAACCAACCGAAACATCATAACCAACCGAAACGTCATCCCCGACCTGATCGGGGATCTATATATAGACTATGAGTAATTTGTTTACACCATACAGGATCGGTCCGATCGAATTGAGGAACAGGACCATCAGATCTGCCGCTTTCGAGGCTATGTGTCCCGGACAGAGACCTTCAAAGGAGCTTTTCGACTATCACACAGCAGTAGCGAGAGGCGGAATCGGAATGACTACCGTTGCTTATGCAGCCGTCTGCAGAAGCGGTCTTTCATTCGAGAACCAGCTCTGGATGCGAGAGGAAATCGTTCCAGAACTCAAGCAGCTTACCGATGCCATCCATGCTGAGGGAGCCAAGGCTTCGATCCAGCTGGGACACTGCGGAAACATGTCTCACAGAAGCATATGCGGATGTATGCCTTACGGAGCCAGCCGAGGTTTCAACCTGTACTCCCCTACCTTCGTCCAGAAGATGAACATGGAGCAGATCAACGAGGTTGCAGATGCCTACGGAAAGGCTGTGGAGCTTGCGATAGAAGCCGGTTTCGATGCCATTGAAATACACGCAGGACACGGTTACCTGATCTCACAGTTCCTTTCTCCATACACCAACCATCGTCGTGACGAGTTCGGAGGAAGCCTTGAAAACCGCATGAGATTCATGAAGATGTGCGTAAGCAAGGCTGTGGCAGCAGGAAAAGGCAAGGTTGCATTGTTCGCAAAGCTCAACACACGGGACGGATTCAAAGGCGGTCAGGAGACTGACGAACTGATAGAGGTGGCTAAGGTCTTGCGAGAGCTCGGAATCGAGTCTATAGTGCTTTCCGGAGGTTTCGTAAGCCGTCACCCTCAATATGTGATGAGAGGACAGTTCCCTGTCAGGCCGATTGTCCATTACTTCCCTTGGAGCAAATGGTGGCTTAAGCTGGGTGTGGGACTCGCTGGAAAGATTGTTGCACCGACAGTGCCTTTCAAGCCTCTTTTCTTTATGGAAGATGCATTGAAGTTCCGCGCAGCAATGCCTGATTTTCCTTTCGTATATGTAGGAGGCGTGATTTCTCGCCAGACAGCAGACGAGGCTATAGACAAGGGCTTCCCGATGATCCAGATGGGTCGCGCCGTGCTAGAAGACACAGACTTTGTCAACAAGATGCAGGCAGACGAGAAGCATTGCAGCGGATGTGAGCACAGCAATTTCTGCATTGGAAGAATGTACTCCCGCTCTATGCAGTGCCATAAGACATGCGTGGACATCACTCCAGGGCTTAAAAAAGCCGTTGCAAAGATAAACAAGCAGAATGACAGGATGGAGCGCAAGCTCGGATATAAGTAGTTCATTGACATATAGGCAGAATGACTTGTCGCGGCAGACTCCGGTCTGCTGAGGAAAGTCCGGACAGGAAAGGGCACCCTGCTGTGGAAAGCACAGATGGGAGTAATCTTATGGATGCCGTAACAGAAAACAAACCGCCCGCAAGGGTAAGGATGAAACCGCGAGGTAAGAGCTCACGACGCCATATAGCGATATATGACGGTGACGGCACCAGGGCCTGCAAGACCAAATATACTGGAAAGTCCGCAAGGACAGAGGGCTGCCCGCTCTTTTCCAGGGGGTAGGTTGCGAAGATAAATGACAGGATAAAACAGAAACCGGCTTACTGTTCT
>JAFQGK010000030.1 GCA_017398335.1 Bacteroidales bacterium | reverse complement strand
GTCCGGGGTATCATGTAAGACAGCGGGATCAGTGGGTTCCTGTACAGTCAGCGTATGTTACAAGTGTGGTGTAACCGCCTCCGACCAGTGGAAGTCCGCTGCCGCTTGTGTCCTTCGAACATGAGCATACGGCAGGCTGGTCTGTCGGAGTGTATTTTTCTAAATATACAAATCCTGCTATGCTGCCAATGTAATCCGTTTCCCCATTTTTCTTTTGAGAGATAGTGCCGGAATTTTCACAAGAATTGAATACAATGGATCTGAAGTCAAGGTAACCGACTATTCCTGCCGTAAATGAATCGTTATATTCTACACCATCACTGTGGATGTCTCCGCTGTTCTTGCATGAATCGATAAGGGCTGAATTTGAGGCGAGTCCTAAAATACCTGCAGTGTAATTGTTGCTGCTGCATTCTCCGCTTGACACCCTTGCTTTATTATGGCAATCCTTTATATACAGGTTTGAGGAAGCCTGATTACCGACTATACCTCCGACGTACATAGTGCTTCCGTCCTTTGAAGTCACGTTGACATTACCCTCATTGATGCAATTGGTGATAGCAGGAAAAACAACATATTCACTACCGACATAGTCGCTCTTGCCGGAAGCTAATCCTGCTATTCCACCTGCCCTGCAGTGATATGCAAAACCGCAATTGACATCTCCATTGTTAACGCAGTCTGATAATCTGATGCCGCATCCACCTATGAAACCTGCGATAGCAGTAGTCAGAGATGTGGATATACCGGAATCGGTATTCTGGTTGTAATATATATCTGCATTGTTGGTACAGTTGGATATGGTTTTGCCGCCCGATGAGGCTTCTCC
Organism: Bacteroidales bacterium; assembly: GCA_017398335.1. Taxonomy (GTDB): domain Bacteria; phylum Bacteroidota; class Bacteroidia; order Bacteroidales; family UBA932; genus Cryptobacteroides. Next base: position 4,174 of record JAFQGK010000030.1, on the reverse strand, counting down.
TGCAAATCCTCCAGCAAAGATAGTACCTTTCACGAAGTCAATATGAACCTCACCTTCGTTGGTGGAATCTACAACACCGGAAGTCAGATAACCGAATAATCCACCTACAGATGCTTCTTTGATTATGGTATCATATTCAGGACATGCAAGAATCTTACCGGTATTTGAAGCATTCCCGACCTCTCCTACAGAGCATACTCCAGTGATTCCTCCGATATATAAATCATTTTTATCAAAGTAGTTGCCAGTGAAGATGCCGCCCGTGATATCTGCGTGATTATTGACATCAGTCAGTTTCGTGTCATCACGTCCGGTTATCTTACCTGCTATACCTCCAACTTTCGAACTGCCATAGTCATTGTATTCAAGGACATTGATTTCAGGACCATATACCTGCGAATGATTGTTCAGCTCTGAAGCGCTTTTCTGAACCTCACAATAACCGAATATACCTCCCGTAAAAGCCGTTTCATATCCAGCGCCGTATACTTTACCTCTGTTGGTCAATCCTTTGGCATTTATGTAATTTCCATATCCTACCAGTCCTCCTACATGAGAATAACCTAGTAATGGGGATACCTTGCCACCCCTTATTTCGCCTTTGTTCTCACAGTCCGAAATGAATACTTCTCCCTTCCCCTCGAAATAACCTACCAGACCACCAAGATATAAATACTGCATATTATCTACAGTAAAATCTCCACCTGTCACATTACCTGAATTTGTGCAGGAGTCGATTTCCAATTCCTGACCATATCCGACAATGGAGCCGATGTATGCACTATTCGTTGGGGATAAGGCATGTTGTGCATCGACAACGGCAGTCATATTGAGATTCTTTATAGTAACATTTCCGTCACCTTTCGGCATCCAGCAATGTCCAAAAAGACCGAAATATAGATTTCCTTCTTCTGTAAGTTGAGATACAGGCACCATTTTTCCGCTGATCGTATGACCGCCACCGTCAAAATGACCGTTGAAAGCCTTGAAAACTTCGTATCTGTAACTGTCGCCCAGTCCCATTCCGATAGGAGTCCAGCCCTTGGCCTGAATGACATTTCCGGAACCGTCGACTACATCATAGTCGCTGTCGATCTCTATGTCATGGGTAAGACGGTAATGTTTGCCCATGGTCTTGAATGTCTTTTCATCATCATAATCGTTCTGTTCATGAATATCTTCATCGCCGTAATTCGCCTGATCGATAAGCCACTGGAGGTCGTTCGCGGTGTGGATGATATATGGATCGTTCTCGGTTCCGCTGCCTGGCACGAAGGTGGAAGCCTCGATGCCGTTGTACCATCTGTAACCGCCTGCACCGCTCTGGTTGACTGTAACTGTGTCCTTATGTTCTGTTGTTTTTGACTTGAACACTATGTATCCGTTACGTCCCTGAACTTCGCTGTTGGCAGCGACAACAAATGAATGGGTACTTTCAGCAAGTGCCTTGGTGTCTGTGCTGCTGATCCAGCTGTCCTTTATCTCTACGTCATAATCAACGGTGGATTTGACCTTGACTTCTATAGTTCCTCCGTCCTTTACGACATTGTACAGTTTTTCTTCGACATATAGGGTGTCCTTAGCCTGCTGGACAATACTGATCGTTTCATAATCATTGCTTCTTTCCAACCTTACATAAACCTCGCTCTTTCTTGGCTCGTAGCCACTGTTTTCCTCTATTGCAATGGTCAGTACGTAGTCTTCCAAAGCTTTGGTCTCGACAATGGAAATCCATTCCTTACCCTCTGCAGCCACCTCATACTGTACAGGAGAGCTTGCCTGCAGAGCTATTTCCAAGGTCTGCTTTTCAGAAGACAGATCGAATTCCTTCTCCGGTATTATGATGCCGCTCATCGCTTCCTGGGTGATGAAGATGGTTTCAGCGTAGTCCGAATCCTTCTTGCCCACCTGTACCTCGCAATATCTTGGTTCATAACCGGTATTGGCGGCAATCTTCAGAACGACCTTCTTATCTTCCAGAGCCTTGGTCTCCACATGTGACACCCAGTCCTTTGCTTCATCAGGAATAAGGATTTCAATGTCTACATTGGTCTGCACCTCAAGTTCGATGTTCTGTTCTTCGCATGAGATAAAACATTCTGCAGGAGAGACAAGGATGGCATCTGCAGCGACCTGATTTACTGTAATTGTCACGGTCTCATCAGTGCTTTCATTGATGATGTCTATCAGACCTGTTCGTGAATCATAACCCTCATTGGACATGACATTAAACAGCAGAGTCTCTGTTTCCAGCGCCTTGCTTTCTGCCAGGGTGATCCAGTCGACATCTATCTCCACGGAATACTGTATGTTTGCCTGGACAGTAACCTCCAGCTGCTGTGCATCGCTTGATATGTTATATTCGTTTTTCGGAAGAACGACTCCTGTGTCCGCCTCCTGTTTTACATTCAGTGTGGCTGTGAGGTCGCCGGACTTGAAGGTAATGCTGCCGGAACGGCCATCATATGCGGCGTTTTCCTTTACGGTCACTGTGACCTGAACTTCCTTTTCATTTCCTTCACCTCCTGACGGACTTACAGTACACCAGTCAGGGGCAGATACGGTCCATTTGTTATTGCAAAGCAACTTGATGGTGGTGCTGCTGCCTTCGGCAGGAGCATCGATTGAACTCTGTGAAACGGTAAGAACCGGTTCCATCTCTGTTTCCTTGTTGCAGGATGCAAAAAGGAAAGGTATCAGCAATGTCAATAAAACAAGTCTTTTCATAACCATTGAATTTAGTCGTATCAAATTATATATCAGTAGTTAAATGTACATAAAACTGATGATTGCAATAGGCTCGAAGTGTCAAATTAAGTATATTTACTTACATAAACCCGTTTACATCTGATCAGATTCGTCCATAGAATAATTAAATTTGTATAATCATATGAATTTACGTCATGTCCTTGTTGTTAACTATACTTCTGATCATTGCGGATATTCCGCAGGAACTCTATTCTTCATATTGTGACAAGCATGTCATTGATTCCGTGTATAGCGAATGCCGCCGGATGGCGGCAGAGGACTATCCGGCCGATGCAGATGCCGGAGCAGACTACTGTCTGGCAGACTGGGCATATGGAGTAAGTCTGCTCGATCTTTCTGCATATTCTCTGGAAAAAGCTTTGGAAAAAGAACAGTCGGACATGATTCTGCGTGCAGACTGTCTTAGTCTGGCAAGTGCCGTCGCCCGACTGAAAGGGGATCTGGCTGCAGCCATAAGATATGCGGAAGAGTGCCTTCTTATTGACCGCAGGAATGGCGATGACGAATACATAAGCTCGTCTCTGAACAATATTGCCGGCCTGTATATGACTCATGGAGATGCGGTTACGGCACGAAAGTATATTGATGAGGCGATCGGACTGGAAAGGAAGCTCAATCGCAGACCCTATCTGGCGGTCAGGTATGGAGTGGCTTCCGAGATTTACCTGAAGCTGGGGGAGGCAGCGCAGGCTCTTGAGTTTGCAGAGACCGCTCTTCAGATGGACAGTACTGACGGCAGATGGGACAAGGTTGCGGTCAGAAGAAGCCAGAAGGCTGGCATTCTTATGGAAATGGGACAGGATGGCCAGGCTCGCGAGGAGCTGGAAAAGGCCGTTCCTGTATTCCGGGATGGCAATAATCTGAACTCTCTTGCAATATCTCTTGCACAGATCGGCGAGATCGCTTTTGAGGCGGGAGAAGTTTCCGCTGCGGAAAAGGCATACGAGGAATGTCTGGAAGTGTGCACGGATACCGGCAACAAGTATATAGAGTCAAGAGTGAGGAAAGACCTGTGGCAGATGTACAGGGACACTCAGAAGGGTAAGGGACTGCTGCATCTTGAGCGATATGTCGACCTTCAGAACGAACTGAACAGCGATAGGACGGCAGAGCTCATGCAGCACTTTAATGTAAAGTATGATACATTGAAGAAGGAGCAGACCATTGTGCTTCAGAAGAACAGGATCATATATATTTCTGTTGTGCTGGTGCTGTTCGCCGCCCTTACGGCTGCAGGCGCATTCCTGGCCGTGTTAAAGAACAAGGCTGCGAAGGCGATGGCGGAAAAGAATGCGCTTCTTGTCAAGGCAAATCTGGATAAGGACAGGCTTCTTGCCATAGCGAAGACCAAGATCCCGAAAGAGGCTACTGATGAAATAATTTCAATAACATCCGCTACGGATGC
>JAFQGK010000029.1 GCA_017398335.1 Bacteroidales bacterium | reverse complement strand
TCGTAAAATGCGTAATCTGTCAGCGGCAGCTCTGCCTCTTGCAGCTTTTTCGCTGACCGGATGTGCCGACAAACTGCCGGAAAAGCCCAACATCGTGTTCCTCCTTTTTGATGACCTTGGTTATGGCGACCTGGGTTGCTATGGTCAGGAACTGATCGAGACACCGAATATAGATGCGTTGGCAAGCCAAGGTATCGTCTTTACAGATATGTATACCAATGCTCCGCTCTCGGCTCCGTCGAGATGTAGCATCATGACAGGACAGCACATGGGTCACAGCCAGATCAGGGCTAACGAAGAACTCCATGGAATCCAGACAGGTGCCCAGATGTCAGACAGCCTTTTCTATAGAAGCTGGAGCAATCCGGATTATGAAGGACAGTATCCTCTCGCAGCTGGAACCGAGACCATCGGAACAATGATGCAGAAGGCCGGTTACAAGACTGCCCTTGTCGGAAAGTGGGGGCTTGGCGGTCCTAATACAGCTGCAGAGCCGAACAAGATGGGCTTCGATTATTTCTATGGCTTCAACTGCCAGATGTGGGCACATTCATATTATCCTGACTTCCTTTGGGAGAATGATAAGAAAGTATTTATTGAGGGTAATGAGTATATGCCTGTGAATCAGAGACTTGATCCGGGTGCGGATCCGTATGATATCCGCTCGTATGACAAGTTCAACCAGAAGCATTATTCAAGCGACCTGATGTACGACAAGATCGAGAAGTTCGTTGATGAGAATGCTGACGGTCCTTTCATGCTCGTATGGACAACTACGGTTCCTCACAGCACCGTCCAGGCACCTGAGGATGAGGTCATGTACTATGTGAACAAGCTTGGTGAAGAGAAGACTCCTATCCTTGATGGCGGCTGGTATTATCCTGTACTTTATCCTAAGTCGGCATATGCGGCGATGATCACCCACCTCGATGCTCAGGTAGGTCAGCTTGTCCAGAAGCTCAAGGATCTCGGCATATATGAAAATACAGTATTCGTTATCACATCAGATAACGGTCCGGCATGCAACTCGAACTCACCTCTTGAATATTTCAAGAGCGGTGGTCCGTTCAAGTGCACGAAGGGCTGGGGAAAGGCTTCTCTTCAGGAGGGCGGAATCAGACTTCCGTTCATCATAACATGCGGTTCCCGTCTGACCCCTGGTACAAGCGATTATGCTGGTCAGTTCGTGGACATCATGCCTACATTTGCAGAGCTTGCAGGTGTTGAGGCTCCGGCAAATGACGGAATATCCCTTGTTCCTACAATGACAGGCCGCAAGCAACCTCAGCACGATTACCTTTACTGGGAGTTTCCTGGTGGAAAGGGATGGCTCGCAGTACGTTGGGGCGAATGGAAGGGTCTCGTGAAGAATGTTCATCAGGGAAATAACGATATGGAGCTCTACAACCTCCAGACAGACTCCCTTGAGACTACAAATGTCGCAGCACAGCATCCTGAGATCGTCAAGCAGATGTGGGATTATATCAAGGAATCTCACAGACCGGCTCCTAACGATGTCGAAAGATATAAGATGGAAATAAATTTCCCTGAATAATGAAATATACTATATGCCTTGCATTGGCGGTGCTCATCAGCACCGCTTCTGCGTTTACCCAGGACATAAAGGCTCCTGATTACTCTGCCTATATCCTTACTCCGAAGGCTCCGGACACGCCAAGGATCAATGGTCCAAAAGTGTGTGGAGGAAGACCTGGCGCTGACTTCCTGTACAGGATTCCTGCAACGGGAGTACGCCCTATGACCTTTGCTGCAGAGGGGCTTCCGAAGGGGCTGAAACTTGACGGGTCAACCGGTATAATCACGGGAAAAGTAAAGAAGGCAGGTACATATGTTGTGACGTTGAAGGCTCGCAACGAACTGGGAACGAACGAAAAGCAGCTTCGCATAATAATCGGTGACCGCGTGGCTCTGACTCCTCCTTTGGGATGGAACTCATGGAACTGCTGGGGTAATTCCGTGTCTCAAGAGCTTGTGGAGAGCTCGGCAAAGGCAATGGTTGAGTCCGGACTTGCGGATTACGGATGGTCATATGTGAATATAGATGACGGATGGCAGGGAGTTCGCGGCGGAGAATACAAGGCCATACAGCCAAACTCCAAATTTCCGGACATGAAGGCTCTGGGAGAGTATATCCATTCTCTTGGTCTCAAGTTCGGAATCTATTCTACCCCTTGGGTTTCGACCTATGCATCCCACATCGGCTCTTCGTGCGATAATCCCGAAGGAACCTACTGGTGGGTCGAGCAGGGCCTTGTCGATCAGTATTACAAGCTCGACAGGAAAAAGCTTGATAAGGAGAAGATCCGCTATTATGGAGAATATTCGTTCGCTGCAAATGACGTGAAGCAGTGGGTAGACTGGGGCGTTGATTACCTCAAATATGACTGGAACCTGAATGACGTGTGGTGGCTCAAGGATATGCGTGATGCCATTGATGCGTCGGGAAGGGATATTGTCTACAGCATTTCCAACAAGGCAAGGGTTACCATCGGCCCTCAGCTCAAGTTATATGCAGACTGCTGGAGAACTTCCACAGATATCCGTGACAATTGGGCAAGCATTTCCGATATCGGCTTCGACACTCAGGACCGTTGGGCCGGATTCAAGGAGCCGGGCAGATGGCCGGATGCGGATATGCTTGTGCTTGGCAAAGTCGGCTGGGGAAGGAAGATGAGGTGGACCCAGCTTACTCCGGATGAGCAGTACACACATATTTCTCTCTGGGCGATGCTTGCTTCTCCGATGCTCATCGGTTGTGACATGAGCATGCTGGACGACTTCACGCTCAGCCTTCTCTGCAACCATGAGGTGCTCGACATCAATCAGGACCCGCTCGGTGTCCAGGGCGTCAAGCAGACCGTAAAGGATGATTATTATGTGTATATCAAGCCTCTTGAGGACGGTTCTCTTGCTGTGGGACTCTTCAATATATCCGACAAACCGCAGATGATAGGTTTTATCCCTCACAAGCTCGGACTTTTCGGAGAGCAGACTGTCCGTGACGTCTGGAGACAGAAGGATATTGCAAAAGTTTCTCAGAAGGAGCAGTGGATGACGGAAGTCGCACCTCATGGTGTGGTTCTCCTCCGCCTTTCTCCTGGTACAACCGGCGAGAAACTCGTGGGCTCGTTCAGAGATATGAACTTTCAGAAAACAAAGAAAGAATAAGCATGAAATTATCCAGAATATCAGCTGCCGTGCTGCCTGTGGCGGCGTCCCTTACCGGCTGTGCAGACAAACTGCCGGAAAGACCGAATATCATCTTCCTCCTTTTCGATGATCTGGGCTACGGTGACCTAGGATGCTATGGACAGGAACTCATAGAAACACCTAACATAGATGCTCTGGCAAGTCAGGGAATCGTCTTCACTGACATGTATACCAATGCTCCGCTTTCTGCGCCGTCAAGATGCAGCATAATGACCGGACTGCATACCGGTCACAGCCAGATACGTGCAAATGAGGAAGGGGTTCCAAGAGGGTTTGACACAGGAATGCCGGACCGGTATTTCGACAGAATGAGGGCGGACTCCACATATGAAGGCCAGTATCCTCTCGCTGCCGGAACTGAGACTATCGCCAAGATGATGCAGAAGGCCGGCTACAAGACAGCTATGATCGGCAAATGGGGGCTTGGCGGACCGACATCCGAGGCGAACCCGAACAAGATGGGATTCGACTATTTCTACGGCTTCAACTGCCAGATGCTTGCGCACTCATACTATCCTGACTATCTCTGGGAAAATGGCGAAAGAGTTCTGACCGGCAATGAATATATGCCTGTCAACAGGAGGTTGGAACCGGGTGCCGATCCTTATGATATACGTTCATATGACAAGTTCAATCAGAAATACTATGCTCCGGATCTCATGTATGACAGATTGGAGAATTTTGTGGTTGAGAATGCTTCGGATCCTTTCATGCTCATGTGGACCACGATAGTTCCGCACAGTACGGTCCAGGCACCTGAGGAAGAGGTGATGTACTATGTGAACAAGCTCGGTGAGGAAAAGACACCGATTCTCGACGGAGGATGGTACTATCCTGTACTATACCCTAAGTCGGCATATGCGGCGATGATCACTCATCTTGACGCACAGGTCGGCAAGCTTGTACAGAAACTTAAGGAACTGGGAATATATGAGAACACCATCTTCATCATCTCATCAGACAATGGTCCTGCAAACAACTCGAATTCTCCAAAGGATTATTTCAGGAGCGGAGGTCCTTTCAAATGTACCAAAGGGTGGGGCAAGGGATCTCTCCATGAGGGAGGTATAAGAATGCCTTTCATTGTCTCTTTCGGTTCTCATCTTACTCCAGGCACAAGCGATTATGCCGGTCAGTTCGTAGACCTGATGCCTACTTTTGCAGAACTTGCCGGAGTCGAGGCTCCTGAGAACGACGGAATATCTTTCGTACCGACCCTTGAAGGACGCAGACAGCCGCAGCATGAGTACCTCTATTGGGAATATCCGGGTTCAAAAGGATGGGTTGCTGTCCGCTGGGGCAGATGGAAAGGTCTTGTGCAGAATGTGAAGAACGGCAATACTACGATGGAATTGTTTGACCTTCAGACGGATTCTTTGGAAACTACGGATCTGGCGGCTCGGCATCCTGATATTGTAGACCAGATGTGGGAGTTTGTCAGGGAGGCCCATCAGCCGGTGCCGAATGATGTTGAAAAATATAAACTTGATATAAAATTCCCTGAAAAATGAAACGATTGATAGGACTGGCAATGATGCTTGCCTTCATAGCGTGTGCTCCAGAAGACAAGGTGGGAAAAGTGATGTCAGGATGGCAGGAAGGATGGTTTGAAATCCATTCCATCAATACAGGAAGAGGCGAGTGCTTCTTCTATATCCTTCCGGACGGAACAACCTTGCTGGTTGATGCGGCCGGTGCCAATCCTATGGATGAGGAGCTGGAAGGTCATGGCTATCCATTGGCTCCGGCAAAACCTTCCGCTGACATCACAAGCAGCCAGGTCATAGTTGATTACATCCGTCATTTCCTTCCGGAAGTGTCCGGAGGAAAGTTGGACTATGCCGTTCTGACTCATTATCATGGCGACCATATGGGTATACTCGAGAAGGGAATGCCAGTGCATGAGGAAGGTGGCTTTGTCATAAGCGGAATCACCGATGTAGGAAGCCAGATTCCTGTAGGAGTGGTGTATGACAGGGGAGATCTGATGGACCGCCCGTCGAAGAATTCTTTTGCAGGAGCGACTCCCAAGAGGTACGGGAATTATCTGAAATATCTGGAATGGTCGGCGGAGGCGTATGGGACCGAGAGAAGAACTGCTGTTGCTGGAGCTCTTGATGAAATCCGTATGCTCCATTCACCGGAGGCATATACGTCTTTCTCTGTAAGGACCCTTGCATCCAATGGAAACGTGTGGGACGGGAAGTCGGGCAATGTCTCAAGACTGCCTTCGACTGACGAACTGATGGTAATAGGCAAAGACAAGGGATGCGTACCGGAAAACATCCTCAGCGTCGCGCATCATTTTAAATATGGGGATTTCGACTGGTTCACCGGAGGTGACTGCCAGTATATCCGCAGGGAGCAGTTCGGGTATCTTGACATAGAGACTCCGATAGCGGAGGTCATGGGCAAGGTCGAGGGCATGAAGGCCAGCCACCATTCCACTAAAGGCACAAACTCAAACGAACTTCTGTCTGTCCTGAGACCGGATTTCGTGATAGCAGGTACATGGAAGGACATTCATCCCAACCATGCGACGGTCAAGCGTTTCTTCAAGGCTTCTCCGGATCTGGATTTCTACACGACCAACCTTACCGAAGGGGCAAAGGTGCTTCTTGCGGAAGAAGGTGTCGACTGGACAACCTTTGCCGGTACTCAAGGTCACATCGTAGTCAAGGTGGCTCCTGGAGGCAGGGAGTATAAGATTCTGGTGCTGGATGACAGCGATCAGGAATACCGTGTCAAGTCAATCAGTCAGTCTGTGGCTTCGGACAATTAGTCCTGAACTGGCTTGGAGTCATTCCTGTCTGGCTCTTGAACGCAGTACTGAAATAACTCTGTGAAGTGAAGCCGGTCATCTCGGCAATCTCAGCAATAGACAGCGAAGGGTTTTCCATAAGACTCTTCGCTTTTTCTATACGTATTTTTGTAATATATTCCTTTGCACCGGTTCCTGTGATGCTTTTCATCTTGTTGTAGAGAAGGGCGCGGCTCATTCCCAGCTCACGGCAGATGAGCTGCTGGTCAAGTTCAGGGTCGCTCATATGCTCGCTTACGATCTTGTTGAACCTGATTATGAAACCTTCTTCGTTCGAACCGAAATCTGTGGTTTCTTCCTTGTCGTCCAGATACCTTTTCTTTACGTCTGCACGTTTCCTGAGCAGGCCTTTAAGCAGCTCCATGAGGGTTTCCATCTCAAAAGGCTTGGCAATGAAGCCGTCTGCTCCCAGTCTGTAGCTGTCGCTCTGGCTCTGTTCTTCGCCCCTTGCAGTCAGCAGGACTATCGGTATGTGGCTGAATTTCTCATTTGTCTTTATTTCCTTGCATAGCTGATAGCCATCCCCATCAGGCATATTTACATCACTGACGATAATGTCCGGCAGTCTGCCTGATCTCATTCTTCGCAATGCTTCATTGCCGCTCTCCGCGGTGATGATTTCCTTGAATTCATTGCACAATGCTTCACGCAGGAAGTCCAGCAGATCCGTGTTGTCATCCACAAGCATGAGCGTCATGTTGCCGGTATTGAAACTGTCGCTCTCAGGAGCGGTGATGTCCAGCCCCGGATTATAACCCATCAGTTCATTCAGGTAGGCTCTTGCCGGAACTGACCTGTTGCTGTCCTGTGCCGGCTCTACAGGAATCTCCCACCAGAAAGTAGCACCTTTATCCTCATTATTATATGTCCCGATCTTTCCGCCATGCAGTTCGACAAGAATCTTGGAATATGACAGACCTATGCCGCTTCCGTATTTGTCATTGTTGCTCTTGTAGAATCGGGTGAACATTCTAGACATATCTACGTCAGCCAGTCCTGGTCCTTCGTCGGATACGCTGATTCTGATCATCCCTTCACACAGTTCCGTCCATATCCTTATCCTGTCACCCTTGCTGCTGTGCTTGATGGCGTTCATAAGGATATTTGTCAGAACAGTTTCGCATTTCTGCCTGTCGATGATGATGTATTCTGTTCCCGGATTGACAGCAACGCTTATTTCTATCCCTTCTGACCTTTCTTCATCAATCATATCTCCGGCAACGCTGTTTATCCAGTCCAGAGTGTCCGTAGGCTCGAGAATGAGGTTGTTCTTACCGACCTCCATCTTTCTGAGATCCAGCACCATGTTCAGAATATTCTTCATCCTTCGTGATTGTCTGTATAGTCTCATTAAGGTAGGGAAGTCCTGATCTTCAGAATTTCTTTCTTTAATCAGTCTTTTCAAAGGAGCCATGATCAGAGTGAGCGGAGTCCTAAGTTCATGGCTCATGTTTATAAGCATCTGAACCTTTTCCTCATATGATTTCTGCTCCTGCTCTTTCTTCATAAGCTCTATACTGCTTTTCCTGCGCCTTCTTGCAGAAATGGAATAACTTATGACAGATGATGTGACAAGGGTGAGACTTAATGATATGAACCACCATGAAAGATACCATGGCTGCATGATCTGAATCTCCAGAAGGTCCGTATTATCCGTCCAGTAACCGTCTCTTTTAGTGCATGAAACAGAAATAGAGTATTTGCCGGGTTTCGGAAGTTTCTGAAGATAAAGTACCGGATCAGAAGTCTCATATGTACCTCCGTTGTTTGAAAAAGAGAATCGGTACAGTTTTTCCCTGAAAATATCTTTTTCCAATGCAGAAATACTTATTGACATTGCCTTGCTGTGACGTGGAAGCAGGTATCTTCCGTTCTTGTCTTCTTTAAGCCTTTTGTGATCTGCCTCGACTTCATATAGTTTAAGGACAGGTTCTTCTTCTGTATCTGCTTCATATCGTGCGTCGATATGAAGCAGACCTTGAACGCCACCCATATAGATGTCGCCGTTTTCTGCCAGCAGCTTTGGTTTAGGAAGGAATTCGTTCAATGAAGCTCCATCGGAATCTCCTAATATTGCAAAGTTCTGTGATTCAATGTGATAGGCATAGGCGTGCTTCTCGGTACCGACCCAAATTCTTGAACTTCTGTCGCAGACTACCGAAGATGCTCCGTCAAAAAGAGAGGTCGGTATATCGCTGAATCTTCCGTTCATGCTGTCGAAACTTTTCAGACCTCTTGAAGTCGCCAGCCAGATTTTTCCCGAACTGTCTGAGTCTCCGCACCGGATTTCTATGCCCTCGGGGATTTCTCCTACAATTTCCATCTGTTCTGCGCCGGTCTTCAGATGGTATATCCTTTTAGAATCATGTAGCCATATGCCATTATCCGAGTACCCGATATGCATGAAGTTGCCACGTGCCTTGCCGCCTATGTCAATTCTGACGACTGTACATTTACCTGAGATTCTGTCATATCTTTTGATTGTATTGCTTACAAGCAGGATAGTTCCGTCTGCTTCATTCAGTACGTTTATGCCACGACCGGCATATTTGATCTGATATTCAAGGTCTGCATCGTGCATCTTCAGCGGCCTTAGCTTACCTGTATTCTTGTCAAATATCCATATCCGGTCTCCATATATGGATATGATCAGTTCGGATTCTGAGTATGAGGCAATAGATACTACCTTTGTTCTCAGTGTTGTCCTGTAATGTCTGAATGAATTGACATCGGGGTCAAATCTGTTGAGGCCTTCTCCGTCGGTTCCGATCCATATTTGGCCGGAATGTCTGTCTTCATAGAGGCAAAGGACGGTAGGGTTGCTTAATCCGGTATTCTGGCCTATATGTACATCGGAATAAGTATTTATCCGGCTGCTGCTGATGCCGATCAGACCTTCTCTGATACTGCCGGCCCAGATGTTCCCATAATGGTCTGTGTGGATGCTTTTGATGGAATGAGCAGGAAGAGAGGATGGGTCTCCGGCAACATGTGTCATAGTGCTGATCAGGTCGTTGTCGAAGTCTATTATATTTATGCCTCCTCCATCTGTACCGGCCCATATTTCTGAGTCTCTTTCGGTCATGCAAAGCACAATGTTGTTGCTCAGATCCGAGTTGTCTGTCCTGTATTCCTTTAGCAGTATGCCATCTTTTGAGTATACTGTTATGCCCTTGTTATAGAGTGCCAGCCAGATACGCCCCTTGCTGTCTATGATCGCATCTGATATTTCTTTGGCACGTCCGGCCTGAACATCCGAGACTTTCCCGCTTTCGGAATCAATAATGACTATACCTTTGTGAGAGCAGCATATGAGATTTCCATCGTGCGGGTCAATGATGCTTCGTATCACGATGTCCGGCTGATCAGTTATTTCACTTGAGAGTTTCAGTTCCTTGGTTGAATAATCATATCTGTAGAGACTCCCGATGCTTCCGAACCAGACCCCGGTGCTGTTGCTGTACATGCTGTGGAAAGGTCTTTTTTTGTCTTCAACTTTAATCTCACAGAATTCATCTTCACCTTTTTTCTTGAGCAGCAGCCAGTTGTTTGTCAGCACCCATAGGTTTCCCAAGTGATCGACGTTGATTTTAAAAACGGTCTTGTCTTTGAAAAGGCTGTCATCATAGTGTTTGAGTACATTGCCGTTGAATCTGTACAGACCGTTCTGTGTAGCTATCCAAAGGTCACCGCCTATCTCATTATGAATACTGTTTATTGCGGAGGTAAGTCCTTCCTTTTGAGATATTCTTGAATATATATACTGTTCCCTTGCAGATGTTGCAAGAACGAACTGTATCAGGAGAATGATAAGTGAAACGGTCTTTTTCATAGGAGTTGTGAGTTTCTCGAAATACAAAGATAAATAAATCAAGTCATTGTTTTTAAAAATGTTCTCAAAACTTCAGGAAATCGCTAATTCTGCTCATCTTATTCAAAAGTTAAAAATTGACAGCGGATTTTGGAATGCTCCGGAATGATGTTGACAGTATCTTCACATCAGTTAAACAAGGATCGCCATGAAGAATTCATCAAACTCCAAAATTTTCGCAAAGCTCATTCTCCTGAATGTAGCTCTTGTAGCCCTTGCAATCCTGACCTCTTGCGGTAATGATGTAAAGAAGGATGCAGAACCTGTTTCCAGGACCGGCTTTGTTCTTAAGTCTTCGCCGGTCAATTTCAGGCAATGCACAAAGGAAGATATGGCGTCTGCAGATTCGGTCATTTCACAGAAGTGGGACGAAGACCGTTCGAGATGGCACGGCTATTCTGCCTTTAATGGTGAACGTTGATTTCATTGAATATGTTTTGGAGTTCAATGTTTTTTGAATAACTTGCCAAACATTAAGGTTAGGTATATTCAAAGAACATTGAATAATGATTACTACTGTTGTAAGATTTTTGGCATTAGCATTCCTGTCCCTGCTTCTTACTGTATGCAGTAAAAATGGCTCTGCCAGTCCTGCCGACGACCCGGAAAACGGAGCGGTCGGGAATACGGAGACGGAAGAAGACACCGGCGCACATGCCCAAAGCGGAAACCTCCCTGCGTGGCGGGCCGGATATCTCGATATTCATTTCATAAATACCGGAACAGGCGAATGCTCATTCATCATCATGCCTGACGGCACTCAGATGCTGGTTGATGCCGCCAGCAGCTATTGTACTCCCGAAGACGAAAACGATTATTACGTAGGTCATTATCCTAACTCCTCAAGACGTCCGAGCGAGTGGATTAACCTCTATCTGGCAAAATGCAAGTCCTGGACAGGTAATGATGTCATCGACTATCTGAATGTTACGCATTTCCACTCGGATCACATAGGTCAGAGATTTACCGGCTGCCCTGATGGGGAGATCGGACAAGGTAACCCTCTTTATACAGCAGATGGAAGAAAAGCTTTGCGTGATATAACAACGATGGAAGAATTTCTGGAAATCGGCGGCGGATATATGAAGATAGGTGTGGCAGAGATATTGGACGAGAATAAGGTTGGAGTTGTCACTGATAAGGCTTATCCTGATTATGACTATCCGAAACCTCTTGCGTATGATGTGAATGAGAATGGAAAGTCGGGATATCACGGCTGGACTGTCCTGAACTACCGTAATGCCGCTCAGTATCACAAGAAGAACAGCGGCTTGGTGCGTGAGGCTTTCAGGCCAGGAGCAAAAGATCAGTTTGTGATGAAGTACAGACCGGAGGATTATCCGGACTTCGAGATCCGTAATCTGTCAGCGAACGGGCTGATGTGGACTGGCAGCGGAGCGGAGACCCTGATGACTTTCCCTGAGAATGACCAGCTTTCGATTGATTCCAACGAAGGGAAGGACTCACCGAATGAGAATATGACCAGTACTGTATTCATGCTGAGATATGGAAATTTTGACTATTTCTGCGGGGGAGATGTCGTAAGCAATAGCGTAAGCTCGTCATATCCATGGAGAGATGCCGAGAAACATCTGGCTAATGTTACGGGAGAGGTTGATCTGCTCAAGGCTAATCATCATGGTTCGGCAGATGGTAATTCCGAGTATTTTCTCAGTATACTTAATCCTCAGGTCATAGTTGTGAATGTGTGGAGAAGGATACAGCCACGCAAGGATACGTACGAGCGAATGATTTCATCGAAATGTAACCACGGCATGACTGATATATTTACGACAAACAAGATCGCCTCATATCACAATGAATATAGCGATAAGGGTGCGCGTATCAAAGGAAAGCAGGGGCATTTTGTCGTGCGGGTCAATCCTGGTGGAGAAAAGTTCTACATTTATCAGCTTAATGACAGCGACGCTGCGATGTCGATGAAAATCATTAAGAGATTCGGTCCATATACAAGCAGAAAATAAAAAATAGTTTTAATTTTGCAGAATTGAAACGTTTTAAAGCAAAAAGTGAAAAAATGAAAAGGCGTGAATTTCTTTCAATGACCGGTATGATTGCCGCCGCTGGAGTGGCTTCGCCGATGCTCTCATCATGTTGTGAGGATTCAAAGGGTAATGTCAACCTGAAGAATATCACCAGAAAATATGAAACAGATGTCCTTGTTGTGGGAGGTGGCCCTGCCGGAGTATGTGCGGCGGTCGCTGCGGCACGAGAGGGCGTCAATGTCATGGTTGTGGAGACTGCCGGATTCCTTGGCGGTATGGCTACAAGAAGCCTTGTGGGACCGTTCATGACATGTTTTGATGCGGATGGCGAACAGATGATCATCAAGGGCCTCTTCGAGGAGGTCGTTGACAGAATGGTTGCCAAAGGAGGTGCGATCCACCCTAAGGATGTCCGCGCAACGACTCCGTATTCGGCATGGATTACTGCCGGTCACGACCACTGCACGCCGTTTGAGCCCGAGTGCATGAAGGTCGTTCTCGACGAGATGGTTGAGGAGGCAGGAGTGAAAGTGCTCTTCCATACGAATTTTGTAGAACCTATCATCAATGACGGAAGGATAACAGGCGTCGTGATTGCTAATAAGGCAGGAATGCAGATCGTGAATGCAAAGGTTGTCATTGACTGTACCGGCGATGGTGACGTTGCTTATCGTTCTGGAGTACCTTGCCATTTCGGCAATGACAAGGGCAAACCGCAGCCGTCGACAGCTTTCTTCCATATTAATAATGTGGACTACAAGAAGCTTGAAGCTGATGTCGAGAAGCATCTCCACGAGTTCCGCAAGGTTGACGGGGTCAGCTATCGTGCCCTTCACTGGTGGGTTGCCGAAGCTGAGAAGAACGGCGAATGGGACATTGCACGCAAGTCTGTGAATATCTACAAATGTGTCAAGCCGGACGAGTGGTGTGTGAACTGCAGCCGTATCCAGAATGTCGATGCCACCGATCCTGAAAGCATGACAAAGGGTGAGATTGAAGGTCGTAAGCAAATCCAGCAGCTTATGAATTTCTTCCATAAGTATGTGCCTGGATGCGAGAATGCTACATTGATGGCAAGCGGTTCTCATCTCGGAATCAGAGAGTCACGCCATATCGAGGGAGACTATATACTTACAGCAGAGGACCTTCTTAGTGCAAAGATGTTTGAGGACAGCGTCTTCGTGACAGCAAGCGCCGTGGACGTTCATGGTAGCGGTGGTGGAATGAAGACCCAGTATACCCCTCTTACTGCTGGCAAGTGGTATGGAATCCCTTATCGTTCCCTCCTTCCAAAAGGAGTCGAGGGACTTCTTGTTGCCGGTCGTTGCCTTTCTGCGACGTCAGATGCTGCAGGTGCAATCCGCGTGATGCCTCCTGCAATGGCGATGGGGCAGGCTGCGGGTGCAGCTGCTTCTCTCGCAGTAAAGAATTCTGTGACTCCACGTGGTGTGGATGTTCCTGAACTTCTGGATGTATTACGCAGACAGAAGGTGTTCCTCGGAGAATAATTTCTTATCTTTGCATATTATTCAAAACAGACGGGGATGGGTTCATTTATAGTAGAAGGCGGACATAAGCTCAGCGGAGCGATAAGACCTCAGGGTGCCAAGAACGAGGCTCTTCAGGTAATCAGTGCCGTGCTCCTTACAAAGGAGGAAGTGGTCATTTCAAATATTCCGGAGATTCTGGATGTGAAGAACCTCATCCTCCTGCTTGAAGGAATGGGTGTTGAGGTAAAGAGACTTGACAAGGGTGTATATTCATTCAAGGCGGAGAATATAGACGAGAAATACATCGCCAGTGCAGATTTCGTGGCACGTTGTGCACGTCTTCGTGGTTCGGTGATGGTTGTCGGACCGCTTCTTGCTCGTTTCGGACATGCTTATTTTCCTAAGCCGGGCGGAGACAAGATCGGTCGCCGCAGAGTCGACACGCATATCGTAGGAATGATGAAGCTGGGGGCTGAGCAGGATTATGATCCTTCAAGAAAGGCATTCTATCTCAGGGTTCCGGAGGGAAAGTCTCTTAAGGGTGCGTATATGCTTCTTGATGAGGCGTCAGTGACCGGTACCGCCAATATCGTGATGGCTTCAGTGCTTGCCGAGGGTGAAACCACTATCTACAATGCTGCCTGCGAGCCTTATGTGCAGCAGCTCTGCAAACTCTTGACGGCAATGGGTGCGCAGATAGATGGTGTCGGATCCAATCTGTTGAAGATCAGGGGAGTAAAGGAGCTGCACACCGCAACACATCGTATTCTTCCGGATATGCTTGAAGTGGGATCCTTCATAGGTATGGCAGCCTTGAACAGAAGCTCGATACTTATCAAGGACGTGTCATATGAGAATCTTGGAATCATTCCTGACAGTTTCCGCAGACTGGGAGTTCAGATCGAACAGAGGGGTGATGATATCTTTGTTCCGGAACAGGAAAGCTATATCGTGGAATCCTTCCTTGACGGTTCAATAATGACTATTGCAGATGCTCCATGGCCTGGTCTGACTCCGGATCTCCTCAGCGTGCTTCTTGTCGTGGCAATTCAATGCAAGGGCAGCGTCCTGGTTCATCAGAAGATGTTCGAGAGCCGACTTTTCTTTGTTGATAAGCTTATAGACATGGGTGCTCAGATCATTCTCTGTGATCCTCATAGGGCAGTGGTGATCGGCCACGACCATAATTATCAGCTTCGTGCCTGCAATATGGCATCTCCCGACATCCGTGCAGGTATAGCCCTTCTTATTGCGGCGATGTCTGCCAAGGGAACAAGCGTCATCAGCAACATCGACCAGATAGACCGTGGCTACGAGGACATAGATGTCCGTCTGAACGCTCTCGGAGCGAGGATTACACGTCAGTAAGCTATTTTTTTCGTATGAGATTCAGACCGTCGCGGATCGGCAATATCACTGATTCCACGCGAGGGTCTGCGGAGACCATGTCGTTGAAACGTGCAATCCCGAGTGTCTGCTTGTCCTGAGGAAGCGGATCCATGCAGACCTTGCCGTCCCACAATACGTTGTCAGCCAGAATAAGACCTCCCGGACGTATCATATCGAATACCAGTTCATAGTATTCGCAATATTCCCTTTTGTTCGCGTCTATATAGACCAGATCATAGACTTTGCCTTCCTCAGCAAGTCGCTTGAGGGTTTCCTTGCAATCCCCAATATGCAGGCTGATGCGGTCTGCCAGACCTGACTTTTCAAAACCTTCAAGTATCAGGTCCTCAAGCTCGTCATTCAGCTCCAGAGTGTCAAGATGTCCGTCTGCAGGCAGTGCCGATCCCAGACATATTGCCGAATATCCGGTAAAGGTGCCGAGCTCAAGAATACGTCTTGCATCTGCCATCCTGGCAATCATTCTCATCAGCTGTCCCTGAGCGGCTCCCGAAAGCATACGTGCATGATTAGTTCTTATGTGTGTCTGTTTCACGACCCAATCCAGGGCTTCGCTGGGCCTTGAAGCATGCTCTTCTATATATTTGTAGATACTTTCCATAGCCAATAAGGTTTTAGATGTATATGAGAGTCGACATCTTTGACGGATCGAATATTTTCCGGGCCATTTCCTGGACATCTTCAGCCTTTATCCCTTCCACAAGCGCGCGGGTTTCCTTCCCACCTGTAATCCTGCCGTATGCGAGAAGACTCTTGCCCATGGAAAGACACTGAGTCTCGCCATTGTCACCGCTGATGGCAAGCTGTCCCAGAAGCTGCTTCTTAGCTGCTTTTAATTTTCGTGGTGAAAGCGGTTCATCCTGGAGTTTTCCTATTTCTTTCTCAATGGTTTTCAGACATCTGTCTATGTTTGCCTTGTCGCATCCGAGGCTTATAGCCACGAGTCCCGTATCTGCAAACTGAGTGTACGAGCACTCTACTCCGTAGACCCAGCCGTTCTTTTCTCGAAGGACGGAATTGAGTATGGAGTTTGTAGCCGGTCCTCCCAGAATATTGCACAGAAGCACAGTTGCCAACCTTTCACGCTCTTCGTAAAGAGAAGGAGCCAGGCCTCCGGTGATGCAGTTCGCCTGATGGTTCCTTTTGTTTATTGTCCTGTTGAAAGGTACGGCAGCAGGAGCATTTACCGCTTCTCTTTCAGTGGCAGGCAATCCTTCTTTGCCGAAGTAGTTCTCCGCAAGCTTGAGGATATCCTTTTCCATCTTCTTTTCATCGATATCCGCAACAATGCTGAAAGCCATCCTGCCTGGCAGAAACTTCTCGCGGACAAATCCGAGAAGTTCGTTTCTTGTAATCTTCCTGACCGATGCAGCCGTACCGAGTATGTTCCTGCTGAGTGGATGACCTTCGAAGACCATTTCTTCGAATCTGTCATATATATCCTCTGAAGGAGAGTCCTTATAGGAATGTATTTCGTCTATGACTACCCCTTTTTCTGTCTCTATTTCATGCTCTGGGAACGTCGGACATGTAGCCAGTTCGAACAGGAGTGCTGCAGCCTTGGGCAGGTCTTCCTTCAGGACGGTCGCGTGGAAGACTATTTCCTCTTTTGTCGTAAAGGCATTGAGTTCCCCTCCAAGGCGGTCCAGGTAGCCGTTGATTACTGTGGCACTTCTCTTTTCCGTACCCTTGAATATAGTGTGTTCGGTAAAATGAGCTATCCCGTTATGGTAGCCCTTTTCGTCTCTCGTGCCGCATTTGATGCTTATAGCACAATAAGCGACAGCCGATCCGCTGCGCTTTACGGCATATCCCAGCCCGCAATCTGCCTTGCCGCTTATCATCTGTGGTTCACACGTGCCGAATTGATGCTTCGGAGGTCGAACGACATGAAGCCGGCTCCGGCTTTAGGGGTTATGCGATGTTTACGGAAATAATAGAGCTTATATGTCTGGGCATCGATCAGCATCTTGTAGCAGAATGAGCCGTTGACAGGTTCTGCAGGTGCCACAACATAACTTACCAGAAAACCGGGAGTGTTGTTGGTGATATAAAGGTCGGCGGTATCTTCGTCTGTTATGCAGAAATCTGCGTATTCGCTTTCCGGAACAGAACTGTTGATGTCGTCTTCAGAAAAAACGATCTTCATGTCGCTTGACTTCGTGATGTTCGATGTGTAGTTTCCGAGGCCGCCGTATGCGTTATAATCCTTGTCCATGGAATCAAGGGCATATTCCTGAATGATGGTGAGGAATACAGGGAGGAATATAAGCTCTCTTCCTGACGGATCATCTGCCGCACATATCGGCAATGACACTATCTCCAGCATTTCATCGATGCCTTTCGAAGCATTCTTGCCTCCTTTTATCAGTGTAAGGAACTGAAGGCTTGGCTCTGTCTCTCTCTTGAACTGACCCTTTGTGGTGAGGAGGAAATAGTAATTGTCGTTGTCTTTCAATGAGTTGAACTCTTCAAGTGTGCAGAACTCGTATGGTGAAACCCTCCATCTAGCTGCGATTTCTTCCTGAAGAACGCCGTCAAACATTGCTCCTCCAGTGAGCACGACCTTGGTTATCTTTTGAGTGAAATCTCCGATCTTGACTTTCTTTGTGTCTATCTGTGCCTGTGCCAGAACAGTTAACGGCATTACCGCCAAAGCAATAAATATTAAAAACTTCTTCATACGATTGGTACTCTATGTGCATTCGGGCACAAAGTTACAAAATAAATGCCTATCTTTGTCTGTTATGACCAAAGAACGTTTATGGCTCAGTATATAGTATCTGCAAGAAAATACAGACCGGACTCCTTCGGGACCCTTATCGGTCAGGACAATATAGCTCAGACCTTGAAGAATTCCATCCTTCGCGGTCAGCTTGCGCATGCCTATCTTTTCTGCGGACCTCGAGGGGTCGGCAAGACAACCACGGCGCGAATATTCGCCAAGATGATCAACTGCTCCAACCCTTCCGGTGAGATGGAACCGTGCGGACAGTGCGAGTCCTGCCTCTCTTTTGCGGAAGGACGTTCCTACTGTATCCATGAGCTTGATGCGGCATCGAACAATGGTGTCGAGGATATCAAGACGCTGATGGAGCAGGTGCGTATACCGCCGCAGGTAGGAAAGTACAGCGTGTATATCATCGATGAGGTGCATATGCTTTCGCAGGCTGCGTTCAATGCCTTTCTGAAGACTTTGGAGGAGCCGCCTGCACATGCTATATTCATTCTTGCGACTACGGAGAAGCACAAGATACTTCCGACCATCCTTTCGAGATGTCAGACATATGATTTCAACAGGATCACAGTCGACAACATTGTCAGGAATCTTAGGATGGTGGCATCGAACGAAGGCATTTCAATTGATGACGAGTCGCTCCATGTGATAGCGCATAAGGCTGACGGCGCCATGCGTGATGCCTTGACTATATTTGACCAGACAGTTGCTTTCTGCGGAACTGATGTGAAATATCAGGATGTGCTGCGCAATCTTAATGTTCTGGATTATGAATATAGCTTCTCGTTGGTGGATGCTTTCCTCAACGGGGATTATCCCGCAGCCCTTCTGACTTTCGATGAAGTTCTGACAAAGGGTTTCAATGCTCTTCATTTTGTTGCTGCCCTTTCTTCGCATCTCCGTGATCTGATTGTCAGCAAGAGCGGTGGATTGGATGCACTTCTCGAACTGCCGGATTCGCTGAAGGCCCGATATAAGGAGCAGGCGGACCGATGTCCTCTTCCTTTCCTTTATGAAAGTCTTGGCATAACGACACAGTGTGAATCAGGCTACAGGGCTAGCGTGAATCCGCGACTTCATATCGAGTTTGCGCTTATGCGTCTGAGCTTCCTTTCCGGTCGTCAGACGGCTCAGCCGGTAGTTCCTGCACCTCAGCAGGTCGCTCAACCGGCACCTCAGCCCGTTCCTGCACCAGCTCCGCAGCAGGTGGCAGTGCAGCCGGAGCCGGTAGCTGTTGAACCATCTCAGCCTCAGCCGGCTGCAGAACCAGCTCCTGCACAGGCCGAGCCTCAGCGCAGAACACGTGCAGCACGTACGGGAGCAGCAATGTCATTGAAGGCCATGATGGACAAGAGCGCGGATGCTGCCGGATCAGCCGTTCAGAAGGATGACAAGCCTGTTCCGTCAGATGAAATCCTGAATTCAAAGTGGCCTGAACTGGCTCAGATATACAGTGACAAGCCTAGGCTTGCCAGCATGCTTTCAAGTTCGTCTTTGACGATTGAAGCCGGCGAGGATGCCAAGACCGTAACCTTCAGGGTTGTCAATGAGGCTCAGAAAGAGTGGGTGGAATCCAAGCTGCTGCATGATCTGGAAGGCAGATACAGGACTCTTGTGGATTCGCTTAAGGTTTATCTGAGGGTGGCTGTTGTACCAGACGAAGTTGTTGAAGAGAAGAAAGCATATATGCCCAGCGAGCAGGCAGGAGTGCTGATGAAAGAGAATGACGAGGTGAAGAATCTTGTCAAGGAATTGGGACTTGATATTAAATAAAGACAGATACAATGAAACTCCGTTGCGAAAATCTTGTAAAGAAGTATGGACCCAGGACGGTCGTGAAAGGTGTTTCCATGGAAGTGGAGCAGGGTGAAATCGTCGGATTCCTCGGTCCGAACGGTGCGGGAAAGACCACCAGTTTCTATATGATAACAGGACTTATTGTTCCGAATGCAGGAAAGATATATCTTGATGATGAAGATATTACAGGTCTTCCTATGTTCAAGCGTTCCCAGAAGGGGGTAGGTTATCTTGCACAGGAGGCGTCTGTATTCCGTCATATGTCTGTTGAAGACAACATAATGTCTGTAATGGAGATGTCGAAGCAGTTCACCAAGGCGGAGAGAAAGGAACGGCTGGAGGCTCTTCTCGATGAATTCAACCTCCACAAGGTGCGCAAGAGCAAGGGTATACAGCTCTCCGGAGGAGAGAGACGACGTTGTGAAATCGCCCGTGCGCTTGCCATCGACCCTAAGTTCATTCTTCTTGATGAACCGTTTGCCGGAGTCGACCCGATTGCTGTCGAGGACATCCAGTATATCATCGCTAAGCTCAAATATAAGAATATCGGTGTCATCATCACCGACCATAATGTAGGAGAGACACTTGCAATCATCGACAGAGCATATCTTCTTTATGAAGGTTCCATCCTTCAGAGCGGAACTCCTGAGGCCCTTGCGGCTGATGATGAGGTCCGCACCAAATACCTCGGCTCAAACTTTGTGTTAAAGCGTTCGGCAGCTTTTCTGCGTGCAGAGGCTGGTGGCCCTCAACGTATCAATACAGCTGCTGAGCACGATGCCGTGAAGACAGAACAGTGACGTTTATGAGTAAGGATAAGGAAATATTAGATAATATTACAGACAAGGAGTATGAGCATGGTTTTGTGACTGATGTCGAGCAGGAGTTCATACCCAAAGGTCTCAATGAGGATATAATTCGACTGATATCGGCAAAGAAGGATGAGCCGGAGTGGATGCTCGAGTTTCGTCTCGAGGCATTCCGCCGCTGGCAGAAGATGCCTATGCCGAAGTGGGCGCACCTTGATATACCGGAGATAGATTTTCAGGATATAATATATTATGCTGCTCCAAAGAAGGATGAGGATCGCCCGAAAGAGATAGACCCGGAGCTTGAGAAGACTTTCGACAAATTGGGCATTCCGCTTCATGAGAGGGCGGCTCTTGCCGGCGTTGCAGTCGATGCGGTGTTCGATTCCGTATCGGTTACTACCACCTTCCGTGCAGCTCTTGCAGAAAAGGGTATAATATTCTGCTCTTTCTCAGAGGCAGTGCGTGAACATCCGGATCTGGTACGTAGATACCTTGCTTCCGTAGTGCCGGTAGGCGATAATTTCTATTCGGCTTTGAACTCGGCGGTGTTCAGCGATGGATCTTTCGTGTATATCCCTAAGGGTGTTCGCTGCCCTATGGAACTTTCCAGCTACTTCCGAATCAACGCCGCGGGCACCGGTCAGTTCGAGAGGACACTGATTGTTGCGGATGAAGGTTCATATGTCAGCTATATGGAAGGATGTACGGCGCCTATGCGCGACGAGAACCAGCTTCATGCTGCGGTAGTCGAGATCATAGTGGAGAAGGATGCAGAGGTGAAGTACTCTACAGTTCAGAACTGGTATCCCGGTGATGCCCAGGGCAAGGGAGGTATCTTCAACTTTGTGACCAAGAGGGGCATATGTAAAGGCTCGGGAAGCCACCTTTCATGGACTCAGGTGGAAACGGGATCTGCTATTACCTGGAAATATCCGTCGACAATTCTTAAGGGTGACAATTCTTCGTCAGAGTTCTACTCTGTGGCTGTGACAAACAACTTCCAGCAGGCAGATACCGGAACAAAGATGATACATATCGGCCGCAACACCCGAAGCAGAATCATAAGTAAGGGTATTTCGGCGGGCCGCAGTCAGAACAGCTACCGCGGTCTGGTGAAGATGCTTCCGGGAGCGGACAATTCGCGCAACTATTCGCAGTGCGACAGTCTGCTGATAGGAGACAAGTGCGGAGCTCATACCTTCCCATATATTGAGAATGCAAACAAGACGGCTGTCGTGGAACATGAGGCAACGACTTCGAAGATCAGTGAAGACCAGCTGTTTTACTGTAACCAGAGGGGTATAGGTCCGGAAGAGGCCGTCGGACTGATTGTCAACGGATATGCACGTGAGGTGCTGTCGAAGCTTCCGATGGAATTTGCTGTCGAGGCTCAGAAGCTCCTGCAGGTCAGTCTGGAAGGGTCTGTCGGATAATAGAAAAGTAAATGGAATTCTGGAATATCATATTGTTTGAGATGGGCGGAAAGCCTGTGCTGCTGATAGATCTTCTGTCAGCTGTATTCGGTCTGACTACGGTCTTTCTTGCAGGCAGAAACAGCAGATATAACTTTTATGTGGGTTATATGTACACTGCATTGCTCTTCTTCATGTTCTGGCAGAAGAACTTATATGCAAATCTGATCCTGCAGCCGATATCTTTGTGTATCAACATTATGGGTCAATATAGATGGAGCCATCCGAAGACAGGCGAGGAAAGTGCTTCCGGCAATGGTGACCTTAAGGTTACTATGCTGAGCTGGCCGCAGAGAGGATTGACAGTTGCATTGGTGCTGGTGCTGGCTTTGGCATGGGGATGGCTGATGAGCATGATGGGAACGAAGTGGTTCATCGGATATTTTCCAGCCAATCCGCTGCCATATCTGGACTGCTGTGTGACCGTTCTGATCCTTACAGCCCAGACCTTGTCGGCATTGAAGAAATGGGACTGCTGGATAGCATGGCTCTTTGTGAATATTGCAAACCTTACACTTTACCTGAAGGCCGGACTGGTATTCATGCCGATCGTCAGCTGCCTGTATCTGGTCAACGGCATATGGTCTTTGTTTACATGGTATAGATTATACCGCAAGGATCGTGGAATGTAAGCAGTTGACGGATAGGAAGTTGTGTTCTATGAGTGCGTGATAGGATAAATTTAAAGAAAAACAATTGCATATGGCAAACGATATATTACTGAAGATAGAGGGGCTGAGAGCCTCGGTTGAAGATAAGGAAATCCTCAAAGGTGTGGATCTGGTCATCCGCAAGGGTGAGATACATGCTGTGATGGGCCCGAACGGCGCAGGAAAGAGTACTCTTTCTGCAGTGCTGGCAGGCAAGCCGCAGTTTACGGTTACAGCCGGAACGATTGAGTTTCTTGGACAGGATCTTCTTGCAATGTCTCCTGAGGAACGTGCATGGGCCGGTATCTTCCTTTCATTCCAGTATCCTGTCGAGATACCGGGAGTGACGATTACGAACTTCATGAAGACTGCAGTCAATGCTCATCGTGCCGGAAAGGGGCAGGATCCTCTCAAGGCAGGAGATTTCCTGAAGCTGATGCGCGAGAAGATGGCATTCGTGCAGATGAAGCCGGAATTTGCCAAGCGCGAGGTGAATGTCGGATTCTCTGGAGGAGAGAAGAAACGCAACGAAATATTCCAGATGGCGATGCTTGACCCGACTCTGGCAATACTTGATGAAACCGACAGCGGACTGGATGTGGATGCTCTGCGCATTGTTGCAAATGGTGTGAACGCCCTTCATACTCCAGATAAGGCCGCAATCGTCATAACCCATTATCAGAGACTTCTGGATTATATCGTGCCGGATGTGGTGCATGTGCTGAAGGACGGAAAGATTGTCAAGACTGCCGGTAAGGAACTGGTAGCTGAGATTGAGGAAAAGGGTTACGATAATCTGTAGGGTATGGAAGAGATGCATATAAGAAAAGGAGATAGGGTGCATAGGATATATGTACTCAGGCACACCTTGGACGGGGGTGGCACGTCATCTCTGCAATCCGAAATTCCGCAGCAGATTGTTGTGGAAGGAAATGCGAGAGCGGATGTCGTCCTGCTGGTTTTCCCGGGGATTTCTGCTGATATCAAGCTGGATGTACATCTGGTAGGTGAGGGGGCAGAGGCTAATGTTTATGGTGCATATGTATGTGGCGGTGAAGAAAAGGTCAAAATAGCAGTGGATATGTATCATGACGAGCCTCACTGCAATTCCCGTCAGCTTTTCAAGGGCATTGCCGGAGGTGTTTCCAAGGTCGATTTTTATGGCAAGATCATAGTTGCCCAGGATGCTCAGAGGACTGAGGCATATCAGGAGAACCATAACATCCTGCTTACAGACGGTGCCAAGGTGGACACGAAGCCTCAGCTGGAGATCTATGCCGATGACGTGAAGTGCTCGCATGGAGCTACAATAGGACGTCTGAATGAAGAGGAGCAATTCTATATGCGTTCTCGTGGAATCAGCCTGGAAGATGCAAAGGTTCTTCAGATGATCTCCTTCATAGCTCCGGTGCTGGAGCACGTTGAGGATGAGACACAACGTGATGCCCTGACAGCCAGAATAGAATCAGAGATCAGAAATATAATCCGTAACATCTGAATCATCAGACTATATGTCTGTAAGTGACATGCCACCCCCGGCTAGGGGGTACCCTCGTAGAGGGAGGGGGTCACGGAAGATATATAGTCTGATGATTCAGGAAAAGAACATATATGATAACCAATCCGAATGTAAAGATAAATCTGGGTCTGAATGTCCTGCGTAAGCGTGAGGACGGTTTTCATGACCTTGAGACTCTGTTTGTTCCATACTTCGGGATCTGTGACACTCTGGAGATTGTTGCAGGAGACGATTATAGCCGTACCTCTGCCGCCTTATTCAGCAGATATGGTTCGTCTGTTCCGGCCAGGCAGGGCAGTGTAAAGCCGGAGGGTGTTTTCGGGGTCGAGACCGAAGAATCCGCTGCTCCGAAACTTGTACAGGGTATTTCCGAGGATGGTAAACTGATGATAACCATTGCCCGCGAGGAGGGAGTGGATTGGGACCCTCTTAAAGATCTTACGGCCAAGGCGTATGAGATTCTTGCAGCAGACTTCGACCTTCCTCCAGTGAAGATATTCCTGGAGAAGACGTCTCCGGTAGGCGCAGGTCTCGGCGGTGGCTCTGCAGATGCGGCTTTCGCGCTCAAGATGTTCAATGAGCTATGTTCACTGAGCCTTTCGGAACAGCAGCTTGCTGATTATGCTTCACGCCTCGGAAGCGACTGTGCGTTCTTCATATATAATCGTCCTATGATAGGCGAGGGAAGAGGAGACATTCTTACAGAGTATCAGGTAAATCTGGAAAAATATGACATTCAGGTAATAACTCCTGCGGGTATTGCCGTGTCGACAAAAGATGCCTATGGCGGTATCAAAGCCCATCTTCCAGAGGTGTCCTTGAGGGAGGCACTGGCAAAGACGGTAGAGGAATGGGACGGAATTCTGGTTAATGATTTCGAAGAAACCGTATTCGCAAAATATCCGGAACTTGCTGCTATAAAGCGCTCCTTATATGATTGTGGTGCAGTCTATGTGAGCATGTCGGGTTCCGGCTCTGCTCTTTTTGCGGTGTATCGCAAGTGATTCTTTATAAAAAAGATTCAATCCTTATAAAAAAAAGAAAAATGTGACGAAAGAGAGGTGCTCAGGGGTGAGTGTCTCAGGTTGTTTCATGCAGATATGCTTTCTTTGGCAGAAAAAATGATTATGAAGGGATTTGCAGGGAAGAGCATTTTGGCTGAGGTAGCGACGTTGCTGTTGATATCTTGCGGAGTGTCGGAAATAGGTGAATTCGTAAAGGATGAGAATAACGGCATATGGACAGGTCCGACACAGGGGGTGTCCCCTGTCTCGCGTAGTATAACGTATGTAACTGCCTTTGATTATCCTGATGGATATGACTGGTTTTCGGATTCGGAGAAAGGGGCTGTAAAATGTTCTCTGGCTGTTTTTGCTGACGGAAGGCCCATCCTGAAGGTCCCGGTAGGAGATCAGTATTGCGTCAGTTCCGATCCGGACATGCATAGGATGATCGAGGGGCATCTGTATACAGATTTTGCTACTGATGATGAGACTGTCATCAAAAAGGATGGTAAACCGTTCCTTTCATTCGGAGGCAGGGAGTCTGTGGACGATATGTTGGTCAGGAAAGATACTTTGTATACCTTGGGCCATAGAAGGAATGGAGAAGGATTCGCTTTTCGTGTCAATGGACGCCCCGTATTGGAAAGAGACACCGGTTATGCTTTCGGACGTCTGACAGAAGATGGTGATGACATGGTCTTTGCTTTTGCAGAGCCGATAAATTCTGCAGAGGGAGGACAGGAGAGATATTATTGCTTCATGGGCGGCAAAGTGGTTCAGACTGCCTTAAGAGAGGATATCAGGAAGGTTTGGGATATTATAATCCATGCCGGAAGAATCTTTTATCTGGCATCTTTGACAGGAGTGTCCGAGCCGGTGATTGTGTCAGAATCATCGATAGAGGCCTTGTCCTTGCCTTTTCAGACAAAGGTGGTGACAGGGCAGCTTTTCAGTGTCGGAAATATTCTGGGCACAGAAATGATACTTTCTTCAAACACAGGCTTGTCCAGTGCCATATGGCTGCAGAACAGGATATTACGGAATTTTGATCCGGGGATGACCGTCGCTTCGATATGGTCCGGAGAAGGTGGTGTCTCTTGTCTGCTGAATGGAAAGTCCGGCATTTCTGCCGTATTCCGTATGGGTGAATACATACCCCTGCCGGAGGGATATGCATGCCTGGGCTCATCGCCGATTGATATGGCGGACGGGATGCTTACAGTCGGTCTGTCATCCCTGACCGGAGCAAGACCATTGATATGGAAGGATGGAGATATGGAAGAACTGGATGTAAACGGCTATATATGCACGGTGTCTTCTGTCAGGCCTCCCATGTAAGTGTTCTGGACTGGTCGGCGTTTATCGTGAAGTAAACCTTCAATGTTTCTTCAGGCAGAAGTTCTTCAATGTTTTCCGGCCACTCCATTATGCAGAGACATCCGCTGTCAAGATAGTCGTACAAACCTATTTCGACAGCCTCTGCCAGTTTGTTGATTCTATAAAAGTCGAAATGATACATAGGATCCCCATCAGCTCTCATGTATTCGTTGACGATGGCGAATGTCGGGGAGCCTACAGGGTCTGTCACTCCAAGTACTTTGCAGATAGCTGTGGTGAAGGTTGTCTTGCCCGAACCCATAGGTGCAAAGAATGCTACCAGAGTGTTGTCTCCTATTTTTTCAAGAAATTCCGCTGCCGCTCTTTCGAGGTCTCCCAGCCCTTTGATGTCTACTTTCTGTTTCATAGTGCAAAGATACATCTTGTTTTCAAGATTCAAAGGAGACAGGTCTCATTCAAATATGTTCTGTTTATCAAGAAAGCGATAACCTGCCGCCTCCAGAATGTGTTCCGGAGAGATGTCGGCGGATTCTGCCAGATCGGCGATCGTCCGAGCCAGCTTTATGATTCTGCTACAAGCTCTGGCCGACAGACCATTACGTTCTATTATCTTCTCCAGCAGGGATTTGCACTCATCGGACAGAGGACAGTACTTTTCTATCATCCTGTTGTTCATAGCAGCATTGCAGAATATCCTTTTATCATTCCCTTGAGCTGTTTCGTTTTCTGCAGCAAACCGTTCTCTTTGAATTTCTCGGGCTCTTAGTACCCTTGCCGCAATTTCGGCAGTCGTCTCGGCAGCCTTTCTGTTCATAAGCTTTCTGGGGTCAACTCTCGAAACCCAGAGCTGCACATCAATCCTGTCTAGAATAGGGCCCGACAGTTTCGAGAGGTAAGCAATCCTCTTTGATGGTGTACATGTACATCTGTCGCCTTCTCCGTAGTACCCGCATGGACAGGGATTTGTCGCTGCCACAAGCATGAAGTCAGCCGGATATTCAACCTTCGATTTCAGTCTTGAAATTGTCACTTTTCGGTCTTCCATCGGGGCTCTGAGCACCTCCAGGACCTTTTTAGGCATTTCACAGAACTCGTCGGCAAAAAGTATTCCGTTATGAGCAAGAGATATCTCTCCCGGCATTATATTCTCAGATCCTCCTCCTATCAAGGCTGCTACAGATGCGCTGTAGTGAGGCGACCGGAAAGGACGTTTTCTCATCAGGCCTCCAGATGTCTTGCCCAACCCGGCTACGGAATATATCATGCTTGTCTGCAATGACTCCTCCAGACTCATTTCGGGAAGGATTCCTGCCATTGCCTTTGCCAACGAGCTCTTCCCGGAGCCGGGACTGCCTATGAGAAGGACATTGTGGTTTCCTGCAGCGGCGACCTCTATTCCTCTCTTTGCAGCTTCCTGTCCTATGATTTCAGAAAAATCCATATATGAATCATTCCGATTGGATTCTTCCTGAGATCCTTCTGAATATATGGACTTTTTCAGCAGATTTCTGACCATCAGTTCTTCGCAGACCTCTTCTCCTTCCACTATTCTCAGCACATCTTCCAGAGTCTCTACGCCATATATCTCTATACCCTTGTATTCAGACGCTTCTATTGCCGAGGCCTCGGGAAGAATACAACCTTTCAATCTCCGTTTAGCCGCAAGTTCTGCAATCGGGAGAGCTCCTGAAATGCTTCTTACTGATCCGTCGAGTCCAAGTTCGCCCATGATTATGAATTCTTCCAGTCTTCTCAGTTCTCTTTGACCGGAAGCGGCAATGATTCCCAGAGCTATAGGTACATCGTATCCGCTACCTTTCTTATGCATGTCAGCTGGCGCAAGATTGATTACAATCTTCCTTCCAGGAATGCGGAATCCCATTGATTGTAAGGAAGTTATGGTCCTTAGCAGGCTTTCTTTGATGGCTGCGTCAGCCAATCCTACAAGATGGATTCCTATACCGGTAGTGATGTCTACCTCCACAGTAACCGGCACAGCATCAATACCGATGCATTTTGCACAATGAATATTTATCAGCATAATCAGTTTGAAAATTTTAGTTTTGATGCAAATCTTGAAAGGAATGTCGGGACCGAGGTGAAAAAAGAGAAAAATGTGGTCAAAACCGGATTATAAAATTAATTTTAGCGTGCAAAGATTAATTTTTGTAGTTTTGTATGATTTCAATAAAGAGGAATAATCTATGGCAAAGATTTCAACAATAGGCGTGCTTACTTCCGGTGGCGATGCCCCTGGAATGAATGCAGCGATCAGAGCCGTGACCAGAGCGGCTATATATAACGGATGGAAGGTCAAGGCAATCTACCGAGGATGGGAAGGACTCATCAATAATGAGATAAAGGAATTCACTTCCGAGAGTGTGAGTGGTACGATCAATCGTGGCGGAACCATTCTCAGGACTGCGCGCAGCAAGGACTTTATGAATGAAGAAGGCCGTGCAAAGGCATATGAAAACATCAAGGCCAATGGTATCGATGCCTTGATTGTAATCGGAGGCAACGGCTCTCTGGCTGGTGCCCAGGTAATAGCTGCAGAGTATGATATCCCTTGTGTTGGCCTGCCTGGAACCATTGACAATGACTTGTATGGCACAGACACGACGATAGGTTATGATACGGCCTTGAACACGATTATGGAATGTGTGGACAAGATCCGCGACACGGCAAATTCACACAACCGCATCTTTTTTGTGGAAGTGATGGGACGTGATGCGGGCTTTCTTGCACAGAATGCTGCTATAGCGACAGGAGCGGAAGCGGCAATCATCCCGGAGGACAAGACTGATGTTGACCAGCTGGCTTCTTTCATTGGCAGGGGTGTGCGCAAGAGTAAGAACAGTTCTATCGTACTTGTGTCGGAAAGCAAGAAGGATGGTACGGGAGGGGCTCAATATTATGCAGACCGTCTCGTTCATGAGTATCCGGAATTTGAAGCACGTGTCACTATTCTGGGACACTTGCAGCGTGGAGGTATTCCTACAGCGCAGGACCGTATTCTGGCCAGCCGTCTGGGTGTGGCCGCCATTGAGGCATTGAAGGATGGCCAACGTAATATCATGATAGGTGTGAAGAACGATCAGATTGTATATGTGCCGTTCAACAAGGCAATACGTATCGACAAACCTATCGACCGTGAACTTATCAATGTTCTGAACGTTCTGTCGATCTAGAAATATTTCTTTTCATTGCTGTCAAGGGCAATGAATATGAAGAGCATTATAGTGAATGCCCAGAGGGATGATCCGCCATAGCTTACAAATGGCAGAGGAATTCCGATCACCGGCATAAGGCCGATGGTCATTCCGATATTGATGAACAGGTGCATGAATATACAGCAGGCGACGCAGTAACCATATATTCTGGTGAATGCTTCCCTGCTTTTTTCTGCATTTGAAATGATTCTGGCTATCAGGAATACATATAGAAGGATTACAAATGCCGAACCGAGGAAGCCCCATTCCTCACCGATAGTACAGAAGATGAAGTCGGTGCTCTGTTCCGGAACGAATCCGTATGTCGTCTGTGTCCCGTTCAGGAATCCTTTGCCGGCAAAACCTCCCGAACCGATAGCAATCATAGACTGGTTCACATTGTAGCCTACACCGGTCGGGTCTTCCTTCATTCCCAGCAGGACTTCGATACGCTTGCGCTGGTGATCCTGAAGTACACTGTTGAATATGAAGTCTGCTGAAAAAACCAATGCGATGCCTGCAATAAGGGAGAGAATAGACAGATGTGTGAATGTGTTGCCTTCGCGGAACGCATGATATGCTAGAAATGGGATTGATACACCTGTAGCTCCAAGGAGGATGTACAATGGCTTGATCTTCAGGAGCAGGGGCAGCTGCCCGCTTTCTGTGGCTGCAGCAACAGCCTCTTCTCCAAGTGTCCTGATGGCGATTGTATCAAGTATCATCGGGACAAATGCCATAAGAACAATGAAGGGCACGCATATGAACAGCCACCATCTGAATTTTCCGGAGTACAGGCATATGCAGAGGGATACGATTCCGACAAGGACGAGGATGGCGACAAACGGAGATGCCGTAAGTGTCAGGATGAATAGCAGGATTGCCATTCCGACCATGAAGATCAGCCAACCTGACAGACCTTCCCTGTACAGCATGAATATGAATCCGACATACACGAGGGCTGAACCGGTCTCGCTCTGAAGGACAATGATCATCATCGGAATCAATATGATCAGAGCGGTGATGATGAAGTCGCGTATGCGGCCGATTCTGTAACCGAGCTGACTCATGACTGTGGCCAGAAGCAAGGACGTGGATATCTTTGACACTTCGGCCGGCTGGAACCTTATCGGGCCGAATTCAAACCACGACCGGGATCCCTTTACTTCGATACCCAAGAATATGACCCCGACCAGCAGCCCCAGAGTCACCAGATAAATAGGGACGGACAGGCCTTCGTATATCCTTGGGTTAAGTGCGAACAGAATGATTGAGGCAAGAATCAGTGACGTGCCGATCCATACAGCCTGCTTTCCGCTTCTGCAGCTCCAGTCAAAGATAGATGAAGGCTCGGTCGAATGTATTGAAGCATAGATATTCACCCATCCGATCAGGATGAGAAGCAGGTAACAGATCACAAGTGACCAGTCGATTGATTTGGCAAGGCCTCTGCCTCTATGTCCTCCCAGTTCCCTCATATCATTTTCTTACTTTTACCCTGTCCATAAGATTGCTGCCCAGCATCCTTTCTTCAAGGTATTTACGACTCTCGCCAATCTCCTTGTTCAGATACATTTCTGTAAGGAGTGATGCGATCGGTGCCGCGTATGTTGCTCCGAAACCACCATTCTCCACGTAGGCTGCCACGGCAATCTTAGGGTTGTCCTTTGGAGCGAAGCATATGAATACGCTGTGGTCGTTTCCGTGAGGATTCTGGGCGGTACCGGTCTTTCCGCAGATTTCAAGTCCTTCGACAGCAGCGATACTTGCCGTTCCTCCTGAGCCGAAGCCGCTGTTGACTGCTCTGTACATACCTCCCACGACCTTTGGGAAGTGAGTCGTGTCAACCATTGTGTAGTGCCTCTCCCTGTATTTGTCCTCGATGCTTACGTTTTCAGAGTCTTTGATTATATGAGGAATATAATAATATCCTCTGTTTGCGATGGTAGCGCAGAGGTTTGCCAGGTGCAGAGGCGTGCTTCCGATCTCTCCCTGTCCGATCGAGAGCGATATCACTGTTGTCGCCTTCCAGCCTCCTTTGCCATAGACCTTGTTATAGTATCCGGATCCCGGAATGAAGCCTCCGAGTTCGGAAGGGAAGTCGCTGCCGAGCTTCTGACCGAATCCGAAACTCATCACATATTCCTTCCACTTGTCCATTGCAATACCGATGGATTCGTATTTCTTGTTTTCAAGGAGGTCTCTAAGGATATAGCAGTAATAGGCATTGCAGGACATCATTATCGACTCTTCGAAATTGATCGGCGACTTATGCGCGTGACATCCCAGTTTGTTTCGGCCGAAATGATATCCCATGCTGCAAGGATACAAGGTGCCGGGACTGACTACTCCTTCTTCAAGGCCGATCAGACCATTGACGAGCTTGAATACCGAACCCGGTGGGTACGGAGCCTGTACGGCTCTGTTGAACATAGGCTTATATGGATTCGAAGATATTTCAGCATAATGCTGTCCGATGTCTGCCAGCATGTCTACATCTATTCCGGGACTTGATACCATGGTCAGAATTTCTCCGGTAGATGGCTCGATGGCTACGAGACTTCCTACCTTGTTCTGCATGAGCATCTGTCCGTAATGCTGGAGTTCTGCGTCTATCGTTGTGGTAATATCCTTGCCGGGGATAGCCTCCTTGTCCATCTCTCCGTCCTTGTATCTGGACTCGATCCTGTTCTTTGAGTTGCGGAGCCAGATTGTATACCCTTTCTCTCCTCTGAGTTCCTTTTCCCGGGCAGCTTCGATACCTGTCATTCCGGCATAGTCACCGGCTTTGTATTCGTCAGGATGGCGCTTAAGGTAGTTGGCGTCCACTTCCGAAACATATCCGAGGAGGTTTCCTCCTGCATTGTAAGGGTACTCTCTGATGCTTCGGGCCTGCCCCCTGAATCCAGGAAATCTGTATGCAACTTCAGCAAACTTCATATATGTTTCCTGAGGTAGCTGCTTGAGCATTACTACGGTCTGCCATCCGATTCTCCTGCGGTTCTTCCTGTATTCCGCCATCTTGTTCCTGATCAGCTCCGGATCCACCTCCAGTACTTTGGCCAGCCCTAAAGTGTCAAACTCCTCCACCTCTCGTGGTGTGACCAGAAGGTCGTATGCCACCTTGTTTCCTACCAGAATCTTTCCGTTGCGGTCGTGGATGATTCCCCTGGTCGGGTAGATGATGGAATATACCATGGAATTATTGTCGGCGTCAAGCTTGTACTTGTCGTCGATGATCTGGATGATGAATAGCTTAGTAAGGAGAATGGCAGCAGTGACACCCAGACCTATTAGAAGCTTGTTTTTTCTGTTCAGTTTCATAATCGTCTATTTTCTGTCGTCCGGTATCAGCACTGCGGAAACGACGAGAGACAGAGCAAGACTGGCTGTGACTGAGGCAGTGAATCTTATGAGATTGAAGGAATAAGGACGCGTTCCTGCTCCATCAAGGATTATGTATATTGCAAAAAAGATGGCCAGGGACACAAAAAGGGCTATGGATATCTTTCCAATTCCGTTTTTCTTGAAGGTGAAACTGTCCTGTCTGGCAATCAGGTCCTCTCCCAGAAATATCCTGATTATGGTCTTGCGGGCCATTGCTACAGGAACGAGAGATGCGGCGTTTATACCGATAAGGCCTTCTGCAAGCCAATCCACTGTGAGTCCGCTGGCAAACGCAATGAGCATACATACATTCGTGCTTACGGTCAACGG
Source organism: Bacteroidales bacterium (assembly GCA_017398335.1). Lineage (GTDB taxonomy): Bacteria > Bacteroidota > Bacteroidia > Bacteroidales > UBA932 > Cryptobacteroides. The sequence goes on along the minus strand of JAFQGK010000029.1, from coordinate 9,324 downwards.
AATGCACAGAATCATTGCGGGCAGAATCGACAGGACTATATACGGTGTCATCTGGAAATAGTTGCAGATAATCATCTGTGCTATTACCAGAAGTATGAACAATATGCCGAAATTATGGTTTTTCATCGATTTTCCAGACTCTTGATTTCTTCCTGACCGGTATTTTCAACGACCGTTACATATCTCAATGCACCGAAGTCTTCGAAAAGCGTTATATCAATCTCGTATGTCGCTCCATTGACAATTTTTGCCTCTCCTGCCGTTCCCAACGGGATATCTGGAGGGAAAATGGAAGAATATCCGCTCGTATACACGGTGTCTCCCTGATGGAATTCAACATGATGTGGCACTTCCTTCAGAATGGCCTTGCTTCCTCCTTTGCCGCTCCAACTCATAGGGCCGGCTGAACCTTCCTTGCCTAGGCGTGCACTGATGCTCATGTCGAAATTCTGAAATGATCTGGCGTATGAGACGTTTCGGCTTACAGCATCGATGACTCCTACGACTCCTTTTCCTGTAATCACTCCGGCTCCTTCGATGATGCCGTCTACGGATCCCTTGTCTATTATGAAGTAGTTGTGGCTGCTTCCTGTACTGATCTTTACAATCTCAGCAGGAATATACCTGTACTCTCCAGCAACATTACCCGATACGGAGTATGAACTTTCCCTTTCGTCTGCCTCCTTCTGCTCGAACCGGGCGAGGCGCATCCTCAGTTCATGGTTCTCTCTGGCCAGTTCATCATTGGTCCTGCCAAGAGAAAAGTAATCCTTGATCTGCTGGGTGCTGCCCCATACGCTACCCATGAAGACATGTGAGCCTTTTGAAATCCAGATATTCTGGAGTTCTCCATTGCTTCTGAGCATATTCAATGCAGCTATCTCCAGGATTATGAAGATAGCTGCATTGATCAGGAATGGTATGATGCCGCTTTTGCGCACTTTTATCTCATGAGGAATGAGTAGTTGTCAGTGTTCTTGAGTGCAAGACAAGTACCCCTTGCAACGGCCCTGAGAGGGTCTTCCGCAACATAGAACGGAATGTTCACCTTCTCGGAAAGACGTCTTGCGAGACCTCTGAGCAGGGATCCGCCACCAGCGAGGTGGATACCGTTTTCTACGATGTCGGAATAAAGCTCCGGAGGAGTCTGCTCAAGTACGTGAAGAATGCCGCTTTCGATTCTGGCCACGGATTTGTCAAGACAGTGAGCTATCTCCTGATATGTGATGGTAGCATGTACCGGGTGTGCCGTCATAAGGTTCGGACCGGTGATTGCGCATGGCTCCGGTTCTTCATCCAGATCAGGAAGCACAGCTCCGATAGCAATCTTGATCTTTTCGGCTGTAATCTGTCCTACTCTGATGTTGTGCTGCTGACGGAGATACTGCTGGATGTCGTTGGTGAACACGTCACCCGCAACCTTGATACTGTCCTGAACTACGATTCCTCCCAGTGAAATGACAGCAATTTCAGTTGTTCCACCTCCTATGTCGACAACCATGTTTCCCTTAGGAGCTTCAACGTCCAGTCCGATACCGAGGGCTGAGGCCATCGGCTCGAATATAAGGTAGACGTCACGTCCTCCGGCGTGTTCTGAAGAGTCACGCACAGCTCGGATCTCTACTTCTGTACTGCCTGAAGGGATTCCTACCACCATCTTGATGTTAGGAGTGAAGAGCGATCTGCGCTTGCTGTTGACCTGCTTGATGAAGCCACGGATCATCATTTCCGCCGCGTTGAAGTCGGCGATGACACCATCCTTCATCGGACGGACTGTCTTGATGCCCGGATTCTCCCTTTCCTGCATGAGCTTTGCCTTGTGTCCAAGTGCGATTGCCTTGCCTGTGCTGTTGTCGATCGCGACTATGCTGGGCTCGTCGAGCACAATCTGGTCATTCTGGAAAATGACGGTGTTGGCCGTTCCGAGGTCCATTGCTATTTCTTGTGTCAAGAAAGAAAATCCCATATTTCTTATTCGTTTTTTCAGTTTATTCAAATGAGCGGTAAAATTACAAAAAAACTCTCAAATAATATGAAACAACTTTATTAAATTTGCCTGACTCTTAAGAAGAAAGATGGAACGGAAAAAATATGCGATAATCATGGCTGCCGGAAGCGGCAGCAGGATGGGTGCCACAAGGCCGAAACAGTTCATGGAACTGGGACATAAAGCCATATTGCAGAGAACAATAGAGGTTTTTCTCGCTGCCGTGCCGGACATCACGATTGTCACGGTGCTTCCCGAACAGTATATAAACTATTGGAAAGAGTATTGCTATAAGCGGAACTTTACATGTCCGCAGATACTTGTGAAAGGGGGGATGACAAGATTCCATTCGGTCAGGAATGCTCTGGAGCGCATCCCGGACGGAGCGATAGTAGGGGTTCATGATGGGGTCCGCCCGCTGGTGACTCCGGATTTCGTTGCTGAACTTTATTCCAGATCGGAGGATACCCAGACACTCATCCCGGTAACTCCTTGCGTCGAAACCATCAAGGTGCTTAGGGAAGCGGAAGGTCGTCTTGAAGCTATCCCTGGGGCAGAGGCAGACAGGTCTGTCCTGTTCGGTGCCCAGACACCGCAGATGTTTCATTCCGAAATTCTCAAAGGAGCATATTCACAGGCATATGACACCTCTTTTACGGATGATGCTTCCGTAGTTGAGAGATATGGAAAAAGCCTTTCCTTCATTATCGGGGAAAGGCTCAATATAAAGATCACGACTCAGGAGGATCTTGTCCTCGCCCGTGCTGTAGATTCGATGAGACAGGGTTAATCCCTGTTCTCCTTGGCTGCCTTCATTCTGCTCTTCTTCACACTTGCAGAAAAACTGGTGTTCTGGTACTCCTTCACCCATACCTGACGCTCTATGGCCTGATCCAGAGAAATCTGGGTGTCAGTGGACTGCACATATGGAATCTTCTGGATCGTATTCAGGAGAATCTCCATAAGATGGTCATGGTCAAAGCAATACAACTTGATGAGAATGGCATGCTTACCTGTAACAAAATGGCATTCAACGATCTCTGAAATCCTTTTGAATGATTCGATCACATCAGGATACTTGTTGGCTTCGGATAGAGATACACTCACGAAAGCACATACGTTAAGTCCGAGAGCCTGAGGTTTCACGAGCAGACGTGAACCTGTAATCACTCCGTTTGACTCAAGCCTTTTCACCCTTTGATGAATGGCTGCGCCTGAAACGCCGCATTCCCTGGCAATCTCCAGAAACGGCATTCTGGCATTCTTCACAAGGAAAGAAAGGATCTTCTGGTCGATCTGGTCAATCTGGTAGTTGGACATAGCTCTTACAATTTATAATTTCTAACCGCGAATTTAATCAGAAAATTTAAAAAGTCAACGTTTTTTCTTGCGTCCTGTGGGCTGAGAGCTGTTTATTATTTCCTTACATTTCTCTTCGGTAAGTGCTGTTGCGTCAGTTCCCTTCGGAATCCTGTAGTTGTTCTTCCCAAATTTGATATATGGACCGTATGCTCCGTCAATCACCTGAATATCACTCTCTTTGAATTCGTGGATTATGCCTCCGGTCTTTTTGCTCGAGCTTTCTTCAATCAATCTGATGCATGTATCCAGATCCACTTTCAAAGGGTCTGTTCCTCGTGGAAGTGACACATTCTTATCTCCGTACTTGATATATGGTCCGAAGCGTCCTTTCATGCAGATGATGTCAATGCCGTTGTGCTGACCTGCGATGCGAGGGAGCTCAAAGAGCTTCAGAGCCTCTTCCAGAGTTATGCTTTCAATCAGCTGTCCAGGTGCCAGACTCGCAAACATCCTTCCCTCCCCATCGCCTTTCTGCACGTATGGACCGTACTGTCCGAATTTTGCTATAAGTGGCTGGCCGTCAGAAGGATCGACGCCAAGTTCCCTGCTTACGTTGCTGTATTCTCTGTTGCTGAGGGCATCTTCTACCTTTGAGTGGAATGTCCCGTAGAAATCCTTGATCACTCCGTTCCATTCAATTCCTCCTTCGGCGATCCTGTCAAAGTCTTCCTCAACGTTTGCCGTGAATTTATAATCAAGTATCTGAGGGAAATTCTTCACAAGATAGTCTGTGACGATCATTCCGATCTCCTGTGGAAGCAGTCTGCCTCTTTCCGCACCTGTCGTCTCTGTCTTTGAGGATGATCTGATCTTTCCGTTCCTAAGGGAGAGATTCGTTACTGTATGCTTCTCACCGGTTCTGTCTCCCTTTGTTACATAACCTCTTGCCTTTGTCAGGGTTGTAATGGTAGGTGCGTAGGTAGACGGACGTCCGATTTCCAATTCTTCCAGCTTTTTGATGAGGGATGCGTCGGTATATCGTGAAGGAGCGGATGTGAATTTGCATTCTGCTGTAATTCCGTCTTCGAACATCCTGTCCCCGATGTGGAGCTCAGGAAGGATTATTTCTTCGTCGTCTGTCTGAGGGTCATCTGTGCTTTCGATGTACAACTTAAGGAAACCGTCGAACAGAATCTGGCTTGCCTGTACGTTGAACTTCTCTTCGAGCCCGTCCGAGCCGACCTTGATGTCAGTCTTGATAAGTTTCGCATCTGCCATCTGTGAGGCAACGGTACGCTTCCAGATGAGTTCATACAGTTTCTGCTCCTGAGGTGTTCCCGGAATGGACGTGTTGTCGATATATGTCGGTCTTATGGCCTCGTGAGCCTCCTGTGCTCCTTTGGCCTTTCCCCATTTGTTCCGGGGTTTAGAATACTCTTCTCCGAAATTCTCGCAGATGAATTTCTTTGCGGTGCCGAGAGCAAGTGCCGACAGGTTTGTAGAGTCGGTACGCATATATGTAATGTAACCGTGCTCATACAGTTTCTGAGCAATGCTCATGGTCTGACTTACCGAAAAACGGAGCTTTCTGGCAGCTTCCTGCTGAAGCGTCGATGTTGTGAAAGGTGCTGCCGGATAACGGTTTCCGTCCTTCTTCTCTATGCTTTCCACACTGAATTCGGCTCCGATGCATTTTTCAAGGAAGGCTTTGGCGGAATCCAGATCAGGGAACCTTCTGTCAAGGGTAGCCTTGACCAAGGTCTTTTCCGGAGTTCCTTCAGGATGGAAGAGCGCCTCTACCTTATAATATGCTTCGTTCTTGAATGCAATGATCTCTCTTTCCCTGTCGACGATCAGCCGCAGTGCCACTGACTGTACTCTTCCCGCTGAAAGCTTAGGCTGGATCTTCCTCCAAAGTACAGGTGAAAGTTCGAATCCAACCAGCCTGTCGAGAACTCGTCTTGCCTGCTGTGCATTCACGAGGTTCATGTCAATCTGACGTGGATTCTGGATGGCGCTGAGAATGGCCGGTTTGGTAATTTCCTGAAACACAATCCTTTTTGTCTTGTCTGCTTCCAGGTTCAGCGCTTCGGACAGGTGCCATGATATTGCCTCTCCTTCGCGGTCGGCATCGGACGCAAGCCATATTGCAGAAGCCTTGCCTGCGGCCTTCTTAAGGTCGGACACCACCTTCTTCTTGTCGGCCGGTATGACATATTCAGGCTTGAAGCCGTTCTCTATGTCTATGCTCAGGCCGCTTTCGTCCAGGTCGCGGATATGGCCTATGCTGGCCATCACAACGTAATCATCTCCTAATGCACTCTGTATCTTCTTGATTTTTCCCGGTGACTCAACTATAACGAGATTCTGTCCTTCCTTCATGTCCATTTTTGTAAAAGAAAGTGCAAAGTAAGCCACATTTAGGGCAAATTTCCAAATTTTGTTGCTAATTTTGTAACCTTATACCTTGGCTTAAAAAGCCTTACCTTTAGGTAAAAGGTAATGAAAAATATAATCGTTTATAAGATGACAGACGCGACAAGAAAGAAAATTGTAAAATGGTTCTGGATATTGTTCACAGCTCCCGTTCTCATGGTTGCCGGCCTTATCGGCCTCGTGTGGGCATTTGCAGACATACCCTCATTTGAGGAACTGGAGAATCCGGACAGCAAGCTGGCTACACAGGTCATAGCGGAAGACGGTGAGATCCTGACGACTTTCCATATTGAGAACAGGTCGTTTGTGACATATGACGAACTCTCCGAGAATCTCGTCAATGCTGCCGTCGCGACAGAGGACGTGCGCTTCTACAATCACTCCGGCATAGACTTCAAGAGTCTCGGACGTGTCATGTTCAAGACTCTTCTGGGGGGAGATTCAAGTCAGGGAGGCGGAAGTACCATTACACAGCAGCTTGCGAAGACACTGTATCCGCGAGAGGATGTCAGCAGCAGGATACCGGGCGTGTCCATAATAAAGATGGTATGGATCAAACTTAAGGAATGGGTCACTGCTGTGAAGCTTGAAAGAAGCTACACCAAGGATGAGATAATGAATATGTATATGAATGCCATCTTCTTCGGCAGCAATGCATATGGAATCAAGGCGGCGGCGCAGACGTTCTTCAGCAAGGCACCGGCGGATCTGACTGTCGAGGAAGCGGCTACCTTGGTCGGCATGGTCAACAAGCCTACGCGCTATAATCCTGCTCTTAATCCGGACAAGTCTCTTGTCAGGAGGAATTTCGTCATATCCCAGATGGCTAAGGCCGGCTTCATTGAGAAGGAAGAGGCAGACTCCATCCAGCAGATACCTATAACCCTTTCATATCAGGTCCAGGACCACAATGCCGGCCTTGGACCGTATTTCAGGGATATGCTGCGCAGGACAATGAATGCGAAACAGCCGAAACGTTCTTCTTATGCTCAGTATGAGGATTACGTTGTGGATTCTCTTCAATGGGCGGATAATCCATTCTATGGATGGCTGAACAAGAACACGAAGGCCGACGGCTCGAAATACAATCTTGACAAGGACGGCCTCCGCATATATACCACTATTAATTATAAGATGCAGAAATATGCTGAAGAGGCTGTGGCCGAGCATCTGGGACAGGATCTTCAGAAAAGCTTCTGGAGAGACCTGAGGTGGAAGAAGAACAAGCCTTTTTCCAATGATATTGACTCGAAGACCATAGACCAGCTTATGAAGCAGGCGCGCCGTTGGAGTGACCGCTACCGCATAATGAAGGCTGGCGGTGCGTCTGATGCACAGATCAGAAAGAGCTTTACCGAGCCTGTGAAGATGAGGGTGTTTTCGTGGGATAAGAAGGGATATATTGATACAGTCATGACTCCGGACGATTCCATCAGATATTACAAATCTCACCTGCGTGCCGCCTTTATGGCCATAGAGCCTCATACAGGCCACATCAAGGCTTATGTAGGCGGCCCGAATTACCGTTACTTCAAATATGACAATGTCCGCCAGGGAAAGAGACAGGTGGGATCCACTATCAAGCCTTTCCTTTATACACTTGCAATGCAGGAGGGCATGACCCCATGCGACAAGGTCGTTAACGTGCCGCAGACATTCCTCGTGAATGATACCACATGGACACCGAAGAGTACCGACAAGGATGAGTGGATAGGACAGACGGTGACCTTGAAATGGGGTCTCACCAAAAGCTCCAACAATATCTCCGCTTATCTGATGAAACAGTACGGCCCTCATGCGATGGCTGACATGATGCGCAAGATGGGAGTAGGAAGCTATATTGACGAGACATATTCCCTCTGCGTGGGCTCTGCCGATATTTCGGTATATGAAATGGTGGCGGCGTATAACACCTTCCCTTCGAAGGGAGTGTATGTCTCCCCGATATTCGTGACACGCATAGAAGACAATATGGGTAATGTCATCGGAGAGTTCAACAATACCAAGCGTGAGGCTATCGGCGAACATACGGCATATCTGATGGCCAACCTCATGCAGGGAGTGGTGAACAGCGGCACCGGAGTCCGTCTGCGTTCGAAGTATGGTCTGAAGGGAGAGATTGCGGGCAAGACAGGTACGACAAACGATCAGTCTGACGGATGGTTCATTGGATATACTCCGTCGCTGACAGCAGGTGTGTGGGTAGGAGCGGAAGACCGTCAGGTGCATTTCGAGTCTCTTGCTCTCGGAGGTGGTTCGAATATGGCCCTTCCTATATGGGGCCTTTTCATGAAGAAGGTTCTTGCAGACGGAACCCTCGGGGTAAGCGAGGCAGACAGGTTTGTCCCTTCAGGTATCAAGCTGGACTTGAACTGTGACGGCAGTGATGCCGATGCTGTTCAGGCGTCGCAGGATGATGAAAGCCTCTACTTTGACTAAAATTTTGTCAAACAGAAAATTATTACTATCTTTGCGCCCCCTATGTGGTAAAGGATCGCATAGAAATTATTAAGTATTAACCAATTAAACGTTCAAGATGGACACACAGAGCTACAAGACGATATCCCTCAAAGCAGGCGATATCAAGAAAGAGTGGGTTGTGATCGATGCAACTGATCTCGTGCTCGGACGTCTTGCTGCCAGGGTTGCGCTCGTTCTTCGTGGAAAGAACAAGCCAAGCTTCACCCCGCACATGGATTGTGGTGACAATGTCATCATCCTCAATGCGGATAAGGTGAGACTCACTGGTAAGAAGATGACTGACAAGGTGTATGTTCGCTACACTGGTTATCCAGGTGGACAGCGTTTCAGCACTCCTAAGGAGATTCTTGCAAAGAAGCCGACCGAACTCGTAAGAATGGCAGTGAAAGGTATGCTGCCTAAGAACCGTCTTGGTGCGAAGCTTATCAACAATCTTTACCTCTATACAGGTAACGAGCATCCGCATCAGGCACAGAATCCAAAAACAATTACATTAAACGAAATTTAAGCAGAGCATGAAAGTAGTAAACGCCCTTGGAAGACGTAAATCAGCAGTCGCTCGCGTTTATGTCGTGCCTGGAAAAGGTAACATTACAATCAACGGCCGTGATCTTAATGAGTATTTCACAATGGATACGCTCCGTTATATCGTAAACCAGCCTTTTGAAGTAACAGGTACGGTAGCTCAGTTTGACGTAAAGGTTAACCTCGACGGAGGTGGAATCAAAGGTCAGGCAGAGGCTTTGAGACTCGGTATCTCTCGCGCACTTTGCGAGATCGACAGCGAGGCTTATCGTCCTGCACTCAAGGCAGCCGGATTCCTTACTCGTGACGCACGTGAAGTCGAGCGTAAGAAGCCTGGTCAGCCTGGTGCACGTAGACGCTTCCAGTTCAGCAAACGTTAATATTTGCTGCCTGATTTACAAAACAGCACAGTCCGGTGCAAAATCACAGGACCTTCGCGGAAGATGCGAATTTTCGGGAGCTGCCTGATGATTGCTGAGACTGCGGAAAATCCAGGAGACCTGACGAAAGTCATCCTTGCGAAAGCGAGGATCTCAGTTACTCCGGATTGAAGAAAAGAGCCCCACAGGCGAAGGCAACAGCCTGATGCGGGA
>JAFQGK010000007.1 GCA_017398335.1 Bacteroidales bacterium | reverse complement strand
TCTACTTCCGTAATGAGGACAATAAAAAGAAAGGAAAGTAGTCCGAACTACGTGCAGCGGTTCTACCTACTTTCCTTTCTTTTTATTCAACGTCACCAACCGTTTTTGGCAACATTACCTTTTGTAGAGGACCTCTAGTCCTGAACGTTCTGAAGTGCTTCGCGGATCTTGTTTTCAATCTCGTCACAAAGCTCAATGTTGTCTGTCAGGAGGGCCTTGACGGCTTCGCGTCCCTGTGCGAGCTTGCTGTCGCCGTAGCTGAACCACGAACCGCTTTTCTTGATGATGTCGTACTCGACTCCCAGGTCGATGACCTCTCCAACATGTGAGATACCTTCACCATAAACGATGTCAAACTCTGCTTTCTTGAATGGTGGAGCCATCTTGTTCTTGACGATCTTCACCTTGGTGCGGTTGCCGAGGGCCTCGTCTCCATCCTTGATCTGAGTAGTTCTGCGTACATCGACGCGGACTGATGCATAGAATTTAAGCGCGTTACCTCCTGTGGTTGTCTCAGGATTGCCGAACATAACACCGATCTTGTCACGCAACTGGTTTATGAAGATGCAGCAAGTGTTTGTCTTGCTGATGTTGGCGGTAAGCTTTCTGAGAGCCTGGCTCATCAGTCTTGCCTGAAGACCCATCTTTGAATCTCCCATCTCTCCTTCGATTTCAGCCTTTGGTGTCAAGGCTGCCACTGAGTCGATCACAATGATGTCGATTGCTCCTGAACGGATAAGGTTGTCAGCAATCTCAAGAGCCTGCTCTCCGTTGTCAGGCTGTGAGATCAGAAGTGTTTCCAGATCCACTCCAAGGTTCTTGGCATAAGTGCGGTCAAATGCGTGCTCAGCATCGATGATGGCAGCTATGCCGCCCTGCTTCTGTGCCTGTGCAATCGCGTGGATTGCCAATGTGGTCTTTCCACTGGATTCCGGTCCGTAAATCTCGATGACTCTTCCGCGCGGATAACCTCCGATGCCGAGAGCAGCATCAAGCGCTATGGAACCGCTCGGAATAACCGATACTTCCCATTTTGGCTGATCTCCCAGCTTCATAATCGTACCTTTGCCGTAATCTTTCTCAATCTTGTCAATCGTCGCCTGCAATGCCTTGAGTTTCGCAGCATTGATTTCGGTACTTCCCTGTACTTCTTCTTTAGCCATAAATGTAAAATTAATAAAGGTTAAATGTCTGCGGAACTGTTCCGCCTGACTTAGCAAATGTAGTGAAAATCTTTTACTGCGGCAAAATTATTACGACTTTGTGCCAAAGTGCAGCTCAAATTAAAAAAATGCGTATTTTTGTATATTATTTGCAGTAATTGTTGTTATGAAGATTAAACTTTTAGGAAAGAATCTTGATGAATTGAAGAGACTCGTTTCTGAAGAGGGCCTGCCTGGCTTTACAGCCAAGCAGATTGCTCAGTGGCTGTATGTAAAGAAAGTCCGCTCAATCGATGAGATGACGAACCTTTCCAAAGCGGCCAGAGCACTTCTGTCCGAGAAATATGAGGTAGGCGTGACTGAGTATACAGGCCTTCAGTTATCTTCAGACGGGACGAAGAAATATCTTTTTCCTGTAAGCTGCACGCACAGAAGAGGAATCAATCTTTCCTGCAGCGGCAAGATGGGAGAAGCCGATCTTGAATCAAGTGCGGTGGAGGCTGTTATGATCCCGGATGCAGACAGATCTACCCTTTGTGTCTCCTCACAGGCTGGATGCCGTATGGGCTGCAAATTCTGCATGACAGGACGTCAGGGCTTCCATGGGCATCTTTCTGCAGCAGACATAATCTCTCAGTTTATTGCAGTAGATGAGTCTGACCAACTGACCAATACGGTGTTCATGGGTATGGGAGAGCCTCTGGATAACTACGATAACGTGATGAGAGCCATTGAGATACTGACGGCCGACTGGGGATTCGGCTGGAGCCCTAAGAGGATTACGCTTTCCACTATCGGAGTCATTCCTAATCTGAAGCGTTATCTTGATGAATGCCGCTGCCATCTAGCTGTCAGTCTGCATGATCCGTTCGCTCCTGAACGTCTGAGTATCATGCCGGTTCAGGGTGCATGGCCTATACAGGAAGTGATTGATCTTATAAAGCAATATGATTTCAGCGGTCAGCGCAGAGTAAGCTTCGAATATACCATGTTTGCCGGATTCAACGATACCAAGGCTCATGCAGATGCGCTTGTAAGGATGCTGAAAGGATTGGAATGCAGGATGAATCTCATCAGATTCCATAAGATTCCGGATTTCCCTTATGAAACATCTCCTGATGTGATAATAGAGAACTTCAAGACAAGACTGAATAATTCGGGAATAATGACTACCGTCAGGGCTTCCCGTGGTGAAGATATACTTGCTGCCTGCGGAATGCTGGCCGGAGAACATAATAAATGAAAAAGATAGCATCCATATTGATTCTGGTCTCCTGCATTTTCAGAATGCAGGTAGTTTCGGCGCGCAGTGTGGAACCTGTGAAGGATTCCATTGCAATAGAGCAGATGCGCGAACGTATGGCTGAAATACGGAAGGAACGTCCTACTGTGGCTTTGGTATTGAGCGGAGGTGGTGCCAAGGGAGCTGCCCATGTGGGAGTCATCAGATATCTGGAAGAATTGGGAATACCTGTGGATATCGTGCTGGGCACAAGTATGGGAGGACTCGTAGGAGCTTTGTATTCATTGGGTTACACGCCGGATAAGATGGATACCCTTATGAGGAATATAGACTGGTCGTGGGTACTCAATGACAAACTTTCCAGAAAATATATCTCATATGAGGATATGAAATATAAGGAGAAGTATCTCCTTTCAATTCCTTTCTATTACGAAAAGGATTATTACAAGGCTAAGGTGGCTGATGATGCCAGATTTGGTATCCCGAAGAAGCACCAGGGAGAATTCCATATCGGTGCGGATAATGAAGGTGGTTCCGAATTTCTGAAAAATAATCTTCTCGGCAGTCTGCCGTCCGGATATATATATGGTCAGAATGTAAGCAACCTTATCAGTTCTCTGACGGTAGGATATCAGGATTCCATTGATTTCAAGACACTCCCACGTCCGTATGTAAGCATTGCTGCTGATATGGTGTCAGGCAAGGCAAAGATATGGCATAGCGGAAAGATAAATGATGCCATGCGCTCGACTATGTCCATCCCGGGTATGTTTGCACCGGTAAGGACGAATGGGATGGTGCTGGTGGATGGAGGTCTGAGGGATAATTACCCGACTTCGCTGGCCAGAGAAATGGGAGCGGATATCATCATAGGTGTAGACCTGTCTCAGGGACGCAGGACCTTCAGCGAAGTGAACAATATCGGTGACATAATCGGTCAGGGTATCGATATGCTGGGACTTGACGCATATGAGAAGAATGTCAATATCCCGGATGTCAAGATTAACCCGGATCTGAAGGAGTACAATATGATGAGTTTCAATCCTGCTGCGATCGATACGATAATCGTCAGAGGATACAGAGCTGCACTCGCCCAGAAGGATCTGCTTGAGAAGATTGCTGAAAAGACATCTCATTATAATCCGCAGGTGAGGCTTGCTGGAGGATTAGGAAGGGATTCTCTGTATATTTCTGATATAGATGTGCTTGGGGTTCTTCCAAAGGAAAAGGCTCTTTTTATGGACAGACTTCATCTTGATGTGACCCGGAAGATCAGCAGGGATGAAATCGACAGGATTGTCGACCGTATATATGGTACTCAGGCATATGATTATGTAACATACGAACTGCTCGGCAGCAAAGAACCATACAAGCTTGTTCTGAACTGCAAGAAGGGGCCGGTCCATCAGTTCGGTTTAGGAGTCAGGGCTGATACTGAGGAAATCGTCTCTGTCCTACTCAACCTCGGCTTCAATGCACATAAGCTTCAGGGACACACATTTGATATTACAGGAAAGGTCGCTGCCAATCCGTATCTGAGTTTCAGATGGTCGTATGATGTCCCTAAAGTTCCTACAGTCAATGCTATGGCCTCTGTAAGGTGGACCGATATGAATATGTTGAACTTTGGAAACAACAGACTGAGTCTCAGCTATCTGGCGTCGAAGCAGGAAGTATACCTTTCCAATATCAGATGGAAACTTTTCGATATGCGTGCCGGTCTGAGGAATGAAATCATCAACATCCGTAACATAAAATCTTCCCAGATTATTGGAGACTATGACTTTGACCAGCTGTCTAATGACTTCATTTCGATTTTTGCGGAGGCCAGGGCAGATACATTCGATGACGGATATTTCCCAAGGAAGGGATTCACGGCCGGAGCCTCCTATTCATGGACTTTCGGCGGTTTCCCTAATTCTTTCAATAATTTTCATACGGTACGTGTGGACGGAAAAGTCGTTGTTCCGGCTGGAGACATATTTGCATTCATACCATCCTTCGATTTCCGCTTCCTTTTTGGAGAAGATGTTCCGGTGGCATATTTCAATGCTATAGGTGGCTCTATACCAGGGAGATATGTGGATCAGCAGATGCCTTTCCTCGGCATTACCAACCTTTCCGCAATGAAAAACATACTGACGGTATTCAGAACGGATCTGCGATTCAAATTAGCCAAGAACCACTATCTCACGGGTATCGTCAACTATGCCAGGGATTGTGATCTCTTCAAGGAATATGTCGAAGGCGCCGGTTATTTCGGAGCAGCTGCAGAGTATTCTTATGATACGATTTTCGGACCTCTGACCTTCAATATCCATTGGTCGAACATGACGAACAAGGTCGGTTTCTATCTAAGTGCCGGATATAATTTCTGATTTTATGCTTGAAAAGATTACTGACAAGATGCGCCGGATGTGTTCCCGGCGGGAATATTGCACCCATGATATAAGGAAGAAGCTGAATGTACACCTGGAGGGCAAATCTGAAGATGTGCAGAAAGTGATTGATATCCTCGTCAAGGAAAGGTATGTGGATGATCTCAGATATGCTTCTGCATATGCGCGCGATAAATCGTCCATATCCGGATGGGGCCCGACGAAGATCCGTTATATGCTGTCTTCCAAAGGTATATCAAAGGATATAATTGCACAGGCCATTGAGGAAATAGACTCACCAAAGGCGCAGTTACGCTTAGATAAGCTTATGGAGAACAAGTTCCGGGCTTTGAAGGATGATCCTCAATGCAGGCTCAAGATGCTGCGTTTCGGCCTGGGCAGAGGTTATGACTATGAAGAGGTGGCATGTGTCATCGACAAACTGATCAGTAAAAGAAATGAAGAAGTATAGAAAGTTGACCGATGAGGAGATAAAGACTCTGGAGCGTCAGATGTGCTCGTCGTCAGATTGGGACGAAGTGGAGGTAGCTGAAAATTTTTCCACGGATTATGTGCGATATGCACGTTTCTCAGGAAATGTCAGGCTTGGAGCATTCCGGAAGGAGTTCGCACTTGCAGGAGGGATGAGAAAGCATTCTGGAATATATTATGCAACCTTGCATAATGTTACGGTGGGTGATGACTGCTGTATCGAGAATGTTAAGAATTATATCGCCAATTATGTCATCGGCGAAGGTACATTCATAGAAAATGTAGATATAATACTCACTGACGGCCAGAGTTGCTTCGGAAACGGAGTGGAAGTCTGTGTGCTCAATGAAACCGGCGGCCGGGAAGTTCTGATATATGACCGTCTTTCAGCACATACTGCGTATGTCATGGCGCTTTACAGGCATAGACCGACTCTTATATCCAATCTCGGGAAGATGATAGGATCTTACGTGGATTCAGTCAGATCATCAGTCGGAACCATCGGTGCCGGTGTCGTAATCGCTGATGCCGGATATATAAAGAATGTAAAGATAGGGGACTGCTGCAAGATTGAAGGTGCCTCTCGACTCAAGAACGGAAGCATAAACAGCAACCAGCATGCTCCTGTACATATCGGTGTCGGAGTAGTCGGTGATGATTTCATAATTTCCAGCGGTTCCTGCGTTGAGGATGGAGTGACCATATCAAGATGTTTCGTCGGCCAGGCGTGTCGTCTGGGACATGGGTATTCCGCTTCGGATTCCCTGTTCTTCAGCAATTGCCAGGGGGAGAACGGTGAGGCTTGTGCGATATTTGCAGGCCCGTACACGGTGACTCATCATAAATCCACGCTACTGATAGCCGGTATGTTTTCATTTATGAATGCCGGTTCCGGATCGAACCAGAGCAATCATATGTACAAACTCGGTCCTATCCATCAGGGAATCATGGAAAGAGGAGCCAAGACAGCTTCTGATTCGTATATCCTCTGGCCTGCAAAGGTGGGTGCCTTTTCTTTGGTAATGGGACGCCATGTGAACCATCAGGATACATCGGATCTGCCTTTCTCCTATCTTATCGAGCAGCAGAATACGACCTATATAATGCCCGGGGCTAATCTTAAGAGCGTCGGGACCATACGTGATGCAAAGAAATGGCCTGCACGTGACCGTAGAACCGATCCTGATAAGACAGACCATATAAACTATAATCTTCTCAGTCCATACACAATACAGAAGATGCTCAATGGGCGGAAACTTCTTCTGGAACTCCAGAAGATTTCCGGCGAGACTTCCGATTCCTACACGGTACAAAGCGGAAAGATCAAAAGATCTTCCCTGAAGAATGGCTTGAAATACTATGGTCTTGCCATTGATAAGTTTATGGGTAATTCCTTGATTTCAAGGATTATGTCAGCAGATCCTTCTTCCTTCGCGGAGCTTCGTGAGGCTTTGCTCCCTACCGCTGCATATGGAGAAGGGGATTGGGTTGACTTGGCTGGCCTGATCGCTCCCAAGAAGGCTGTTACGGATCTTTTGGATGCAATTGAAAAGGGAACTGTTGCTGATGTCGCTTCATTGGAGGCAAGGTTTGCGGAAATACATTCCGAATATTATGATTATGAATGGAACTGGGCCTTCCAAGCTATAGAGGAGTACTACGATGTCAATCTTGCTGAGGCGACCCGTGAAATGCTTGTCGAAATGATATGCAGGTGGCGCAATTCGGTTGTCGAACTCGACAACCTCATATACGAGGATGCACGCAAGGAGTTCTCGCTCAGTGTCATGACCAGTTTCGGCGCAGATGGTGATGAGGCACAGAGAAGAAAGGATTTCGAACAGGTCCGAGGGTCTCTTTTTGATGCCGATCCTTTTGTCAATTCAGTAAAGGAACATATTCGTGTCAAGACAGACCTGGCTGACGAAGTGCTTTCAAGACTGCGTATGTTAAGTTGATCTACAATGTGAACGTTTCTGCACGGAAATTGATTTTACCGATGTGTATGATTAATTGTTAGTGGTATGAAACGTCATTTTGAAAATCTTGCACAGAAGGCAGGCAGAGCGGTCAGACATTGGTGGATGCTCATGCTTGCCGGAGTCCTGTGCGTTGCGGCAGGAATTGCCGTCTTTGTCTTTCCGTTGGAAAGTTATGTAGCTCTGAGCATCTGTTTCGGAGTGCTTATGCTGATTGTAGGTGCAGTTCAGCTAATTATAGCATCGACAAGCAACAACTATCTGATGATGAAAGGATATGTCATTGTCGGAGGAGTTCTTGACCTTATCCTCGGACTCTTCATGTGTCTTTATCCAGGTATAACACTTATGCTCATCCCTATAATGCTGGGCATATGGATGATGTATCACAGCTTTATGATTGTGGCATTCGGTGGTGACTTGGATACATTCAATGTCAAGGGCAACGGACTGGTCATTGCAGCAGGAATCCTCCTCCTTCTACTCTCCATCCTAATATTGATGAATCCGTTCGGTGTAGGCGTGGCTGCTGTCGTTGTGATGGCAGGAATCGGCCTTCTGTTGTTCGGAATCATCCTTTGTGTAATGTCATTGAAACTCAAGGATATTCACAATCTTGTCATTCAGACAGAAAACTGAGACTCGAGGCAATGACACTTCTGATGTCGTCATTGTCTTTGAGAATTTCAATAGGGAAGCCAAGGCAGACGGTTTTATACCCTTTGCCTTGGTAAACTATTCCGGCAGGTACTGAAGTATCTGAGTATCTGAGTACTGTTCTGGCATCTGATGATGCAGGGGCGATTCCGTCCGGAGCCTCCACGCAGTAGCTGACTGCGTTCTGTGAATTATAGGTTTCAAGGATGCCGACCTTGTTGAAATCCTCTCCGTATGGAATGGCAGTGCCGTTTCTCGATGCTATGTTGCCTTGCCATCTGTAGCCTAATACCTTTTGGGCGAATTCAATGGAACTTTTGCGGAAGTCTTCGTCACTTTCAACAGGATATACCTGATCCCAGATGTCTGTTCCGATGTATGCTCCGCTCACAATGATGTTTCCGCCGCCCGATGTGTAGCTTCTGATGGCTTCCTGCATTCTTGCAGGGAAGATTCTGTGATTTACGCCACCATTGACGGTCGGCACCGCCACTTGCTTTCCACAGATAAGGTCAACAGTCCATGCGCCCCTCCTGAGAGTGCTGTCATTGCAGAAAGCTTCGTTACTGCATGAATGGAATGGATGTCCTTCAGCGAGGATGGCCTTGCCGTGAACAGCAGCATAATCGAAGGTGTTACCTGCGACAATGCTTCCGGCCTTGTCGTTGAATGATGCTCCGAATCCAGGATTGTCATCGGACATGTATTCCATGCTTCTTCTGTTCTGGTACATCTCTCCAATGAACGCGATGTCGCGGATATGCGGAACGCCGCTGTCAAGCCTGTTATCGAAGCCTGCATATGAAGGCGTATCGAAATATGCCGGTCCGCTTACTCTGTCGAAGTTGTTGACTATCAGTACCGGCTTGTCTGTTGTAAGCTTGTCTTCAGGTATGCCTATGCTCACTGTTTCGGAAGGAAAACTTTTTCCTCCGTCATTGAATGCAATGATCCTGAAACTGTAGACGTGTCCGGCCATGATTTCAGTTACTGTCGAGATGACGTTATCAGATGTGCTTGTCTTTATTACTTTTCCGTTGTCGAATCCTCCGTCATCGACTCTGGTCTGAAGGATATATCCAGAAGGAGCAGCAGTCGGCTCCAGAGTGTCGGCCTTAGGCTTCCATCTTAGCGAGACCTTGATCTTTCCAGCTCTTGCTTCTCCTGAAAATGCAGCAGAGATCTCCTCAACCGGCAGCGGCTGGACAACATAAGGTACTCCGTATCTGTTGCTTAAATACTTTAGCATACCTTTGTATATGGCTCTTCCTACAGTGAAGCGGAAGGCCGGATCCAGACCGTGCTTCATATCTGCAAAGTTCTGATGAGACAGAAGTTCAAGAAGCATTGCAGGACACGTCGGAGTTCTGGATTCCCTATATCCTCTGTCCCATATCCATCTGCGGGTCCACAGAGAATCATGCTGTAGGCGTATGTCATTGACAATCTGGCTCTGTACGATATCTGCATACTCCCTGCTTGTCATTCTGCTGTCACCATTAGGGAGTTTCTGAACCCCCTCTGATTTCAGGGTATAGATGGCAAGAGTACCAACAATCGAATCATTCGGGGTGATTCCTGCATCCGAGTGAAATCCGAGTGACAGGTCGACAGGTATTCCCTTGCCTTTCTGGTTGCTGTTCATTGATGAACCACCGCTCATCCATGCAACCCAGTCACCCCTGGACATGAAATCATCCCTGTAATCATCTTCTTCCTCGTTCTGACTATATATTTCAGGATCTGTTCCGGCCCATTGCAACCAGTATCTTGCAGCTTCTGCCGATCTCGGCAGTCCTGAGACAGTCGGAACTGCGTCGGATCCTTTCCTGCTTCTGGCGATATTACCCATTCCTCCTCCGAACCTTACTGCATCTGCTGTAACAATGCTTCCCTTTACGTATTTGCCTCCTTTGGGAGTCCTGTTGTCCAATGTTACATATCCCTCGGCCCCTTCTGCAAATTCAAATGTGCCGAGATATATCCATGTGCCTCCTCCCATCTTCTGGTTTACTGTAAAGGAAGTGCTTCCTCCCATATGGTGTACAGTGTAGTTCGCTGCATTAGTGCTTTCGGGAAGTGTCTTGTAGGAAACATAGACAGCATATTCTCCTCTTTCCGGAATATCTGCCCTCCAGACTATCTTGGAGGATGTTTTCCTGTCATCGGAACTTATGGCCGGACATTGACGCGCCGTGCCGAGTGTAAACGGATTCTCAATGCCGGTGTAGACCGGTTTTATATCTGCAAATCCGGCCCCAGCGTCACTCCACTGCCCGTTTTCTTCGTATTCTCCTATGATTCGTCCGCCTTCCCCTTTGTAGCAGTTGTCGTTGTCTGCGATGATTTCATGCTTCTGTATATCCCTTTCGCGCGGCATCAGTACATATCCTCCGGCATTCTCGATCATCGGCACCAGATAAGGAATGACGAAACTCTGGGTGAACATATCCTCGCATGTCTGGAAAAGGCAGGGGCGCTGCCATCTCCATCTTTCGGAACGCTGGTCATAATATCTTCCATGGCTCTGCCATAAGGCTATGTTCCTTCCTGTCAGTCCTTTGCTGAATGAAGGTCCCTGTTCTTTCCTGACCAGAGGATGCTCCTGCTCAGGAACGGAAGTCAGATTCTGTGATTCAGCCGGCCTTCCGTTGAATGTCAGTTCCGGAGTTTCAAGACGGTCAAGTGATATCCTCTTGCTATATGTTTCGCCAAGACTGTAATTCCTGTATTTCTCCGGGAAAAGGCTCTTGAGGGTCTTACGGAACCATTCAGCATCTTCTGTGCGCCATGGAAAATCCCCAAGGCTTTCCGTAAAATAGAAATCGAGATGATTGCCTCTTTTCATTATGGCCTTTACCTTCAATGTGCCGGGAACACTTGTCCTTTCATTGATCAGTCTTGACAATGAATCGCATACAGGGGTGAAGTCTTGTACAATGGCACTTTGTGCGCCTGAATTCCAGTTGAAGGTCAGAATAAGTGAAGTTATGATGAACAGTCTTTTCATTATTTTCTTTTCTTTATTGCTATGAATAGGATGGCAACTACAGTTCCGGCGAGAATTCCGGCTATGTCGCATAAAAAATCATGAAGATCGAACGATCTGTAGCCAAGTACTTTCTGAATCAATTCCGTACCGATTGCTATGGCTGCACCAGCTAAGACAATGACCATAAGTCTGAAGAAGGCATCGGTACCTGTCCCATAGTCCTTGACGAATGCAGTAAAGGACAGGATAGGGAAGGGCAGGAACATAAGAAAATGTCCGACCTTGTCAGCCGGAAGTCCGAACCAGTCGAATCCTTTGGACGGTATGCTGTCCGGTTTGATGAAGCACAAGATACATACGGCGAGTATGTATAGACCGAATAATGCTCTGTATAGGTATTGTCTGTTTATCTTCATGGTTTTTATACTTAGCAAAGTTACAATAAATCAAAATATTGTTGCTATTTTTGTGCCTATATATTTAAACTTATGACAGAGAATCACAACAAGACACTTTCTCCGGAGCTTAAGGAGAAGCTTTCGAAGATCAGACATCTTGCCCTTGATATGGACGGTACCATTTATATGGGCAGCACATTGTTTCCTTTTACGAAGAAGTTCCTTTCAGATATGAAGGAATCCGGAATCAGCTATTCTTTCCTGACCAATAATCCTTCAAAGTCGGTCGCAGACTATCTCAAGAAGCTTGAGGGACTCGGAATCGAGGCAAACGAGGATAATATGTATACAACTTCTCTCGCAGCCATCGACTATATAAAGTCACATTTCCCGGAGGCAAAGCGTCTTTTCCTCCTTGGAACTCCAAGTATGATAACTCAGTTCGAGAAGGCCGGATATATCTCATGTGCCGATGATCCGGATGATGTCCCAGATGTGCTTGTCGTGGCATTCGATATGTCTCTCGAGTATTCAAGGCTCTGCAGGGCTTCATGGTGGGCTTCACAGGGCATACCTTACGTCGCTACCAATCCGGACCGCGTATGTCCTACAGACCAGAGGACTGTGCTTGTTGACTGCGGATCGATGTGTAAGTGCATCGAGCATGCGACAGGCCGTCAGCCGGATGTGTGCGTGGGAAAACCGGACCCTAATATGCTCAGAGGTGTGTTTGAAAGATATGGCTACAAGCCTGAGGAGGTTGCAATGGTAGGTGACAGAATCTACACCGATACAGCTACTGCTCATAATGCAGGCGCTTTCGGAGTGCTTGTCCTTTCCGGTGAGACTACTCTTGAAGTCGCAGAAAAGGTAGCCGAGGATGCACGCAACAATCCGGCACCTGAGTTCTTCCCTCCTGATCTGATCGTTCGTGATGTCAAGGAACTTGGTGAACTTCTTTTGGCAAACAGGTAGGAACCCTTCATAAATCTGATGATGAAAGTCAAGATAGTAAACAAGTCGGCTTATCCGACTCCGTCCTATGCTACAGAGAAATCTGCGGGAATGGACCTGAAGGCCGATATTACAGAACCGATAACACTGGGACCATTGGAAAGAGCTATGGTCCCTACCGGTATATATATGGCTCTGCCTGACGGTACGGAAGCTCAGGTAAGGCCTCGCAGCGGTCTTGCCGCAAAGTTCGGCATCTCAGTTCTCAATGCGCCGGGTACCATCGACGCTGACTATCGTGGTGAGGTAAAGGTCATTCTGGTGAACTTGTCCAATGAGCCTTTTGTGGTCAATCCGGGCGAGAGGATTGCTCAGATGGTGATTGCAAGATATGAGACCGTTGAGTGGGATGAGGTTGAGGTGCTTGATGAGACAGAACGTGGAGCAGGTGGCTTCGGCAGCACAGGAAGATGATGAATATCGCAGATATCTATAGAATATTCAAGGAGTGCGGCACAGTAACTACTGACAGCCGTACATTGAAGGGCGGAGAATTGTTCTTTGCCCTCAAGGGAGAGAATTTCGACGGAAACGAATATGCCTTGAAGGCTCTGGAGGCGGGTGCCGCCTATGCTGTAGTCAACGCCTCTTCTGCAGTTGCATCCGCCGAGGATTCCCGCCTGATCAGGGTGGAGGATACCTTGAAGACTCTTCAGGAGCTTGCCAGATGGCACAGGTCCATGACCTTTGTGGATGGAAAACCTTTGACTGTAGTCGCTCTGACCGGTACTAACGGAAAGACCACTACTAAAGAACTGATCCGTCAGGTCCTTTCGGTCAAATATAAAGTTACAGCAACCGAAGGCAATCTGAACAATAGCATAGGTGTACCCTTGACACTCCTGAATATTGATTCATCAACTCAGATTGCCGTTGTTGAGATGGGAGCAAGCCACCCTGGTGACATCAAGGAGCTTGTTGATATTGCTCTTCCGAATTATGGTCTTATCACAAATGTCGGCAAGGCACATCTTCTTGGTTTCGGCAGTTTTGAAGGTGTCAAGGCAACCAAAGGTGAATTGTACGACTATCTGCGCAGAACTTCCGATAAGGTCTTTCTAAATGCAGACAACCCTCATCTCTGTCAGATGGCCGCTGAGAGGAATCTTCATAACGATCCGGAACGACCTTATTCTTTGGTTATTCCATATGGTCTTGAATATCAAGGAGCGAAAGTTCTTCCTTCTTCTGCGGAATTTCCATATCTGAGGATCAGTCTGAGTGACGGTAAGATTGTCAATACCAATCTGGTTGGAGCATATAATGCAGATAATGTGATGGCTGCGATAGCAGTCGGCTGTCATTTTGGAGTGACCCTTGAGTGTGCAGTCAAGGCGGTCGAGGCATATGTGCCGTCCAACAATCGCTCTCAGATGACCAGGACTGAGAAGAATTCCCTTATAGTCGATGCATATAATGCTAATCCTACCAGTATGGATGCTGCGCTGACAAATTTCGCAATGGTCGAGGCTGACTGTAAGGTTGCGATGCTTGGAGATATGCTTGAACTGGGTGAAGAGTCTCTTAATGAGCATGTTACTGTTTTGCAGAAGGCCTTGTCAGTCGGATTTGACTCAATCTGTCTTGTAGGTACAGAGTTCGCCAAGGCGCTTGATATGATCCGCAATGGCGGTGTAGAAGACGACTCTCTGTCGTCTATGGCAAGGGCTGCGTATGACCATGCCAGAAGCTTTGATACTTCACAGGCACTTGCGGAATGGATATCCGGACATCCGATATCCGGTGCGACGGTGCTGATAAAGGGTTCAAGAGGAACAAGAATGGAAAAGGTGATTACAGTTCTGTAATCACCTTTTACTTTATATATGGGATCTGCTTATTTTTCGAGGAATCTGACAATTGCTTTGTGTGACAGCCATCCGAAGAACAGTCCTGCTGCAATACCGACGATAGTTCCTACAATCACATCACCGGTATAGTGCTTTCCCACGAAGATTCTGCTTATTGCAACAAGCGCTGCCCAGGTAAACATAATCCATCCGTAATACTTGACAAGCTTATGATCCTGCACTGACGTGCTGTCCTGCAGGCACTTCTTCAGACCCAGCCATGAGGCACCAGCGATTCCGAAGGAGTTAGCCGCATGTGCAGAGAAGAAACTGTAACCTCCACCCCATTCAAGAATGTTCAGCCCGTTGGCTACCATCCATTCGTCATTGACCGGTCTGATCCTGCAGGTCGCATCCTTTATAAGGTTTGAAAACTGATCACAGAATCCTACTGTCAGTCCGACCCCGAGGACTACGAACAGGGCTTTTTTCCAGCCGAGCTTCATTACGAGCAGAGCGATGATGCCTATGTAAAGCGGTGCCCAGACGATCTTCAATGAAAGAAACGTCCATATCGGATCTGTGAATGCAGAGTTCCAGCTGTTGATGGCCAAGGTAATCTGCTGGTCCAGCAGATGTATATCATTCCAGAACATAATGGTAGCTCTTATTCGTTATCTTCTTCGTCAATATCTTCATCCTCTGCGTCATATTCCTGAATTTCAGGAAGTTCTGGGAATATGACAACTTCAGACTCCTGATCTTTCATGTCTTTCTGCAATGCCTCCCAGAGCATATCCTTAAGTTCCTTGATGCCTTCCTGGGTGAATGAAGAAATGAATACATGAGGAATGTCGTCAGGAAGTTGAGCCTCTATTTCGCTCTTGAGCTGATCGTCGAGCATGTCAGATTTAGTGACGGCCAGAACCCTGTCCTTTACAAGAAGTTCAGGGTTGTATTCGCGAAGTTCATTCAGCAGGATCTCATATCCCTGGGCAATGTTGTCTTCGTCAGCGGCAACCATGAACAGAAGTATGGAGTTACGCTCGATATGCCTGAGGAAACGCATTCCGATACCCTTGCCTTCGTGAGCTCCTTCGATTATTCCCGGGATATCGGCCATTACGAATGACTTGTCGTCATAATAGCTTACTATACCAAGATTAGGCTCAAGGGTCGTGAAAGGGTAGTCAGCGATCTTTGGCTTTGCTGCCGAAACAGTCGATAGTAGGGTCGATTTTCCCGCATTAGGGAAGCCAACAAGACCTACATCAGCAAGAAGCTTGAGTTCGAGGATGAACCATCCCTCTTCGTATGGCTCTCCCGGCTGTGAATATCGTGGTGTCTGATTGGTCGCAGTCTTGAAATTGTTGTTTCCAAGGCCTCCGCGGCCACCTTTAACTAATATTCTCTCCTCAAATGGCTCGACAAGCTCGAACAGCACCTCTCCCGTCTCCGCATCCTTGGCAACTGTTCCGAGAGGTACGTCAAGATATATATCTTCACCGTTCTTTCCTTTCATCAGCTTGCCGCTTCCTGCTCCACCATGCTCTGCCATGATGTGTTTGCGGTATTTCAGGTGAATCAGTGTCCAGTACTGCGGATTAGCCCTGAGAATGATGTGTCCTCCGCGTCCGCCGTCACCTCCGTCGGGTCCACCCTTCGGAATGTACTTCTCCCTCCTCATGTGCGTAGAACCCGCACCACCGTTTCCTGAACGGCAATATACCTTCACATAGTCTATGAAATTGCTGTCTGCCATAATGCTTTAAAAATTTTCGGCTGCAAAGATAGTCAATCTTTTATATTGCGGAAAATCTATTCCTGGGTGATAGTGTCGTAGAAATCAGTTGTCACCCATGTGAAACCGAGTTCTTTAGCCATATTGTAGAGATATGGAGTGTTTACCATCCAGAAGAAGGTCTCGATTCCTTTCTCACGGAATTCCTCGATCCAGTCTACGTGGTTGAGAATGACGTTGATGTTGTATGAAATTGCATGGTATCCGCGTTTCTCCACTTCGTCTGGTGTAAGTGAATTGTGCAGGCTGCTTGAGTTGAGGATTACCTTGACGTTAGGCTCCTGTCTCAGAACTTCGTCAAGCGTTGCTGCGTCAAAAGAAAGGAGGTACATCTGATCCAGCATGTCAAGCTCACGGATAATCTCGAGACTTTTGGCGATGAGGATCTTTTCGCGGTCTCCTTTTTGAGCCTTGATTTCAAGCATCTGCTTCATCTGAGGTGTCTTCTTGGCCTGCTCCAGCCATTCGCGGAGAGTCGGAATCTGATGACCGAAAGGAAGCTTATGTGCGCGTATTTCTTCAAATGTGCTTCCCTGACAGCTCAGACCCGGTGCAATCTTGTCATCGTGACGGATGACAAGCTGGTCGTCTGCTGTAAGATGTACGTCGAATTCGCATCCTGCGAAATCGAGTTCCTGTGCGCGACGCAATGCATCAAGTGTATTTTCGTCAGTAGTGAATTCGCTGCCGGTGCTGGCATTTCCTCTGTGTGCGAGAATCTTTACTTCGTTGGTCTGCTGTGTGCATGACATCATTGTCATCAGTGCGAATGAAGCAGCAATAATAAGCTTTTTCATAATGTGTTATCTTTTGTCTGGTAAATTGAATACGGTTCTGATTTCATGGACAGCTTCCGGTGTCATACCTTCAGCAGTGAATCCGAAGTTCTTGGCTGTCATATAAATGGTAGCTGCCTTGTTGAGGACGTCAGTCTGGTCAAAAGCTTCCATCATGTCTTTTCCGACAGCAACGGTGCCATGCTTTTCCCAGAGCACTACGTCATACCTCTTGATAAGTTCCAATGTCGCTTCTGCGAGCTCTACAGATGACGGCAGTGCATATGGAACGACTCCGATGCCGAGGGGAGCGAATGCGAGGGTCTCAGGAATCATTGACCAAAGAATCTGTGTAAGCTTTTCAGAATCAAGATATTCCTGTGAGTGCGACATCGCAACCAATTCTATAGGATGAGTATGCAGGGTGGCTTTGTAACCGGTGCCGCAGCCAATCATATAGTCCTGCAGTGCGAGGTGAGAAGGAAGTTCTGACGTAGGTACGATCGGGCTGTCTGCTATTATCTCGTAATGAGCGCAGTCATCAAGTATGCGCACGATGCTTCCTGCGCACATTGGGTCACGTGCAAGATCGCGCATACGTTTTCCGGTACCTTTACAGTAGAAATAGCATCCTTTAAGGTTTGGAAGAGTTACGCCGATAGGGAGTACTTTGCTGATTGCAGGCATTGCCTTCATTTCATCATCAACGAATTCTGTGATGTTGAGGGTAAGGTTTCCTCCGTTACGCTCAGCCCATCCTTTCTGCCAGAGGTAGCCGGTAACTTCGGCTACTGAATCAAGAGCCTTCTTCAGCTCTGGTCGGTTGTTTAGAATTTGTGTCATATGAGTTGTTTCTTGTTTGCCCAAAATCCTAATTCTCCATTGTTGTCCCTGTAGTTCAGGTAATTCTTTATAGAGTATATCGGAGCATCGCGGTAGGAATTGATTGTAAGTCCTCCGCAATGGCAGGTTATGGTTATGTTGTCGTATTTGCGATAGAATTCAGGAATCACCGGTTCTGTCTCGAATACATCGAATGCTGCACCGAGTAGCCTTCCGCTGTCCATGGCACGCTGGAATGCTTCAGAATCAACCAGATATGATCTGGCTGTATTGATTATATATGAGTTCTGCTTCATCAGACCGAACTCCCTGTCGGTCATTATTGCTCCATTTGAGCGGGCGTGCAGCGTGACGATATCGGATTGAGCAAGCAGCTCGTCCATTGTCACGAGGGTGACGTAATCCTCCTTGCAGCTTGTAACAAACGGGTCGGCAACCAGTATCCTGCATCCGAATACGGAAAGCTTGTATGCCACGAGCCTGCCGATGGAACCATAGCCTACAATTCCGACGGTCATGTCAGTCATTTCCTTGATGGATGTGGCAGTGTTAGGATATACGGTACGCCATGTTCCCATGCGCAGGGCCATATTCGAGCGTGAAATGTTACGGGTCTCGGAAAGAATGAGTCCTATAGTATATTCTGCCACCGCATTTGCATTGTGAGCCGGATTGTTGGATACTATTACCTTATGCTCTGTTGCGGCCTGTACGTCTATGTTCTCAAGACCTCCGCGGCAGCTCATTACTGCCTTCAGCTGTTTAGCAGACTCTATGAGACTTCTGGTTACAGGACAGAGATGGACGATCAGTAGTTCGGCATCCTTTACTGCTTCAGAAAGTCCCTCAGGTATTGCAAAAGCCTCCCGATTACCGTTTTCAATTGATTTGGCGACATCTCGCATGACGGTCTTGTCCCTGTCTCCGAAAAAGAACACTTCTATGCTGTCATCCTCGCTGAGGTACGGCTTTACGCCATTGTACATCATTTCATCGGTAATGTATGCATCACCGACACATACTACTTTCATACTATCTTAAGTTTAGTTGTTCGTATGATACAAATTTAATTATTCTTTTTGAAAAACAATGAGAGGCTTGGGATATTTTCCCAAGCCTCTGATAAGTAAATATTTAAATTTGTTTTTAGAACTTGTCCATTACTGAGAATATGCGGTCGCGGACTTCTTCGATAGTACCGATTCCGTCAATCTCATGGTATTTGCCAGCCTTGCTGTAGTATTCGATGAGAGGCTCGGTCTGGTTGTGGTATGTTGCGATTCTATTGTTGATAGTCTCTTCGCTTGCATCATCAGCACGTCCTTCCTTGAGGGCACGTCCCTTGATACGCTCCATGATCATTTCGTCAGGAATCATGATAGAAACAGTTGCAGTCACTTCCTCTGAATTCTTGGCGATGATTGCGTCAAGTGCGGCAGCCTGCGGGAGAGTTCGTGGGAAACCGTCAAGAAGGAATCCTTCAACTCCTGTAACTGTCCTGAATTCGTTTTCAATCATTCCTTCCACTACTTCATCTGGAACAAGGCTTCCTTTCTCGATGAGTGCCTTAGCCTGAAGTCCAAGCTCTGTTCCTGCTGCAATCTCCTTGCGGAGGAGAGCACCGGTGGAAATGTGGTGAAGGTTATACTTTTCAACCATAGCTGTGGCCTGAGTGCCTTTTCCTGCACCTGGAGGGCCAAAAAGAACATAGTATTTCATAATTGTAAATTAAATTCCTGAATATTTTATTCTTCTACAAGGGTATATATGTCCTTAAGATTACGTCCGAGTTCATCATAATCCAATCCGAAGCCGACGATGAAATCATTCGGAATCTCCATTGCGTAATAGTCAAGCCTGATGTCTTTTCTGCATGCAGCAGGCTTATACAGCAGAGTGCATATTCTTGACTCCTTGGCTCCTGCTTCAGCAAGTATCTGCTGGAGTTCTACGATTGTGTTGCCCGTGTCGACGATGTCTTCAACAATTATCACTCGTCTTCCTGTAATGTCCGCTGTCAGACCTAATGCCTGTTTTACACGGCCTGTGGATGATGTGCCTTCGTATGAAGTCAGCTTGGTGGAAACTATCTGGCAGTTGAATTCAACTCTTTTCATCAGTTCTCCAAGAAACATGATCGAGCCGTTGAGTACGCAGAGCAGAATCGGAATATCCTCACAATCCCTGAAGTCATTGTTCAGCTTGACTGCAACTTTGTCGATGGCTGTTGAAATCTCATCGTAAGGGATGGAAATTCTGAATGTTTTGTCTTTTAGTCTTACCTGTTTCATTATCAGTGGTAGAATATGCGATGATATGATATCGATATCATTGCAAAAATAATTAAATCATTATAAAAAAAAGAAAAATATTGAGTTGTTTTATCTTAAAACAACACTTATGTGTCGCCTGACTCATATTTTTGGACGGAAAAAGAGTGAACATGAGGTGGTTGATTATTATGGCGGCAGTATTGCTTTGTGTCCAGACTGCAGGACAATCCGGAGATGCAGATGAGAATATCATGAGGTTCCTGGGAGCCGAATCCCTGGAAGATATTGATGAAGAAAATGCGGAGAGGTTAGCCGTATACATCAATCATCCTCTCAGACTGAATCAGGCGTCGATGTCAAGAATCGTTTCGTCGGGTCTTCTGAGCAGGTATCAGGCTGTTTCTCTAGCAGACTACAGATCCCGGCACGGAGATGTCCTGTCCCTTGTCGAGTTGTCAATGATTGATGGCTTCGGGACATGTTTTGTCGAAAGGCTGGCTCCCTTCATATCTTTGGATTCCGGCTATCGGCCCGGACAGAATAATGCCGGTCATCATCCTGTCAGAACTGAGATCACTACTCGTGCAGGGATGAAATATAATGATGGAATGAAAGGGACCGGTGCAGTCAAGGTCCGGATGGAATCCGGAAGAAGATTGGACCTTAGTCTTGCAATGTCGTCTCCGTATGGACGTTTCGAGGCTGACAGACTATTATATACGGCATCCGCGGAACTGAGTTTTGTCAAGGTGCCTGTCAGGGTGCTGGCAGGCGATTTCAATGCCCGCTTCGGTCAAGGCCTGATTCTTCGCAACGGCATGTCTTTAAGCACACTGGCATCTCCGTCCGCTTTTATGAAAAATCCCACAGGCTTATCCCAGACCTCTTCCTATACAGGAACTACTGCATTTACAGGAACAGGATGCGAGGCTTCTTTCAGGAATGTTGTTCTGACAGGTTTTCTTGCTTTTCCGGGTATAAGACAGTTGAAGAACTTCAAAGATGACTTCAGAATTATGCCATCACTTAATCTTTCGTGGTTCTGCAGGCATGGACAGATCGCTGTGACTCATTATGCAGTGTCGTCGCTCCCCGGACAATCAGATCCGGAGGAATCCGGGATGTGGACTGCAGTTGATACCAGATGGTGCTTCAATGGTTGCGATCTGTTTGCAGAGGCAGCTTATGATTGGAAGACATGCAGTCCGGCAGCTTTAGTGGGGACACTTTTCCCTTTAGGAGGCAATGGCCGGATGGCAGTAATGGCAAGGTGGTATCCGCCCTTATTTCACCCTTTTGCAGCAGGTGCATATGGAAGCGGCACGACAACGAATAATGAGTACGGAGTAACTCTCAGTTCAGAGATCGGTTCGACTGCAACTGCGCATAGGCTTGTTCTGACAGCCGATGCAGCACATTTCCCGTTACCTAAAAAGGATGACAGAGGTGGCAGTGCACAGATCAAAGGTCTGCTGGTATGGGAGTATAAGCCATTTCCCGTCCTTACCGTCAAGACACGAATTACGGAGCGCTTCAGAACATGGGGAATGCCCTTCAGGACAGATATCAGGACTGACGTAATATGTGAATCAGGATTTTTTTCCGCGGCTCTCAGACTGAATGCCTTGAGATGTACCGGATGGGGTCTGCTTTCTTATGTCGAGGCCGGCTCACGGAGAAAGAAGTATTCAGCCTACCTACGTCAGGGATTCTTCAGAATCGATGACTGGCAGGACCGTATATATGTATATGAAAGAGATGCTCCAGGGAGTTTCAATGTACCTGCATATTACGGTAGGGGACTGTGGACTGCTGTTACGTGTTCTGCCAGATTTTCCATGTGGGGAAAACTTTATCTCAGGGCTGCGTATACATCATATGCATTCATGCGTCATGAAGTAAAAAAGCCCGGCAGAGCCGAGCTTAAGATGCATTTTGTATGTTCTTTCTAAATCTTTGGAATCTTCAGTTTCATTCCTGGCTTTATGTTGCTGCCTATTCCGTTGAAATCCATTATGTTCTGGGCACTTACTCCCGGATATTGCTTTGCAATCAGGTAAAGTGAGTCGCCGGACTTCACTGTATAAATGGTGTATTCGGCAGATGGATTGACGGTGGATGTCTTCTGTGCAGTAGGTGTGGTGGCTTTTGTCGGCTGAGATCCTGGTTTTGAAGAAGCTGTAGATGTCGTGCTTGTGATGACCTTTCCTCCCCTATAAATCACAAGCCTCTGGCCTATACGGATATTGTTGCTCCTGAGGTTGTTCCATCTTTTGATCTGGTTCACACTTACTCTGTATCTCGATGCGATCTTACCAAGATAGTCACCGCTTTTTACACGGTACACGATACGCTCTCCGTCGCCTCCGTCCTTTATCTTCTTGATGGCAGACGGATTGAAATATATGTCGGCTTTGTGTCTGTACAGGGAATCTTCGCAATCTATGAATGCATTTGTATAATTGTAAGGTATCCGAAGAATGTATTCACGCTCGTTGCCCGGCACAATATCATGTTTGTATTGAGGATTGAGGTTCTTGAGCTCCTCCAGCGGCACCCCGACAAGCTCTGTCACCTGCTTCAGGTGCAGCATCTTGTTGATCTTGAAGGTGTCCACGTGTGCAGGGATTTCTACAGCTGCAGGCCGCATACCATGTTCCTTGTAGTAATTCATCGCATAAAGAGCTCCTACGAAAGCCGGAACGTATCCTCGTGTTTCTCTAGGAAGGTATGGCCATATATCCCAGAATGCGCGGCTTCCACCGCTTCTTCTGATTGCTCTGTTTACATTGCCTGCTCCACAGTTGTATGAAGCGATTGCAAGGTTCCAGTCTCCGAAAATGTTGTATGCGTCCTTGAGATATCTCGCCGCAGCATCAGCAGATTTGATCGGGTCAAGTCTCTCGTCAACGAATGAATCTATATGAAGGCCATACATTTTTGCGGTACTGTACATGAACTGCCACATTCCTTTCGCTCCAGCACGCGACACTGCAAGCGGGTTCAAGGCAGATTCGATGATTGCCATTGCCTTGAGTTCTTCAGGAAGGTCATATCTGTTAAGTGTCTCCTGAAAAACAGGCATGTAATACGAGCACAGTCCGAGCATGTTCTCAAATCTCGCACCCATCTTCTCTGAGTACAGGATGATGTAGTTCTTTACAATGTCATTATATGGCAGAGAAATGAAGGAGTTCATCCTTCTGATTCTGTCTATGTAAACGGAATCAGGTACATTTGACTGGAACTGCACAGAGTCCATGTCAAACTCTTCATCAACAGTTGTCTTTTTGTGAAGGTACCAGATATTCAATAGACTGTCTGATACCTCTGCAGTATAGTCCTCTGGACTTATCGAGGTCTCGTCGGACTCCGAATTGCCTTCGTACATTGCAATCATCTCGCTGTTTATGCTGTCTGCAATATGCAGCTCACAGCGGTATCTTTCTATTTCTTTCTTCAGGGAGTCCATTCTTGCCTTCAGGTCTGCGTTCTCCTTTTCAAGGCTTTTTCTGTCCTTCCTTACTGGAGAGTCGTTTTTTGCGGTACCCGGTATTGCCGCAATAAAAACAGCCGCCAATGCGACTGTCAAAAGTCTTTTTATTGTCATAATCAATTCAAATTCAATAAAACAGATTCCTAGAATCTGACACCCATCCTGAATCCGACGGCGTTCTGTACTCCGAAGGTCGTGTTATGGAAAGCATAAGTGTTGTCTGGAGCAATGACTGCCGGTTCTATCCTCATTGAAATGTCATCGGTGACTTCAAAATCGTGCATGTATGCAAATACATTTGCGTCAATTACCTGCAGGAAGTAGAACAATGCAGTAGCAACGATCGAATAGTCTCTGTATCTTCTGTATACGTCCCTGTACCATTTGGCCGTTTCGCCGCTTATGTTTTCGGAGTAGTTCGGGTCCGTTGTTGCTTCGTTGTGTATTCTCTTGAATCTCTGATAATTAGTGTGGTTGTTCATAAGGAAGTGTACGGAGCCAAGAAGGCATCCCCAGTAGATAGGTACCTTGAACAGCTCACCGTTATATATCTGTCCAAGTCCGGGGAGAAGCGCAGAATATAGGGTCGCTCTTCCCGGATGTGGTTCTCTATCACTCTTGTAGCTTACTACACCATCCATGAGAGAACCCCAGTATACAAGACCGGCGCCTACCATCAGCCATGTTCCTGTGGTTTTGGATTTATAGTCGATTTCAGGAGCCGGGAAAGGATATATCTGGCCAGGAGATATGGTCTCGAATGTCGCTTTGTCGGCCATGAAACTTTCATATACTTTCTTGGATTTGCTATACCTGTGCAGGTAGTAGCCTCCGGTACCGGCAAGAGCTCCTATTCCACCGTAGACTATTGGAAGTTTCCAGTAATCCTTGTTATATATCTGAGCCGAACCGGGGAGAATCACGGACCCGGCGAACATAGTACCGATCTTTAGATCGTTCTTGTGCGCCAGTCCTCCGAACAGTTCCTTGATAGAAAACAACTTGTCAGCCGTGTCACTAACGGATGTAGTGTCGGCCTCGTCATTGTATGACTGCGTGAATGCACCTTCCTTGAACTGAGCCTCGGCATCCAAGGCAAAGCCGGCAAGGAGTATAATGGTCAGCGATATGAGTCTAAACAGGTCCCGCATCAAAATTCAGAGTCTTCAAGTGCTTTAAGAAACTTTCTGACTTCCTCATCAGAAGTGAAATGGATGGTCATTGAACCTTTTCCATTGCCTGAACGTTTCAGACTGATGTTGTTCTCAAAATATTTGCCGACAATTTCGAGGACTTTGAAATATTCTTCAGGAAGGTCCTGCGCTTCGTTTTCAAGTTTCTTCTTAGTCTCTGACAATTTCGCTATCTTTTCCTCGAGTTGCCTTACGGAAAGTCCTTCCTTGATGACAAGGTCGCATAAGTATTCCTGTAGCTTAAGGTCTTCTATTCCGAGAAGCACCTTGGCATGT
This sequence comes from Bacteroidales bacterium, assembly GCA_017398335.1. GTDB lineage: Bacteria > Bacteroidota > Bacteroidia > Bacteroidales > UBA932 > Cryptobacteroides. Next base: position 2,742 of record JAFQGK010000007.1, on the reverse strand, counting down.
CCTACACTGAGAAGTCCCACCTTAAGGTCATGCTGGATTTTTGCAGGCAGTTTCAGGAGTCTCAGATAATTTGTGACAGATGCACGCTTCTTGCCGACTCTGACTGCCATCTGCTCCTGAGTCAGACTGCATTCTTCAATCAGTCTCTGATAGCTCATAGCCACTTCTATAGGATCGAGATCTTCTCTCTGTATGTTCTCCACAATGGCCATCTCCAGCATTCCCTGGTCGTTGGTGTCGCGTATATATGCCGGCACCATGTCAAGACCGGCAAGTCTGCAGGCCCTGAAACGTCTTTCACCGCTTATTATCTGGTAGCGTCCGTCAGTTTTGCGGCGCACGGTAATAGGCTGGATGAGTCCGAGGGAACGGATGGATTCAGCAAGTTCCTCCAGAGCCTCCTGGTCGAAACTCATACGAGGCTGATATGGATTCGGCTCTATCAGATCTACGGGAATCCTCAGTATGTCAGCCGTGTCCTTGGGTTGAGTTTCGGTCACAACCTGCTTGTTTACATAGCCTACAGGCTTCCTTATCTTGCTGAGGTCTGTATCGCCACCAAGAAGTGCTCCGAGACCTTTGCCTAATCCTCTCTGTTGTTTGCTCATAGTCTGTATCCTGTGTTTTAGCGGTTTTCAGGAGAGTTCTTCTCCAGAACTTCCTTTGCAAGATTGAGATAGTTGGTTGTGCCGTTGCAGATCACGTCATACAGAATGATAGGCTTTCCGTGTGACGGAGCCTCGCTGAGACGTATGTTTCTCTGGATTATTGTGTTGAAAACCATGTCCTTGAAGTGCTCTCGGAGCTCGCCGAGCACCTGATTATGGACCTTGGTCCTTCCGTCGAACATGGTCACGACGAATCCTTCAATGGTCAAAGACGGATTTGGACCACCCTGCACGAGGCGGATTGTCTGAAGCAGTTTGCCAAGCCCCTCAAGCGCGAAGAACTCAGGCTGCACCGGAATCATTACTGAATCTGCCGCTGTCAGAGAATTGACAGTTATCAGACCCAGTGACGGAGAACAGTCTATGATGATGAAATCATAGTCATCCCTGATCTGTGCAAGAGCATTTTTCAATATGGATTCCCTGTTGCTGTCTTCAAGCATTTCAATCTCAGCTCCTACGAGATTGATGTGTGAAGGTATCATATGCATGAGGGCAATTTCTGTCTGGATCAGAGCATCCCTGATGTCAATCCTGCCGATCATGACCTCGTATAGAGTTCTCTTCTGGTCATCTTCTGGGGAAAAATTCAAGCCGGATGTGGTGTTTGCCTGAGGGTCTGCATCTATGATGAGCACCTTTTTCTCAAGCACAGCCAATGAAGCCGCCAGGTTTATGGCAGTGGTTGTCTTTCCGACTCCACCCTTCTGATTTGCAATAGCAATTACTTTTCCCATTTCACGTTTTTTATTAAGGTCATAATCTTTGCAAAATTACAAAAAAATTTCATTCATTCCCTTTATTTGTTACTTTTGTTTCTGTTTTCTCCGGCAGACTGTCGGACAGTGGCGGATAATGGACTTATAATCATAGATATGCCGAATTCTAAGGAACAGTGGATAATAATAGTGAACGTTTATGCAGCTTCCAGAAAAGCAGGAGCGTTGTGGCGTGATGCTGAGGCTCTTCTTGAAGCGGAAGGTATTGATTACCAGTGTCGTATGACCGGTAAGGATGGCAATGCCTGTGAACTGGCGAGAGCTGCGTCGGAAGACGGATACCGTCGTATCGTCGCTGTCGGAGGCGATGGAACGGTCCATGATGTCCTCAATGGCATCATGATGTATGTTGACAGCCAGGATGCAGTCCGTGCCGGAGTGTCAGTTGAGGATTTTACCCTTGCAGTTCTTCCTTTGGGTTCCGGAAATGACTGGATAAAGTCAACAGGAGTCCCACGCAATATGAAAAAGGCAATATCAATGCTTGCAGCTGAGTCTTTCAGAAAGCAGGATATCGTCAGGGTGACTCTGGGAGAGGCGGATGGCTTGCAGAAATCTGTGTCGTATATGGTCAATGTCGGAGGTACCGGTCTGGATGCCGATGTCTGCAGGATCGTCAACGTGAACAAGAAGCTGGGCTATCGTGGTAAGATATTATATGTCACGGCATTGCTCAGATGCCTGAGAAAAAGGGTTCCTGTGTCTGTGCGGGTCCTCTGTGACGGTAAGGAATTCTATTCCGGAAATATCCTTTCAATAGCATACGGTGTGGGGAAATACTCAGGGGGCGGCATGAGACAGACAGCGGATGCTGTTCTTGACGACGGCCTTCTTGATGTTACGCTGATTCCAGACCTTCCGGTTACGGTCATTGCCCGAAAGGCCCTGAAACTCTTTACCGGTACATTCACAAAAGTCAAGGAAGTCTTTGTCTGCAGATGCCGTAAGGTGGAAGTGCTTCCGGAATCCGTGTGTCCTTATACTGAGGTTGATGGGGAGGTGATAGGGCAGGCTCCGGTTTCACTTGAGGTTCTGCCTGGCCAGATCAATGTGCTTGGAACAGTCTGACGAAATCGGATACGAAAAAAGCGGTATAATTGCCAAAAATGGTTGGTGAAACCTTTGTAATTATTTAAAATACAATTAGATACAATAACTTTGATGAAAACGTTTTCATCAAAGTTATTTTTTATGGCTAAAACTCGTCGTGAAAGGTGCCCTTATTGCGGCTTTCTTGATGTTATAAAATGGGGTCGGAGAGATGGTCACCAGCGCTATAAATGTAAGAACTGTGG
>JAFQGK010000028.1 GCA_017398335.1 Bacteroidales bacterium | reverse complement strand
CTTGTTCGGAATAGTCTCCCAATACTTTATCATTCCCTTTGAAATGTTCTGTTTATGTTGAGCTGACTTTGCTCTGCCTCTTGTTGAATTACTGATTTTCTCCTTTGTTTCATCGCTCAGCTCACGAAATTGTCTTTTGTTTTGTTCCATAGTTATAATCTGTTTCTATATAAATATCAGTAAGAACAGAAAAAATGTAAAGAGTAGTAGGATTATTTCTATCTCATAACTACATCAGCACTCACACATCTAACTGCATATAGGCTTACCAAGCCTATCAGAATAGTAAGTAAAATAAGGCGGGATACCGAAATTGAGGTTTGCAAGACACCCACAGGGAGGGAGTTATGGATATTGTAAAATTGAGAAATGAATGAAAAGTCCTCTATTATGAAGGTGAATATTTCGTCTTGAACGTTGGAGATATGGAAAATGTTTGTACCTTTGCTCCCGTTGTGTGGGAATAATTCGTTCCCAAATCTTTTATCAGGTGACTATCTCCCAAATAGCACCTGATTATTTTTTAGAAAGTTAGCCGAGGGGGTTGTACTGAGTAGGAGGCGCGTAAGAGTCCAAGAGATATTCTTCACTATTTGAATTATTAACCCACACAACATGAGAATATTCTCTTTAGACTTTCGGCTGACTATAAAGTTAGGATTGCCGAGACTTTTCCGTATCAGGATGCGTATGCGCATTCGTAGGAACAAGTAGCATGTGGCTTTGAGCGAACCGTGATATTGGGAGTATCATGGCTTAGTGTAAAAGTCGTACCGTAAGGTAGTCTGTTATCCCTCGGCTTTTTCTTTTAGCCATCTTACAAAATCCGCACACTTGCGGAAATCATTCATGAAAGTTCGATAATCTGTAACTCCACCGCACTCCAGAACGGAAGCAGAACAACCTGCTTCCGTTTTTCTTTTATAATCCCCTGAAACAGAATCAATTTAAATCGCGGCCAGAAAATCGGGGCTATATATGGCCATTGCCAGCACAAAGTAAGCTGCGCGAGCCCTTTGACGTGGCTCGCGCAGCTTACTTTGTGCCGCTGGCTGGCGTATTTGCCGGCAGCCTTTGTCGTCATTGCCGGCTTGACCGGCAATCTGGAAGGGGGAGAGATGCCCGATCGGGGTCGGGCATGACGTGGTCTTTCCGGATTTCGTCGCTTTGCTCCGACATCCCGCTCCGCCTGCGGCGGGGCGGTGCAAAAACAAATGACAGAGGTGCTGTCAAGCGAGCTTGACGCTACCTCTGTCATTTGCTTTTGCGGAAAGAACGGGATTCGAACCCGTGAGCCGCTTTAGGCGACTACACGCTTTCCAGGCGTGCCTCTTCAGCCACTCGAGCATCTTTCCTGTTATGTTTCTGCAAATATAGCAAAAAAATGTAATGTCGCTCTAAAACCTCATAAGCCGCACTGCCGATCTGATCCTGTATTGCGTCGATCTTACGAAGAGCAGCCATTGTGCCAGGAAATATGTTACGAGCACAAGGTAATCCCGATACGGTATAGGCTCGACAAACCTGTTCCATGCGAGAATGAAGTCTGAGAATACGAACAATACTGCTCCTAAAGCGTATAGACTGCTCCTTTGCAATAGTCCTAAAGTCAGCATCGTGCAGATAATTACGGCGTAGCAGCTGGCTCCGGTTCTCTCGATTCCTGCGGGAGCTCCCGGCATTATCCTGCTAAATGCTATGTAAAGCAGCACACAGACGCATAGAAGGACCATCGCTGTGTATCCTTTTGCCTTTGCCGTCAGTTTCCTGTCCGGTTCGACCTTGTTTCTATATCTTTTTATAAAATATACGATGATCCAGATATGTGCAAGTGCGAAGAATCCCATCTGTCCGATGAAGTTGCCGCAGGTTCCCATATAATCTCCCAAGGCCGAGCAGAGCATAGCAAGACACATCTGCCATGGAATGAGCCATAGTCCGGCAAGAAATAAGGTGAAGACCGGGAACGTCAGTTTATGAGGAATGCTGACCGGCAGGAAAAACAATACGGTCAAACCAACAAATAAGCCTGTCGTCCCGAAAACGACAGGCTTAAGATATTGTTCATTAAGTCTGAATATAGCCATAGCGGGATAACTTTTCCGCTAATATAGCAATTTCAGAGATAATATGATTCGTCCGATGCCGGATTATTGTCCTACACGCTTTGCTGTGAATCCATAATAGAATTCGAAAGCACCCAGATATGCCCCTGATTGAGGATCGAAAGCACCATCGAGGATACAGTAGTTGGAGTCGTTGAAACTCAATTCACCGACGTTTGCAGTAAAGACTACCGGGCCATCAACGCGCGCTCCTGTTGATGAAGATCCTTTCGCGAATGCATACAGGTATGAGCCAAGATAATAAGGCTGAGGTGTCTCCACTGTAAGTGTACCTGCTGTTGCATCGAAGTTGGCATAGATGCTTGATACGGTACATGGAGTGTCGAACATTGTTGTGAACATCATGTTGCCCTTCTCAGGATTGTCGCTAAGTTCGAGAACCATGCTTCCGGAAACCTTTGAACCACTTGCAAGGCTGATTGCTGTAAATGAATATGCTCCTACGAGGTCTTCGATTACAAGCTTGCCCTTTACTATCACGATTTTGCCATCTTCTGAAACAAGGGCTCCGTCCTGATAGGTGAGTCCTTCATATGTGACACCGTTCACTTCGATAGGCTCATAGAATCTGATGCCTGTGTCAGTGTAGCAGTATGCCACAGAGTATGCCGCAACTTCGGCAGGAACCAGTTCGGTAGCTGGCTTTGTCTCAACGGTAAATGTAAATGTCATGTTGGACAACGAACAGCTCAAGGTTGGGACATTGTCAAGCGTCATGTCATATTTTGCCGCTGCAACAGCCTCGTAAACCTCATTGCATGCTGCAAAGTAGGCAACAGGGTCTTCTCCTGTGAATTTCCTCATAGTCAGTGTGTTTCCGCTCTTCCTTCCCTTTACGTAGATTTCAGAGCCATCTTCAGACTTACCAAGGATGTTGTATTCGTAGTCACCCTGCAATCCCTGATACTGTGAAGGTGATGCCTCTGCAAAATAGTGAAGATTTGCATTGTAAGTGTCAAATGAAAGCACCGGTCCATCATCAGGAGTCATCTTGTATGTACTTTTCTCTTCTTTGTCAGTAAGCTCGAGCCATGCAGTAACATAACCATCCTTAAACTGAAGAATATAATTATATCCGCCGTATGCCTGATCCTTCTGTGGATAGTACTCAAAAAGCCATCCGTTCTCGCTCGACTCAAGTAATGTTTTGTATTCTGTAAGAAACGCATCCATTCTTTCTGCTGGAGTCTTGTCAAAGACCTCCTTCTCCTCTATCAGACACGAAGTCACAAGAAGAGGAAATGCCAATAAAAATATGTATACTAATCTTTTCATAGCCTTATCATTAAAGTGTAATGTCTGTCAAATCCAATGTCGAAATCTCGCTCTCCCTTCTAAGGATAACTGAGCGGAGTTCGTCAAGATCGATTCCCCATGAGTTCATCATATAGTTATATACGATATCGAACTTAGACTGGATTACGTCTCCACCATCGCCTGCATTAGTCAGCATCTTGTTCCATGTAGTAGCATCGTTTGTAATATAGATGGCGATGATCTCCACGAAGTCCTCATTAGCCTCTTTCGAAGCGTATGGGCTGACGAATCCGGCTGCCTGTGCTGCCGAATCAGACTTGTATACATCATTCCAGGTATCAGCAACATAATCAGTACCTGAAATCATTTCGAAATCTGATGGATACGGCTTTGTCTGATGCAGGATGTGAGCGAACTCATGGTGCATTGTCTTGAAGTAATAGTAGTTCAAGAAAGAAGGATCAAGCTGGAGACTGTTGATATAGTAAAGAGTCATCTTCAGTCCGCCTTCTGCAGTACCGAGCACCATTGTTCCATTGTTCTTGTAGGCAGCTGAACCTACAAGGTGAACCATCTTAGGGAAGTTTTCACGGATAAAATCCTTGCTTCCGGTAACCTCATCGTATGAGTTGATACAAAGATGGAGGAGGAGCTTAGCGATCTGGATTGACTTCTCATACTCAGCAGGTACAAGATAATAGTTCATATCCGACTCATTGTACTCCATTCTGTACTTGAAGTCAATATTGTAAGGCTCTACGTAATTCTTGACTAGCCACTTGTCAAAATCAGTCTGCTCTACCTTAGAGTCCAGTATCTGGCTTTCCGGATCCAATGGCTTCTCCTGACAAGATGCCGCAAAGACTGCAAATGCAGCGATTGCCAAATATTTTATATACTTTTTCATATAAATTCGATTTAAGTGGTCCATTATCTAGGGTTAGGAGTAAGTCCTGCTGTAATGACATCCTGAGGCACCTGTACTGCTCTGCGCTGATCATCAAGCTTAAGATGATCCTTAACCACTACATCAGCTGCACTTCCCGACGGAGCAACAACTCTTCTATATATCTCCAAACCATATCTCTTCACATCAAACCATCTATAGCCATACTCCATGAACTCTATACGTCTCATGATGAGGAGAGTCTGGATGAATGCCTCCTGAGTACCAGCCTCAACAGCCTCTACCTGAGGATTGAGCTGCTTCTTTGAAGAAGGCCTTTCCGCAGTGTAATAAGGAGTGTCAGTATTCCATTTTTCAATGATTTCCTTTGTAAGTTCAGGCTTTACAGGAACACCGGCGCGTACTGACATCACAGGGTCCAATGTGTTGTTTGTCCAGAGATTGATGTCTGCAAGAGCATTGTCATAATCCTTAAGCATTACATATGCCTCTGCTCTGTTGAGGAGAGCCTCCTCTGCTGTGATGAGAGCAAGGTTTGAATGAGGATATCCGATACCGGCAACAGGGTCAGTGTACTCAAACAAGTATGGAGTGTGCTGGAAATAGCCTGTGTCATAGTTTGTTCCGATGTACATCATAGGAGCGAGCTTCACGACATACTGGCACATATATCCGCCTGGCTGCGGTGTGTAGCTTCCCCAAGGGGCGTAGTTGAGAATCTCGGTGTTGAGAATGAATGTTCCGTGTCCGAATCTGTCATATACACCGAATGGCAGATATCTTACGCCTACCTGTGAATATACTGCACCGATGAGGAAATTAGCCTTCTGTGATGAATTGTTGAATGCTTCTGAACGCACATCGTACGAACGAGGAAGAGCTGTCAGAGCCTCATAATCCCTCATGTACTCCTTAGGATTCGATCCGAGAGCAAGGCTCGAGTATTCTACAACCTTATCCCACTTTCCATAGAAAAGATAGAATCGAGAAGCGAAAGTATATGCTGCCTTCTGATTGAAGTGATACTTAGGAACAGAATAGATTGCATCATTTACAAGCGGCAATCCCTCCTGAAGATCCTTGTCGATGAGTTCGTACACCTCTGCGAGAGTACCTCTTTCGTATTTAGGATTAAGCTCAGTCTCAGCCTTTTCCATATAAGGAATTCCGAGTTCCTTTGCTGCTGTTGACGGATTGTATGCGTTACAGAAGATGTTTGCAAGAATGAAGTGGCTATATGCTCTGCAGACCAAGGCTTCTCCCTTTGCAGCCTGAAGATTTGGAGTGGTTGCACCACCCATTTCCTCGATGGCAGAAAGTGCCTGATTGGCATTAGTAATAGCACCGTAATGCGACTCCCAGATAGCCTGAGGACCATCATCATCATCATTTTCAGTCACATCCTCCCAATAGAAAAGCTGCTCAGAAAAACGATCGGTATATGGATTTTCTTCACCATAATCGTCAGTGTTGTCGCTCATGTATTCGGCAACGACTGCAAATGTATTTGTCGGATACGCACTGGCAAGAAGCTTTATAACCTTCTCCTCAGAATCGATTTCCGCACGATTGTCCGGCATCACATCCAGCCAATCGTTGCAGGATGTCATAAGGAACATCGATGCAATTGCCAGAAAGATTATATTCTTGTTTTTCATAAAATTCTAATTTTAAAGGTTTACAGACCAAGTCTCAATGTAACTGTGAACTGCTTTGGAAGCGGAGTTGCCACACCACCGGTGTTGAAGAACTCAGGATCCTGGCCGTTCAGCTTCTTGTCGGCATAAAGGAGGGCAAGGTTTGTTCCCTGTACTTTGAGAGAGAGGGAGTTCATCTTCATCGCCTTCACCCATTTCTGAGGGAAATCGTAGCTTAGAGAAACCTCCTTAAGGCGGATGAAGTCACCCTTTGCAATACGAGCCGAAGAATAGTTGTATGCGTTGTAAGCATATGCAAGATTAGGATTCTTGTACTCCTGAGTTGCAGAAGCGATTACAGGGATATCTGTATACTTCTCGTCACCAGGAACAACCCAACGGTTCTTGAACTCCTTAGGCATTGCAGTAAGGTCGCTGTACTGCTTCTTGAACACAGGGTCCATACGTACTACGTTACCGAATGAGTAAGTGAAGAACACATTGACCTTGAAACCGTAGAATGAGAATGTGTTACCGAATGAACCGAAGTCTGTAGGGTCAGCTGTACCTGAATACTCGAGGAAGTCGATCTTGTCACGCTCCTGGAAGTAGATACCAGTTGAAGTAACCTCACCGTTCTGATCAAGGAATGTAGGAATACCTTCTGAGTTAAGACCTCTGTAAGGGATTGAGAATACCGAACGTACCGGATAACCCTCAAGAGCGAAACCTGTACCTGCTACGAGGTCGATCACACGCTGCTGGTTGTCAAGGTCTGTAACTCTATTCTCTGCATGTGAGTAGATAAAGTCTGTTGTCCACTTGAAGTTCTTCTTGTTGATGTTCACAGTCGAGAGAGTGAGCTCAAATCCCGAAGACTCCATAGATGCCACGTTACCGTACTTTGTAACCTGGCCACCGATACCCTGAGTAGTTACAGGACCGATAAGGTCGTAGTTGTTACGTTTGTACCAGTCAGCCTCAATATTGATTCTGTTATCAAAGAATCCGAATGCTGCACCGATATTAAGCTCATGCTTCTTCTCGTAAGTAAGCTCGCCGTTCTCGAGGTCTGCAACGTAGAGTGCTGACTCCTGGTCTCCTGCTGAAGGTTTCCAGAGGTTCGAAGACTTGATCACAACGCGTGAGTTGGTTACGCTTGTAGGACCGCGGTCTGCAGTAAGAGAGTAAGAAGCCTTGAGAGAGAGGAATGAAAGATAAGGCCAAGCGTTCTTAAGCCACTCTTCCTCATGCATATTCCATGCACCAGAGACGTTCCATGTAGGAAGCCAACGCGCAGAAGTAGTCTTACCGAGCTTGTTGGTACCCTCGTAACGGATTGTACCATTGACTGTATAGCGTCCCTTATATGAATAAGTACCGTTTGCAAAGAAAGCCACACTTCTGAGAAGTGAATTCACCATAGAATAGTACTGTGTATTCTCCTCAGCACCCTTCTTGAACACTTCATATGCATAACGTGGAACCTCACCCATTGAATACTGGAGACCCCATCCGCGGAACCATGTCTGGCGACGCTGAACCTGGTTGAGCTCCATACCTCCGAAGATGTTCATGATGTGGCCGCCCTTGAACTCCTTGTTGTACTGTGCTGTTGCACGGAAGTCGTATGACAGCATGCTGAAATCAGTCCTTTCGTAGATACCTCCGTCAGGGAGAACTGTGATAGGAATAGCATATGGGTTGTCCGGATCTGTATAAAGGAATGAGTTGTTGTCACGGATAGTGGTGTTAGGCATAGCCCTGTATGCCATTGCCTGGTTCGAGAAGTCTGTGATTGTGTGCTGCTGTGCAGTTGAAGAATACTTGACAGAACCAAGAGCGGAAAGTTCGAGACCTTCAACAGGCTTCAGTTTGAACTCACCCTGGAACTTGAGGTCAACTACGTCGAAGTCCATGTAGTTGTTATCGAGCTCATGAAGGATATTGAAGTCCGAATAATTTCTCTTATAGAATTCGTTAGGATCGAGCACACGTGATGTATTCAACGCATAAGAATATGGGTTGATATCGAAGTCACGCTTAACCTCACCACTCACGACGTCAACATCTGAACCGAGTGTTCCCGGAGCTCTCTGCTTACGATATGATGCATTGGCAATCATGTTGAACGAAAGCTTCTTGAAGATATTGTAGTTTGCGTTAAGGTTTGCTGTATAACGGTTTACCTTACTCTGCTTTGACCAACCTGGATCGAGCATTGCAGAAATGGAAGCATAGTACTGAGACTTCTCTGTACCGGAAGAAAGGCTGACAGAGTGGTTCTGTGAAAGCGCGTTGCTGAAGAGAAGATCGAACCAATCTGTGTTGCGATACTCAGCCTCGCGGAGGAAAGCGTTGCGTGCAGCCTCAGTGTTTCCAAGCTGACCTGTGGTGATGAGATTGTACATCTTGCCATAGATACCACTGTCGCTTTTGTTAGGAACATCTGCATAGTTGAGCCATCCCTTCTGCTCGAGCTCACGATAGATGCTCATCTGCTCCTGAGAGTTCATGATGTTGAAATTCCTGTAAGAAGGAGTCAGTCGAGTTGTGAACTCACCGGTGTAGCTGATGCGGCTACGACCTGCAGAACCCTTCTTTGTGGTCACTACGATCACACCTGCCATTGCGCGGGCACCATAGATAGAGGTTGCAGAACCGTCCTTGAGGATCTGGAAGCTCTCGATGTCATCAGAGTTGAGACCTGCGATTGCCGAACTGATAAGAGTTGTTGCGTCTCCGGATGAAAGCTGGTCTGCATCAACTTCTACCACGTCTTCCATGATTACGCCGTCAACAACCCACAGAGGCTTTGAGCTACCATAGATTGAAGTTGCACCACGGACACGGATCTTAGGTGCGGTACCGAATGTACCTGATACGTTCTGGACTGAGACTCCTGACGCACGGCCTTCAAGGGCGCGGCTGATTTCAGGAACACCGTCGAGCTTAGCCTTTTCAGCATCAACTTTTGCAGTCGATCCTGTAAAGAGTCGTTTGTCCATCTTCTGCATACCTGTCACGACGACTCCCTCAAGGTAGGTCGCATCCTCGTGCATCACGATATGTAGAGGCTCGGTAGATACCTGTGCGGAGGCAGTGCTCATTCCGAGGAATGTTACAATAATCTCCTTTGCATCTGCCGGAACCGCCTTGATTCCAAATCTACCTTGAGCATCAGTAATCGTACCGATGGTCGTACCATTGACAAGGACATATGCTCCTGCCACTGGCTGGTCAGCCTCGTCCACGACTGTACCGGTCACTGTAATCGTGTTTTGAGCCGAGGCGATGCCTATACTCGCTAAGAGAAAGGCGAACATCAACAATAAGTTTCGTTTCATAGTGTTGATTTTAGTTGTTAAACATTAAATAATAGGATGTGTCTTATACACTACACTTAGTAATGATTTCCTCGCGCGCTTAAAAACGGGCGTTTAAATAAGCGCGAAAGCACAAATCTAACACTAGAAAGTTAAAAATCCAAATCTTTTGAAAACTATCTTATAAGCTATATATTAAGTTTTTAGTGGGAGTGCGATTTGG
>JAFQGK010000027.1 GCA_017398335.1 Bacteroidales bacterium | reverse complement strand
TTCTGTCTGACTGTCTCTTTCTCTGCGTCGGGAAGACTGTTGAAATATGCCTTCCATCCCGGACAGAAATTGATATGCCATCTCCAGAATTTTCCGACAAAGGAATCCGGCTTTGAATCGTGCTTTGCCCTCATCGGGCATATTGAACATTTGTAAGTTTCCATAGTAGATAGTTTTTAAAAGGATTTGAGCCTCGTCGTTTTCCAGAGTGACGCATCCTGCCTTTTCCATCTTCTTCAGCATGGGGGGGTAAGAGTTCCGGAATCCAAGAAAAGGAGCCTTCCCATATCTATCATGGCTATATAAAGAAGGCTGATGTCCAGATGCAGACAAAATAGCTATCAGTAAGTAAAAGGACAATTATGGAACCTATCCATATAAAGAGCGAAACCGTTAAGTATAGGACAAGCCTCAGATGCTTCAATGTTGACACGCACAGCGGATGCTTTAGTTTCAGGAACGGGGATAATGCGTTTGTAACCGATTGTAGTCTCTTTCGCGATCTGTCTCCACAAGCCGTCATCCTCAAGCACATCAATCGAAAACGATGTAACCCTCTGTCCCAGAGGAATATATTCCTGAAGCTGAATAAGATTGAAGATCTTTTGTTCAGGTAAGGTAACGGTAAATGATACTGTTCTGACATCGTCATCAGATGCCCAGTAGGAGTCATATTCATCGTTGAGCATATTGCCGGCGCTGAATCTGCCGGAGTCTCCGCGAACATTCTCGGCCTCGACCTCAGCACCTGCAGCAAGATTGACACTGAAGATATCGTCCAGGGCAGCACGGAGCTCCATCAGACGGGTCGAATCGGCTTCATGTATGAGTCCACGCGTATCAGGTGGTACATTGAGCAGGAGGAGAGAATTTCTGCCGACGCTCTCATAATATATATTGAGGAGATGCCTCAGCGATTTAACATCATCATTTTCGTGTTCCTTCCAGAACCAGCCCGGACGGATAGAGACGTCACTCTCGGCAGGAACCCAGGTGTTGCCTCCCTTGGAACCCTCGTTAAGGATTCTGATCCTTTCCGGATGTTCAGCAAGTTCATCATTGATTTCCATTGTGCTCCAGCATGTACGTCCTGCACTTCCCCTTTCATTGCCTACCCAACGGCAGCCTGGACCGTAGTCGCTGAATATCACCGCATCGGGCTGCAGACGGCAGACCGTAGAATTGAAACGAGGCCAGTCGTAAACCTGTTTCTTACCATTCGGACCTTCACCGCAGGCACCGTCAAACCATTGTTCGAAGATAGGTCCATAACTGCTCAAGGCATGCTCAAGGGTCTTTACATATACATCGTTATATTCTTCCGTTCCGTAATGCGGATCATGTCTGTCCCATGGAGATATATAGACACCGAACTTCAGGCCATATTCACGGCATGCTTCAGAGAGTTCCTTCAGGACATCACCTTTGCCATCTTTCCAACTGCTTTGAGCCACCGTATGCCGGCTGTATGGATTCGGCCAGAGGCAGAAGCCGTCATGATGCTTGCCCGTAATGATTATACCTTTCATACCTGCTGCCTTGGCAATGGATGCCCACTGACGACAATCCATAGCAGTCGGATTGAACAGTTCCGCTTTCTCCTGACCGCTTCCCCACTCATCACCGGAGAATGTATTGGGTCCGAAATGCACGAACATATTGTACTCCATCTTCTGCCACTCTACCTGAGAGTCTGTCGGAAGAACGCCATACGGCGCCGGCTCACTTGTACGGAAAGAAGCGCATGAAGAGCAAATCATAGAGGTTGCTATCACCGCCAGAAATAGTCTGTTTTTCATTACGTATGAACATTAATTGCATTGAAACAAAGATACTGAAGAATTGGCAATATTACCTAATCTTATAAGAATTTGGCATACTGATTCATCAGTCGATGTCATAGCATATATCACACCAAAGGATATTGCAATCGACTTTCAAGCAACTCCCACGACAAGTTTGCAATTATTTATACTGGTGAAAGCGCATCAATTCTCATTAATCTGTATATATGCTGAGGCGAATGTAGCACATTTGGTTTATGCAAGGAAATGCTAGATACCATGCATGATTCTGCATTATCCCAATAGGCATTTTCTGCACTGAAGAGAAGAATTAACAGATAATTGTCAATCAAGAAAAAGTACATCATTGTCAGCTTACCATCATATCAGATACGCAAAAGCAGTACGTTTCGAGGAACCGGAACTTACGCCTTTTGATGAATCCATGCTTGATGATTCCACAGTTGTTTCGTGTCCGCAGAATAAGTTCAGACTGGATTTCATAATGGGAGAAGGAGAACGGACTATCCAGGATGAGGACTGTCATTTCTTAAGTATCTGCACACCGTCCAGGGAGGGAAGCAGGCCGGTTCTTGTCTGGATTCATGGCGGGGCATATATAGCCGGGTGCGGTGGAGAATCAGCATATGACAGTACTGCACTTGCAGAAGAAGGAGATATTGTAGTTGTATCAGTAACCTATAGGCTAATTCGGATATCTATATAATCCTGACGGTGAGCCCCGGAATCTTGGGTTCAAAGATCAGATGGCTGCACTTAAACGGGTACATGAGAACATATCCCGCTTCGGAGGAGATCCACATCATGTGACACTGGCAGGACAGTCTGCCGGCGGTCATAGCGTCGCAGCTTTGATTTCATGCTGCAAGGAACCATATTTCCGCACAGAGTATGTCACGTAAAGGAAATTGTCTGGACAATGCAATGATGGAGAACTTCTTTGGACTTATGAAGTCTGAATTGTTATATTTGCAGGAGTGGGACAGCGTAGAACAGTTCGCGAAAGAACTGGTTAAGTATATACGCTACTACAATAATGATAGAATCAAACTGAGGCTAAATGGAAAAAGCCCGGTGCAATACCGAGCTTTATTCCAATCTAAGCTAGCCTCTTAATAATGTTAAACCGTCCAACTTTTGGGGGTCACATCAAAGTCTCGCTTTGTCATTTCGACCATACGAAGTGAGTGGAGAAATCTTCAATACAGACATGTGTAAAGATGTCTCGACTCCCGTTGGTCGCTCGACATGACAGTGGTCCGGGACTTTTTAGTCAGCTTCTTGCAACATATTACTCTGCCGGAGTCCATTTACATCTCACAGGCGAGACAATTGCTCCATCTTTCTTGAGCTCTGCAAAAACTTTGTCAACAACCTTTCTGTCCAGGCCGGACAATGTTGCAACTTCTCCTGCTGCGATAGGCTTGCCAGCCTCTTTCATTACCTTCAATACAAGTTCCCTTTCCATATTCAATAACTCTAATAATTCTACAACTCAGTCTTCCAAAGTCCGTGAAGATTGCAATATTCGTACACGGCAATGGCTTTCTCATCGCCAAGAGATATGACCGCCTCCGGCTTATCCTTCAGATCTACGCGGATACCTCCATTCTCCGTCTCGACATAAATGAATGAAATGTGATGTTCCTCGAGCATCGGATGTGCGACACTGCCGACCTCTACCTTGATAGTCTTATCATCAATCCATGTCACTACCGGAAGATGCTTCTCGACACTTGCTTCAACTGTTCCAGGAACAAGTTCTTCCATTCTCTGTCCACAGCAAACCACTGGTACTCTGCGATCTACAACCTTCTGTACAACATTACCACAATGTGAGCATTTATAAAATTTCGTTGCCATATCTTTACCTTTTTTATTGTTCTTATTTTGAATAATTCTAATTTACTGCAAATATAGGCAATAGTTTCAAATATCCAAAAATTTTTCAGATAAAATTTAGAATCATCGCAATTTCATATCACCGTCCTTGACCCAGCCGAGACGTTTCATGATGAAGTGGAAGAGCAGACTCAGGACTGCAGGCGCGATGAAGTAAAGAACGATGATCTCGACAAGAAGGACGGAATGATCGGTAGTTGCCGACATGGTATCCCAGCAACCGAGAGGGCCGACAAGACCGGCAGTACCCATTCCGGCGCCGGCTGCATTGTTAGTCATCTTGAGCCACATTGTTGAAACAGGGCCAAGAATTGCAGAAGTAAGAGTCGGTGCGAGCCATATTATCGGCTTACGGGCAATGTTTCCTACCTGAAGCATGGAAGTACCCAGACCTTGGGAAACAAGACCTCCGATTCCGTTGTCTTTATAGCTGATGACTGCAAAACCGACCATCTGTGCGCAGCAGCCGGCTGTAGCAGCACCTGCCGCAAGTCCCCCGATACCGATTGAGATGCAAAGAGCTGCCGAACTGATAGGAAGCGTAAGGATGCATCCTACAGAAACTGATACGATTATTCCCATGATGAAAGGATTGAGCATCGTGGCTCTATTGATGACCTCACCAAGCGACATGACCCACTCATTGATCGGGGCACAGCAATATTTTGCGAACAGCCCTCCGGCAACAACTGCGACAAGAGGTGTCAAGATAATATCTACAGGGGTGCGCTTAGATACGAGCGAACCTGCCTCAACTCCGACAATTGAAGCGAGATAGGCACCGACAGGTCCGCCGAACTGGTAGCCGAGGGCACCGACAGCAACTGCAGATACCGTTACCAAAGGAGCACGCTTGAGGCCCAGAGCGATTGCCAGACCGATGGAGCCCCCGACCACAGGTGCCGACTGAAGCACCGCAGCGATATCCATAAGGAAATCCAAACCTGGGATAAGGGCTATCTGCTTGATTATGAGACCTAGTATAAGTGAGCAGAAAAGGCCCATAGCCATAAAGCTGAGAGCATCGACTACATATGTATTGAACAATCTTCCGATTGCAGATTTCGACTTTGTCATGGCTGCATTTCTTTTGGAAGAACAAAAATAGAAATATTTCCTTTACACTCTTACAGAACAATTCTTTATTTGCTATATTCGCTGCTGATATCAGAAAAATCTATGAAGCCCCAAAAAGCATATATGAAATATGTCATGGAAGAAGCAGACGATGCTCCTTTGCTCGACTTCGGCTTTCCTGATAAGATACAAATATATTCATCTATAAGGAGCTGGTTTGTCAAAGTAACTGAAAAGGCCCTGCTCCTGATCTCCTTCCCTACCGCTATCATCATGATCATGCTCATCGTAAAGCCTAAAGACTGGCCTATCGGTGAACAGGTTGCATTCTGCCTTATTCCGTCGTTTATGCTGCCGGTCATATGGATCATCAGCTTCATTCAAGGATATATCCTGCCTAAACGCGTAAACAAGATTTTCAATGAAATAGCTGATTCAGCTTTTGCCGGCTTCCAGAAGACTCTGCATGATCCAGGTTACATGCAGTTGGTGAAAGACGACGAAGAGTGGCACATGGAATTTTATCAGGAAAAGAATACGAATCTGATAGCGATCCAGTCATTATTCAAATCTGAAATTGAAGACAAGCCGCTTTCAGAGGATGAATTGTCGGAATTATTCCATTCTTTTTGTGAGAGAAGAAACGCAATGTTGAAAAACAAATCCTTAGCCAGATATGTCGGATTCAGTCCATATTCAATCAGAGTTACCCTTCTAATGAGGATAAAGCTGACTGACGCCGATTACAGAACTCTGTATAACGACCTTAAGACTTTCATAAAGTCTATAGACTGCAAGCTTATATCTCTCGAGTCATATTGACATACGCAGATAAGACACAAATCTTACGGAGGAAAGAAGCAGCATCGGACCTAGTCCGGAATAGAACGAAGCCGTAAAGGCGGTGGGAACACCTGGTATATACTTAAGAGCGATGCCGAGCCCCATCATAAATACAAGCAGAGCCCATCCTCGAGTCGGGAACGTATGCCAGACCTTCACTTTTTCAGGCAGTCGGGCAATCCTGTCACAGTATCTGTCCACTATCCTGCGGAACATAAAGAAGAATCCTGTCATGACAGCAGCTGTAATCAGAAGCAGCCACCAGAGTGCATCCGGTGACTGCATAAGATAAGCATCCACTCCTTTGACAGATATTATGATGCCAGGAATTCCCCAGATGACAGCTGCTACAATATATAATTGTTTCCTGTCCATCTGCTATCTGTACTTTGTAAAATTGTACTTCTGTCTGACTGTCTCTTTCTCTGCGTCGGGAAGACTGTTGAAATATGCCTTCCATCCCGGACAGAAATTGATATGCCATCTCCAGAATTTTCCGACAAAGGAATCCGGCTTTGAATCGTGCTTTGCCCTC
>JAFQGK010000006.1 GCA_017398335.1 Bacteroidales bacterium | reverse complement strand
CTGTCATCAGGACAGCAAGGAATCCGCCGACAACGGTATAGACAAGTGCGATAAGACCGAGGATTCCTAAAGCCCACCAAATACTCAGATATCCTTCAGGGCTGTCTCCGGCAAAACCGGTTGAAGCAAAGATACTTCCATCCGGAACCTTTACAAGTGCGCAAAGTACGACAGCTACAGCATAAAGAGCTACAGCAGTATGGGCAGCACGTGCTATGATACCGGCAATCGTGTAAAAGCTGAGGGTTGTATGACCGAATCTGACGGTAAGGAATTCGCCTGGTGACTTGATCTTCAGTTCTCTCCATTTGGCTGAAATCCATTTTCCGATGAAAAGGGATGCGACACCTACGCAGAGTGCTACAGTCGTAGCTACTAATCCGGATTTATAAGCAACTCCACCCCATATCACGAATGTGCTTGCTGAAAATATTGTCATATAGGATGATACACCGGAGAGCCACCATGAAGAATTTCGTCCTGCAATGAACATATCCTCAGAACTCTTGATCTTGCGCGACATAACGACACTGACCGCTATGAGTCCGATGAAGTAAAAAAGGATTACGAGATAGTCTAATGTTCCCATCAATTATTGAGTTTTAGTGTTATTCGTGGTTAAATGATCGATCCGTGAGCACGAAGCCTGTCAATAAGGGCATCAGCATCAACTTTCTGAACGGAAGTATTTTCACCTGCAGCAAGAGCGGCAGCAGTTCCGGCAGCCTGTCCCATATCCATGCAGCTTGCCTGAACACGAAGTGATGCAAAGGCAGTCTTATCCGCACTGAGACATCTGCCGGCAACAAGAAGGTTCGAATGTGTCGGAGCCATAAGAGCCCTGTATGGAACATATGCCGGCGTCTTAAGGAAGGTAATGTTCTGAGCAGGTCCCGAAGCTACATGTATGTCAATAGGATGAGCTCCTCTTGCTATGCTGTCTGGATATCTGAATGCATTGACATATTCATCGGCAGTTACAGTGTGGATTCCTTTTATTCTTCTGGTTTCACGGATTCCGGCCTGAACTGAAACTGCGATAAGATAACTGTTCCTGAACTCCTCGAAGTTCTCCTTCAGTATCCTCGCCATCTTGAAGGAATCTTCTCTCAATATACATTCAGCCTTTACATAGTCTCTGTTGTCGATTGCATTACCTGATGTGCGTGACATGTTTACGGTAACCACCCCCGGCTGACCTGTACGGCAGAACCAAGGTCCTCCGAACTCCGGAATATTCAGTTCCTCCTTCATTTCCAGAAGCTTTTCGCGTACCGGAAGACAATGACAATTCTCCCCCTGCTTGTTGTGCCTTATGGCTTCCTGCATCATCGGAGTATCGATATCAACACCTCCAAGAATGAAATATGACGAAAGCGGCTGCAAAGGCTTTCCTTCATCAGGCTGCATTTCCACACCTGCCATATACGCAAGATCGGCATCACCCGTACAATCAATGAAAATTTTTGACGAGATGGCCTCTGTTCCATTCTTGTTCTCTATAAGAATTTCTGAAATCCTGTCACCATCCATGACGCATCCGCTGAGATATGAATGCAGATACAGATCCACTCCGGCCTCAATGCACATTCTTTGGGCAAGCAGCTTATAATGTTCCTGTTCGAAAGCCACATTTCCAAGAGGGCTTTCAATGAATCCGCCTCCCATTGCCTGCAATCTTTCGACAAACTCCCATGCGACTCCTCCGACAACCTTGGAATTATTATATGTAAAGACACTCACAGGATTGACAAAACCGATTGTTGCCATACCACCAAGAAATCCGTATCTTTCTATCAATGCGGTCCTTACACCTTCGCGAGCTGCTGCAATAGCGGCAATGAAACCGGCAGGACCTCCGCCGCAGACAACGACGTCATAATGGCCTATTACAGGGACTTCTTTGGTAATCTTTACTGATGTTTTCATAAAAGCAATCGTTGAAACGTTTCAATACTATGCAAATATAATAAAAATATCTAAATTTGCTAAACTTGATTATAATAAATGAAAAAGACAACAATTAAAGACATTGCAAAGGAAGCCGGTGTATCAGTAGGGCTGGCATCTATGGTATTCAACGGTAAACCGGGAGTAAGTCAGAAGAACATAGAAAAGGTCATGGCGGTAATGAAGAAAATGAATTACACGCCTAACAAGGCTGCTGCTGTGCTCAGAAGCGGCGTAAAGAAAACCATTGGCGTGATTACTCCTGACCTTGCAAATCATTATTTCTCTGACATTTCAAGACATATAGAGAATATAGCATACGAAAACGGCTATACTGTTCTTTTCGGAAGCTCTGACGAAAGACGCGACAAGATTTCATCTCTGATAGACACATTCAACGCTGATGGTATCAAGGGAATACTTCTTACTCCATGCGAAGATTGCGAGGGAGATATTATGAAGGCCATCAGATATGGAATGAAGGTTGTTCTGATGAACCGCTGCCTTAAGATGGAGAATGAAAATGTCGGAACAGTAATGCTTGATAATGAGAAAGCCATCCGTACCGCGATAGATCATCTTATCGAAAACGGCTACAGCAGGATAGAAATGATTACCAATAATGAAAAACTTTCAACCCTGAACTCCAGAATGGATTTCTATAAGAAGATAATGGAGGAAAAAGGGCTGGGAAAATACATACGCATCAATCTACTCAAAGATATAGAAAAGGAGGAAGAGGTTGATGAAATCGTAAGACTTGCCTACAAAAGAGGAACTGAAGCGTTCCTGATTCCTCGAGGTTATCTGGCATTATACGTCTGCAAGTCAATCAAGAAACTCGGACTCAGGATTCCTGAAGACATAGCCATCATAGGTTGTGACGGAGGACAGAGCTACAGGATCATGACTCCTACCGTTTCTGAAATCAGGCAGAGCCCACGCGAGACCGCAGAAGAATCATTCACTATGCTTATGAATATGATGAAAGGAGACGCTCCAGGGGAACGCCTCCTTCTCGAACCATCATTGGTAATTGGTGATTCAACCAAAAAGATTATTTGATTTCCTCGTCAAATACAACAGCAACCTTGCCGCATTTTCCTTCAGCCATAAGGCTGTAGGCATCAGACGCGTTTTCAAGAGTAAAGCGATGAGTTACAAGGTCTTCCGGATGTATTCCCCATCTTACGATACGCTCGACAAGTTCTTCCATTCTCCAAATGTTTGTTACCCATGAACCGTAAACAGTCTTCTGTTCGTGGATTATATCCGGACTTGGATTGAATTCGACAGTACCTCCTTCACCGATGAAAACGATGCGTCCCCATTTACGGGCTGCCCTGATTGCAAGCTGTCTTCCATAGGTGTTTCCAGAGCAGTCCACTGCCTTCTCCACACCGTATCCTCCTGTCAGAGCCTTGATCTTCTCAAGAGCTTCTCCGTCGGAGAGAAGAACGTGGTCGCAAAGTCCCTTTTCCATCGCGATATCCATTCTCTCCTGAACAGTATCGACACCGATTATCTTATTGGCACCCATAGCTTTAGCCAACATTGCCGCAGCAAGTCCCACAGGACCGAGTCCAACTACCAGAACCGCATCATTACCGCTTACGCCGATCTTTTCCAGACCCTCGTAAACAGTTCCGAAACCGCATGCAACCTGAGCTCCGTCAGTGTAGGTAAGTTCATCAGGCAGAAGAACGAGGTCTTTCTCTTCTGCCAGAAGATATTCAGCCATACCACCGTCGCGCTGCCAGCCATATGCTCTTCTGTACTCACTCGTACAGCTGATCATATAACCCCTTCTGCAGTCGTTGCACACACCGCATCCGGAAATATGGTATACGATCACCCTATCCCCTTTCTTGAATCGTCTGAGTCCTTCACCGCACTCAACGATCTGTCCGCAAGGTTCATGACCGCAGATCTTGTTCTGATATCCTTCAGGACCTTTACCTACATGTTCTCTGTAGATTGCTCTGATGTCGCTACCACATATTGTGGATGATTTCATCTTGATCAGAACTTCGCCGTGACCAGGCTTTGGAACCGGAACTTCCTTGAATTCTACCGTACAGTTTCCCGGCAGATATGCAGCCAACATTGTATCTTTCATCATATTTTATAATTTTATTGCTAGCAAAGCTACAATATTTTTGAATCGTTTCAAAGATTTTCCTTAAATTATTCAACCGCGGGTTTCTCGAGTATCGTGATGGTGTACTTGTGAATCTGTTCGGAAGAAGAAAGATGGTTCTCATTTCTACCCACGAAGACAACTTCATATGTACCCGGCTTATCCCATGTATATACGTATTCGTGAATATAATTCTGAAGGTTCTTCACGACAATTCCTCTATCATTGGCCACTTTATTCAATGGACGTGGAGTTGTGAAGACCCAACCGTCGATAGCGTAAGTCAGAACATTGCCGCTGCAACCCTGATAACAGATTTCACCGGCATTCGTAGCATTATCAAACCTGATGCTGCCATTACCTGCATTCTTCTTGTATGCATCCACCTCCTCATTCATCATCAGCGATTTGAATCCCAGGTCGGTAAGTCTCATTTCAGAAGGCTCTGTACCTGCCATCTCGAGAGATATCTTACCGTTGATCCAGTATGTTCTCTGCGTGAGTCCCGGATCCTTCGGACGCCAATGAAAAGCAATACAGAGGTTGCTCAGGTAATCAGTCATCGGAAAGTCATACCCGAACCACTGATCCTTGTTAACATCCTTGAAATCGAGCTTTGTCCAGCCTGGCATGCCGGCATCTACGATTTCCTTGATTTTAGCACGGTCTCCATCGGGGTCGTTACTGCCGTTAATGCCGGTAAATTCCTTTGAAACCCATATTTCAAGAGCTTCATAATCGGCAATATATCCATAACGTCCACGAATATCAAGGTGAAGATTGGCTGAAAGCACATCCTCTACCGGCACCTCATATCTGTCCTTATATACGTACTGTGCTCCGGTTTCTCCGCTATAAAACAAGAGATTGTCTACATCTCCAGTAATATTGAATTTAACAGGTTCACCTGCATAATATGTGTTTTCTTCGTCCAATGTGATATTGTAGTCAACTTCGTAAATCACGTCGTGCTGACACGAAGCGAACAGAAGAACACCTGTAAATAATAGTGATATATATCTTTTCATATTTTCTGAAATTAAGTGAATAGGAGTATTTACCACAACGGATTCTGAACCAGAAGATCGTTCACTCCAAGTTCTATCGAAGGAATCGGAAGAACGACATGCATAGGCTTGATATAACTTCCCATCGACGCGGCTCTATTCGATTTGACATTCTTTGACCATCTCGGATCCGCCGCCCATTCAGTATACTTGTTCATTTCTTCCACAAATATACCCCAACGGATAAGGTCGTATCTTCTGAGTGATTCGAAGCACAATTCACGACCTCTTTCGTTTCTGATCATCTCACGGAATGATGCCTGATCGTACTCCGACATATCCTTGGTCTTGATGCCGGCTCTTTCTCGAACAGCCTTCACACAGTCATAAGCTTTCTGGGTGACACCTCCAAGTTCATTGCTGGCCTCCGCATACATGAGGAGAACATCAGAATAGCGAAGAATTGGATAGTTTATTGTCGTATAGAGGAACTTTGCAGACTTATGTCCTTCATACTCGACTTCTCTTCTGTATTTGCCACAGTTTCTTATTCCTGGTGCTGCAAGAGGATCCTGATTGGTGGAGACATTGTCATATACATACGGAGTCTTGTCTATGCTGACGATTGACTTGCCGGAAGTGAGACCTGATCCATATGGAGGATGGTTATTGTTTCCAGCATAATTATATGGAGGGAGATTCCACATCTGACGTTTGTCAGTCACTGTTGCGAGTTCGTTCTCATCTTCAGTTCTGTCTGTTCTCCAATATAAGTCCCAAAGTTTCAATGAACCGTCATACTGTCCGTATGAATAGTTACAGTTCCACGTGTCAAATCCTGAACTACCGGTACTCTGAAGACCGATGACATCACCGATACGTCCGTTAGACCAGTTCTCTGCACTTGAACGGTCTCCATAGAAATCAACTTCCCACATAGACTCGTGATACTCAGTGTCATATTTATCCATGATCATATTCTTAAAGATCTGTGAATAGTCCGGATTCAACTGATGTTTTGCAGAAGTGATGACTGCATCTGCATGGTTCATAGCCGATGTCAGCAGCTTGGTCTTGTCCCCTCCCTTTACGGATTCGCCTGCCATGAAGAGGTATACACGTGCAAGGATTCCATGTACGGTCGTCTGTGAGACGCGTGACGGTGCATCTTCAAGAGATTCCGGAGCAAGCGCAACGCATTCTTCCATTTCACCCGCAACCCAGGACAGCGCCTCGAACTGTGGTGTCGATGCTATCATGACTTCATCATGTGTGGTGACAGCCTGCTTCCTTACCGGCACATCACCCCAAGCCTGCGCAAGGAGGAAATGATAATACGCTCTGAGGAATCTGGCTTCATTATAGTACTTTCCTTCGGGGTCGAATTCTGTTTTGACCACAGCTTCCATGAAAGCATTTGCGTTTCTGATACCCTGATAAAGCTCCACCCACATATCATATATCTGCGAGGTACCCGCAGTATGCCTGTTGAACTGGAGAAGATTACTTCCCTGATCTCTGTTGAAGTAGCTGAGGTCATCAACATTTGAATACATCAGCGAATAATAGTTTCCGTAAAGAGCTTCATTGCTCATCACGCCATAGACTCCGGCAAGTCCATACTGGACTTCCTTCTCTGTGTTGTAGAATGTGTCAGAACATATCACCTGTGGTTCAACCTCCAGAAAGCTGCAGGATGAAAGGGCGGCACACAGACCTGAAACTACAAATATCTTATTTAATAACTTTTTCATACTCAAGTAATTAGAATGTGAATGACAATCCTGCGGTCACACCCATTGCACGTGGGTATGCAGACCAGTCGAATCCAGGAGTAAGGACTGAGTTCCTTGTCGAAACTTCAGGATCCGGTCCGGAATAGTTTGTAAGTGTCCAGAGATTCTCTCCTGAGACATATAGTCTCATTGTGTCGAAATGCATCTTCCTCAAAAGCTTGCGCGGGAAGGTATATCCGAGAGTCACATTCCTCAGTCTCAGGAACGAAGCATCTTCAACTACTCTTGATGAATAAACGAACATACTTGCAATGTCAGCACCGACACGTGGAATGTCACTGGTAGGATTCTTCTCAGACCAACGGTCTGTATATGTCTTCAACTGGTTGGTATTGGTGATAGAACCATTCTCGAAGTACAGTCTGTTCGCATTGATCACGTCATTTCCATAACTCCATGAGAAGAAGATATTGAGATCGAATCCATAGAAGTTGAATGTATTGCCGAAACCACCGGTATGAAGAGGCTGACCGCATCCGATTATCGTACGGTCATTATCATCGATGAGTCCGTCTGCATTGATATCCCTGTACTTAGGATCACCTGGTTTCACCTTCTCCTGTCCGACGCTCGTCATATAAGGAATACCGTCCTTGAGAGATGTACCGCCGTTGAATTCATCAGGCTTATATGTTCCTTCATATATAAAGCCATACATCATACCAGAAGGCTTGCCGACCTGAGTGATATACGGATACTGTGCATTGAATCGCTGATCCCACGAAACAGAACGGAGAAGAGAGTACTGGTCGTTTGTAAGAGCAGTAACCTTATTGCGGTTAAGGGCAATGTTGAAGTTCATGTTCCATGTGAAGTTCTGTTTCTGTACAGGAACTAGATCGAGAGTAACTTCAAAGCCCTGATTCTGCATGGATCCGATGTTGAGCATTGCCGAAGTATATCCGGAAGAAGCAGGGATTGTAGCTTGAAGAAGAAGATCACGCGTGTTTTTCAGATACCAATCTGCTGTAAGCTTGATTCTGCTGTCAAGAACTGAAAAGTCGAGTCCGACATTCCACTGTTCAGTAGTTTCCCATTTAAGTTTTTCATTGGACATATTCGATGGGAAATATCCTGAGACAATCTGTCCGTTGAAGACATAATCATAAGAATCAGGATTTCCTGGCAGAGTGGAAATCTGTGAATAGTAGTCATAAGGTGTCGTGGTACGGTTGTTACCTGTAAGTCCCCATGAGGCACGGAGCTTTGCATTAGAAAGCCAGTTCTTATCCTTGAGCCACTCTTCACGGTTGATGTTCCATGAAAGTCCGGCTGAAGGGAAATATCCCCATCTGTTGTTTGCAGGGAACTTTGATGAACCATCGGCACGGAATGACGCTGTCACGTAGTATTTATATTTGAAGTTATAATTGACCCTAAAGAGTCCTGACATCATCGTCCAGTCATACTGCCAAGGCGTAACTACCTGATAACTACCGGTATGAAGACCATTCAGACCGAGAGACTCGGTTGTCATCTGAGTGGCATAAGTACCCTTGTAATCAAACGTTTCACCCTGTAAGGTAAATCCTGCGAGGAAGTTGAAGTTATGCTTGCGGTTGAAACGCTTTGTATATGTCAAGGTGTTCTCATTGAGCCATGTTGTCTTATCATTCCAATAGATGCCACCGTTGATACCCTTGCCGGAAGGAGAACCTTCATAACCGGTATATGTCTGAGTACCGTTGAATTCTTCTCTTCTGCGCTTGTTGATGGTATATCCACCTGTGATCTTGAGTTTGAGGTCATCAATGATTTCCCAAGTAATACCGGCATTTGCATTCAGATAATCGACAATTGTCTTTCTATACTCGTTACGTACGGTCTTGGCCGGATTGAAACGGTAGTCATTCGAACTGGCAACATCCTCATCGATCAATTCTCCAGAATCGTTATTGATGAAATTACCGTTGGCATCCATTTCCCACTGTGACCTCGGTTTTACCGGACGATAACCCCACACTGAGTACACAAGCCATCCGGTAGCGGATGATGACTGCTGTGCGTTGGTAGGAGTTACACCATTAGTAATTGCTCTGGAATAATTTGCAAGCAGGTCGATCGTAACCTTCTTTCCAAGTTTCTGCTGGAAATTGATCTTTCCCTGATATCTCTGGAAGTTTGACTTCACGATGATACCGTCCTGATCGACAACAGAAAGACTGGCATTGTATCTGTTTCCAGCTTCCTTGCTGCCTCCGGAAAGTGAAATATTGTAGTTCTGCGACAGAGATGTACGGTAGATGGCATCCTGCCAGTCATTCCACATTGACTGATCCCTATAATCTTCAAGACTATAAGCTTCGACTCCGAGTGCAGCATCTTCTTCTGAAGGCTTGATGTATGAGTTTGTATTTCCGCTCAGACCAAAGATTTCATTCTGCAATTCCACGAACTCGTATCCATCCATCAGTTCAGCCTTGTTTGCAATATGGCTGACAGTCCATGATGAAGAGAAGTTAACCTTCGGCTTACCCTCTACACCTTGTTTCGTGGTGATTACAATGACACCGTTTGCGCCTCTCGCACCATAAATAGCTGTAGCAGAAGCATCTTTGAGGATATCAATCGATTCAATGTCGGCAGAGTTAAGGGCTGTTGCCATGGAACTTTCCGTCGGAAAACCGTCTATGATATAAAGAGGAGCACTGCTCTGGGTAAGGGAGTTGTTACCACGAATGGTAATGTTTGCTTCAGATCCTACTGCTCCATCAGATGTAGTGACAACTACACCTGCTACTTTACCTGTAAGGGCCTGGTCAAAGTTTGTGACCGGTGCTTTCAAGAGTTCACCCATATCCACCTTGCTGACAGATCCGGTGAGGTCACGTCTTGAAACAGAACCATAACCCACACTCACGACTTCTGCGGCATCAATGGAGAGTTTCTCTTCTACAAGCTTTACATTTATGGATTTTCTCAATCCTACAGTCTCCTTGACTTCAGTAAAGCCGAGACACGAAAAAACAATTGTCGACTTCGCCGAAGTGACATTTAATGTATAATATCCGTCAATATCTGTCATCGTACCATTGGAAGTCTTACCGTCTTCATAGACAGTGACTGCTATCAATGGTTCGCCTGACTCATCGACAACCCGGCCTGTGACAGTGATATTCTGTGCAAACAGATCCGTCACACAGAACAACATCAGCAACGCCGAAATAAAACAGGTTAGTTTTTGCATATAAAAAGTAATTAGTTGTTATTTAATGTGAATTCGACCGGCTGTCCGTGAAGACATATGGCCGATATGACGGTATTTCCATCTTCAATAATAAGATCCACATTCTCAGAAGGAGAAGAAAGACTCCACGTTCCCTTGAGAATCACCTTCTTGAGAATCTTCTGGCTCTGCTGTGTCGTAGTATATCCCTTTTCAGTTATACCGAGGTCCGGGGTACATACGCTCATGACAACCTTTCCATCATCCCGGGTACGTTCCATCACGATTGTCTCCGGTTCTGCACCTGCTACCAGTGTCTCTGCCGAAGCATATCCTCCATAGGAGATGTAGGCTGTTATACCGGTGATATCATCTCTTACCACATGAGCCTGATTATCTGCCTGTATTACAGTATAAGGCAGTTTCTTAGCAAATCTGCCTTCATCCTTTGAAGATGGTCTCACAAGCATCAGATACTCATATGATGCATTCTGAGGAGATGTGCCATGATCAATATATGCTGTGATGAAATTGCCAGTTCCTGTCTTCTTCTTGGTGTCGGACGGCGATGTCTGCGACTTCTTTTCCACTGTGACACCATATCCGTTCCTGATTATGTAGACATTACCTTTGGTATCCGTAAGATTAAGCATTCCATCCTTCATATGCCTGTAAGAGAATGGGAAAGACTCTGCATAGACATCAGCGACATCGACTTCTTCAGTCTTTTCATCAAGTTTCAACTGATATATAGTGGTCTCAGTCGGATACGATGAATCATTGGTTATACCTGTACCTATATGAATGATTCTGTTATCAAAACAGAAAACACTCTTCGTCGCAGTTGCTCCTGAGCAGAAGTTCACTCTGTCTCTTTCTGTATAAGTAAATGCCAGACAGCCGTTCATTCCTTCGAGAGATGAGACTCCAGGGAAACGGGAGGTATTCCTTTCCATCAATGTACCGGGAAGCGGGCTCTCCAGTTTCTCAAAAGGAAGATGTATGGAAGTCACCCCCGGATATCTGTTCCAGTCCCATCCGTCCTGAACATATCCGCTTGCTTCCGCCCCACCCGATCCTATGAGCTGGGCCGATCCGTAGCTGATATAACGTCCGAACCTGTTGTCTGCCGCATAGATTTCCGTGCTCCACACATCACTGTTATATCCTTTAAGTGTAATCATCCAATCCCCTCTTCTGTGGACTCCGAAACCACCGTAATTGTATACTCTGAAGCCTTCCTCAGGTGCAAGAGACTTTATGCCGGCCTGTTTCAATGCAGCCTGAAGCTCCTTGTTTTTTCCACCCAGGGCCAAAAATGCTCCACCCAGTTCAGGATCGACGTCATGACCTGCACCAGTGAGGTCTCCCAACATAGCAAGACGTGCAAATGCTTCCACATCCTTTTCCGGAATGTTTCCGTTGAAAGGATGCCTTCCACAGACACCGACTCCCCAGTCGCGAAGATTACAATAATCCCTGAGAGTCATCAAAGTATGCTTGAAGACGCGTCTGGCAGGTTCATCAATTACGAAATCCGTATCTTTTGTGAACCAGCAATAATCTCCAAGGACAGCAAATGCTCCGACTGAATATCCTGGATAGTGACCTCCATGATGGAATGATGTTCCGTCTACCTTGATCCCTCCGAGTGTTCCGTCAGTATATGACAGAGAGCCTGATGTCCATGCGCCAAGCGCCTTCATTGCAGCATACCTTTGGGCATCGTCAGGAAGAAGCATAGCTGAAATGACTTTTGCATTATGGAGTGTATGCCAAGCATCGAGTATTCCGTCCCTGGTCTGCTCATATGGCATTCTTGCTTCCTGCAGTCCGCTCCAATATGCAAGGGCCTTGACATATTCATCCAATTTACCGGTCTTTGCAATCTCATGTCTGAGTATCCACACACCCTTATACAGATCGCGCACCTGATAGCCATAGTGGTGATTGGTTCCCTGGCCGCTGCCATATGCAAATCCCTGATCAAGAGCATGATCCAGCGCATCGATGACTCTAGGAAGATTTGATGTATTTCCAGTATAAAGGTAATCCAAAGCGCACCAATATACGATTTCCTGGATGAATCTTATCCTCATTTCACCCAGGGAATTATTGAATTCATCATCACTCAGCAGAGGCGCACCGGTGACAGAGCCATCCGGCAATCTCTTTATTCCATACTTATTGAAGTAATTGTCGACGCGGCCCATCAGGGTACCAGCCGTATACTCCTTGCCCGGATTACCTGTTCCTGCCCAAGCATCCAGTCTTTTCTCGACAGCTTTCAACATTTCAACCTGCTCAGAGGATACAGGAGATATTGACCATATCGGATACTGTTCCCACTCCCAAAGGCGGCACCATTGCCACATATCTCTTTCGAGATTATAATTATTCTCAGGAATCTGCTTGTCCGGTGTTATCTGATTATGCAGTCTTGTTCTGGAGAATGTGACCCTATCTATATATATGGTTCCTGACGGAGATGATTCAGGTACCTTCATGATCATACCTGCCGCTCCTGTAGCCCTGTCCTTGAGCTTGAGGTCACCATAATGACCTGTAGGAGTAAGCATATCTATATATTTCATCCAGATGGCACGCCAGCCCTTGAAATCGGCATTGAAATCAAAATGGCATATCTCATTCATGTTCCAATCCAGAATTGTGAATCGCAACGGGTCTTTCATAGGCTCAGTATTGTAGACCCACATCATTATACCTGCATCGTTGACTTTGAGAGAGGATTCGATATCGTCGAAATTACTGAACACAAGCTCCGAAGGACCGTTCCATGTAAACCTTACAGAATGCTTTCCTTCCTTGAACTTATCTGAGGACAGTTCAATTGCAGCATCTCCATTTACACTCAGAAACGACGGTAATTTATCTTCAAATCCGTATTGTGGATTGATGGCAGCCCGAATATTGGATACTGTCATCAATATTGCCAATATCAAAACAGTCTTTTTCATCAGAACCTTATCGTTGATAACAATGTCGCAAATATATATATTTTTTTGATAGTTTCATCTGCTATTATTATCTTTGCCTTACAACAAAACACCTAAAAACAATTTTAACTAACAATATGAAAGTAAAACTTTTGCTAGCCGCACTGATTATCACAGGCATGTCTGTTCAATGTACAGACAAAAGGGATATAATCGAGGAGAACATTGAAAATGCGAAAGCTCAACTTGATTATCTGATCAAAGCATCTGAAGCCAATGATACACTGAGGATTCCTTCTACCTTCAGGAACGGAGAGATCGACTTTGTGCCAACTGACGACTGGGTCAGCGGTTTCTTTGCCGGCACACTTTGGTATATGTATGAACTGACTGGAGAAGAATACTATGCGGAACAGGCACAGAAACACACTGAAATCCTCCATGACATCCAGTTCCTCAAATGGCATCACGATGTAGGATTCATGGTATATGACAGCTACGGCAACGGACTGAGACTTAAGAATATTGAAGGATACGACACAGTTCTTGTTAACACAGCCAAATCACTTGCCACACGCTTCCGTCCTAATGCCGGAATCATCCAGTCATGGAATGTAGACAGGGGCTGGCAGTCGGAAAGAGGCTGGAAGTGTCCGGTCATCATTGACAACATGATGAACCTCGAACTCTTCTTCAAAGTCTCGGAAATGACCGGCGATCCTGTGTACAAGGAGATAGCGATGAGCCATGCAGACAAGACCCTTGCGAATCATTATCGCGATGACTTCAGTACATACCATGTTGTCGATTACGATGACGAGACCGGTGAAATCCGTCGCAAATGCACTGCTCAGGGTATTGCAGACGAATCGAGATGGGCCCGCGGTCAGGCATGGTCAATCTATGGATTCACTGTTGCATACAGATTTACCGGAGAAGAAAGATATCTTCAGAGAGCGAAGGATGTTGCAAACTACCTCCTCGTAGAGGAAGACAACATGCCTGAAGACCTTGTTCCGTATTGGGACTATGATGTAAAGGAATTCGGAAAGGAAATGGGCGAAGACTACCTTGCAAAGTATGGAGAAATCAGAGATGTCTCTTCTGCAGCAATCGTTGCATCTGCTCTGTATGAATTGCATTGGATGACAAAAGATGATTTCTACAAGCAGAAGGCTGACAAGATGATCGAAAGTCTCTCGACTCCGGCATATCGTGCAAAGGTCGGAGAGAACGGTGGATTCATCCTGATGCATTCAGTCGGCAGTATTCCACACGGAGGTAACATTGACGTACCACTCAACTATGCTGACTATTATTTCCTTGAAGCTCTTATCAGAAAGGGTCGCATAGAGAAGGGTGAAAATCCTGTCAGATAATGAAACTGAGAATCTCTCTTTTTACAATCATACTTGCAGCCTCTGTACTCCTCACGGGAAGTATGGAGGCTCAAGTCGCTGATTACGGTCCGGCAAACGGCATTCTGTCATTCGAAGAATCATCGTTTCCTGTACATTGCAGCAAGGGTTCCGGCATCAGCATTTCATCGGAACATTCCAAGCTTGGACAGAAATCGTTGAAATGGGATTGGAGAAAGGAAGAAGCATATATTTCTATAAAAGGTGAGATAC
Source organism: Bacteroidales bacterium (assembly GCA_017398335.1). Classification (GTDB taxonomy): domain Bacteria; phylum Bacteroidota; class Bacteroidia; order Bacteroidales; family UBA932; genus Cryptobacteroides. Next base: position 66,917 of record JAFQGK010000006.1, on the reverse strand, counting down.
CGTATCTTCCTGAGAATCCGGATCCGAAAGAGACTTCCGTCGCTTCTTTCGTATTCTGGATGTATTCTCCTGATTACATTGACAGTTCTGTAAGGTTTTCATTCCTGAAGGACGGAAAGGAATGCTGCCATTTCATATACGATCTCGGATATCAGGGCTGGAGAGGTTCCTGGGTGGGTTTTGACAGAGATATGCAGGGTCAGGCTGAAATCGGGATGGATGAGGTAAGGATATATGCTCCGAAAGGGATAAAGAAAGGTACCTTATTCTTTGATGGCATCATCACTTCATCGTTTCAGGACGTAAGATATCACACACCGGACTGGCATGCCCCATATGTCAACGAAAAGACAACAATCCACTGGCTCATCCTGAACAACAGCTGGAAGCTTGAACTGGATGTGCCGGAAAAAGAAGAATTGACAGCAATTGACATTCAGGACATCAGAGATGTGAAGAGCAGATTCATTGAAATATGTACATCCAAGGTCAAAAGCTATACGATCGATGAAGCAAGACGGATGTATGACAGTTATGACATACACTTCAATCAGGATGGCACGATTTCCGGTAAGCCGATATTCTTTGTCAGATATGGTGAGACATATCTTAATCAGGGGATTCCAGACGCAAAGAAGACATTCGGAAATAACGGGCAGCTGCTTAAGGACCTGAATGACAAGATGCTGAGACTTGCCGTCACCATCATGCGCACGGAAAGTCCTGCAGTAAAGGACGAATTGAGCAGAATGTATGTCAATCTGACAAGGCATCTTCTTGACCAGGGATTCGCAGCAGGCAGCGGACAGGGCACCTTGCATCACCTGGGATACAGTATGAGGAACTTCTACACAGGTCCGGTAATAATGCAGGATATCCTAAAGGAAGCAGGTCTGGATCAGGATGTGCAGAAAGCAATGGAATGGTTTTCAGGAGTCGGAGAGATAAAAATCTGTCCTAAGGAGCCTGGAATGGACATCGATGCATTCAATACATCGCTTATGGGTCGCGTAGCCTCTCTTCTGATGCTTGACGACACTCCATACAAATATGCATATATGCAGGCTCTGTCAAGGTGGATTGACAACGGAATGAAGCACACTGACGGACTGAAGCCATGCTTTAAAAGGGATGGTTCAGTCGTGCACCACAGGAAATCCTATCCTGCTTATGCCACAGGCGGCTTTACCGGAGCCGTCAATGCAGTATGGATGCTCTCGAAGACATCATTCGCAGTTTCTGAAGAAAGCCATCAGAATCTCAAGGATGCCCTTCTTGCAATGCGTTTCTATTGCTATGACAGGGTTTTCCCTCTTGCCATGTCCGGAAGACATCCTGACGGTAAAGGCAGTCTGATACCATCACATTATCTCCTTCTGGCAAAGGCAGGAAGTCCCGACGGAAAAGAAGACACAGACATAGAACTGGCATCAGCTTACCTGAGACTTGTTCCCGGATCGAAGGAATTTCAGGACATTGAGGTGAAGGGCGAACCGACTCCCCAAGGAACGAAGTTCTACGGATTCAATTGCTCATTGTCACATAGATACGGCAATCATCTGATAACCATTGCCGGACACAGCAGATATCTGTGGTCGGCAGAAATATATCAGCAGGCCAATCATTACGGAAGGTATCTGACACATGGAAGCATGGATCTGGGAAGATTTTCAATGCTCGGATGGGACTGGTGTCATATTCCGGGTACAACAGCCGCTGTAATTCCAATGGAGAAGATGAAAGCCAATGTGCTGAACGTTGACGAGCATTCCGGATATGAGGAAATGCTGCTTTCTGACGAATGGTTCGCAGGAGGTGTGACCCATAAGGGAGAAAATGGTGCATTTGCCATGAAGCTGCACGAACATGACAAATATAATGGTTCACTTAAGGGAAGGAAGTCATTTTTTGCTATCGGCAACAGGATAGTCTGCCTGGGTTCAGACATCGAGAACAGCCTGACCGGCTCGGAAGTACACACTACCCTTTTCCAGAATTCGTTGAAAGATATTAAAGAGACCTGTACTTCTGTAGATTATGATAACAAAGTGATCACAGACCACTACGGTGTCGTCTACAGAATCAGGAAAGGCGATATTCATTATAGTTCGGGCATGCAGAAGTCTCTTCACGAAGAAAGTGACGAGATGACAGAAGGCAGATTCGAGACAGCATATATCAATCATGGTGATATTGTCAGCGAAGGCAGCTACGAATATTCGGTTACTCTTCCGGACGGGGTATCTTCCATGGAACCTGCATACGAGGTCATACGTCATGACAGCAATGTCCACTCAATCAAGGACATCCCTACCGGAATCATCTCAGCAGCCTTTTTCGAAGAAGATGCTCTGAATGAAACCATAATTTCATGTTCGCCGGCGATGCTTATGTATTCAACGGACAATCAGACAATGACACTAAGCGTGGCAAATCCGGACCTTGCGATGTATGAGGGCCCTTCTGACGAGGTTTTTGACCCAGAAGGCAGGCGTATCGAAAGAAGCGTTTACGGAAGAGACTGGATCGACAATCCGTGCAGGCCAACAACCATAACCGTAGTTCTTGCAGGAATATGGGATATTATAAATAATAATGGGTCGGATGTAACCGTCTCAAACGAATACGGTGCTACGAAACTGACATTCAGATCAATGGAGGCCAGAACTGAAGAAATCACAATCAGAAAAATGCTGTAATGAAAAATATAGATAAAGTCATACTTCCATTAACGACGTTGGCATTGCTGGGATGTGAACAGGCAAAAGACCAGAGGCCAAATATCATATATGTATATCCTGATCAGTTCAGGAATCAGGCGATGGCGTTCTGGAACGAACCTGACTATGCTGAACACATCGGATGGAAAGCTGATCCTGTGAAGACACCGAGACTTGACGGATTCGCAGACGAATCGATAGTATTCTCCAGGGCAATGAGCAATTGTCCTTTAAGCAGTCCGTACAGAGGGATCTTTCTGACAGGAATGTATCCGGAAAGGAACGGCATCACTCTGAACTGTATGGCGGAAAGGCCTCAAAGCAGTCTGAGGGAAGACGCTACATGCATTAGCGATGTACTTGACGCGGCAGGTTACAGTTGCGGATATATCGGTAAGCTCCATGCAGATCATCCTACTCCGAACGACCCTGCAAACCCTGGACATTATGTAAGTGACAGAAGGCCCGAATGGGATGCCTACACACCGGTCGAAAGAAGACACGGATTTACATATTGGTATTCATACGGCACATTCGACGAACACAAGAATCCGCATTACTGGGATACGGAAGGCGTAAGACACGACCCGAAAGTATGGTCAGTGGGACATGAAACCGACAAGGCTATTGAATTCCTCAGAAACAGGAATGAAGAGAGAAAGAAGGATGCTCCTTTTTTCCTTACTATTGCCTACAATCCTCCACACAGTCCATATGAAAGTCTTGACGACTGTATGGAAGAAGATTTTGCGATATACAAAGACATGGATTATTCCGAGCTATATGTCCGTGAAAACGCAGATACTACCCTGACCAAGGCTGATGCTGCAAGGTATTATTTTGCAAATGTGACTGGAGTAGACCGTGAATTCGGACGCCTTCTTGATGAACTCAAGGAACTGGGACTGGACAGGAATACCATCGTAATCTTCACATCAGACCACGGTGAAACAATGTGCAGTCAGGGTACATATGACCCGAAGAACTCCATTTACACCGAGTCATTCAACGTTCCGTTTATAATCAGGTATCCTGAAAGAATACGTCCGAGGGTAGACTCGACATTGTTCAGCACGATCGACATCATGCCGACCCTTCTTTCACTGGCCGGCTTGAATGACATGATACCTTCATCAGCGGAAGGTCGCGACCTATCCCCTGTCATTCTGGAAAACGGAAAGGAATGTGATACGCCTGATGCCGCCCTCTATATAAGAAATGTAAACGGTCCATATAATGAAAAAGGATTGGTCGAGGGATTTTTTCCTGCTGCACGCGGAATAAAGACAGACAGATATACATTCGAAATTGCAATACAAAAGGACGGCACATTATCCAGAGTGCTTATTTTCGACGACATCAATGACCCATATCAGCTGAACCCGCTTGATTACAAGAAAGAACCGGATACATTCGCCATGCTTCTGAACAAACTGGACGCGAAGCTTGAAGAAGCAAATGACATCTGGCATAGGGAGAATAGACTTGATAATCTGAAATTCTGATAAAACCATTATCATATGAAAAGAATCACATTAATTACAACACTGATCATCCTGACATTCAGCACGGCTGTTTCCTGTCTGGACACGACAGATCTGGAAACTCGTCTGGATAATATTGATGAAAGGGTTGCAGCTCTCGAAGAGACAGTTGGACAGATCAACAGCAATGCGCTGGCTGTCAGCAAGTTCATTCAGGAGAACACCCTCATCGTCAGGTACACTGAACTTGATCACGGCTATCAGCTTTCTCTGAGTGATGGAACCGAGATCACAATTACCGATGGTGTGACAGCACCTGGAATTGTTCCTGTCATCGGCATTGATAAAGACGGCAACTGGATCATGTCAATTGACGGCGGCAATACATTTACACCGATAAAAGGCGCAGCCAATGCATTCAAGGAGACCGGACAGACACCTCTGTTCAAGATAGATGCGGATGGTTACTGGATGGTAAGCACTGACGGCGGGAATTCTTATAGTCTTATTACAGGAAAAGACGGAAAGCCTATCAGCGCGACTGATGGCGCTCTGGTGTCCGGTAACAGCAAATTCTTCAGCAATGTAGGATATGATAAGGAGAACGGTGTCTTTACTATGACATTATTGAACGGAGAAGTATTCTCCGTACCTGTCATTGAATCATTCTATCTAAGACTCACTGGCTATGCAGAGAAGGCTGTAATCCTTCTTGACCAGACTCTCAAGTTCAAGGCAGAAATGTCAGAAGTGAAGGATGCATTCTTCAATGTTCCGGAAGGCTGGAGAGCTGTTCTGACCGACAAGGAACTGGAGGTTACTGCACCATCAGACGGAACGGCAGGTGAATACAAAATCAATCTGATCCTGACCTCTGTGGACGGCTTTATTCTCAATGAAGAGCTGATCTTCACTCTCAGCGCCGAAAGATACGACGGATCGGTATGCAAGGAGTTCAATGACTGGAAGGCAGGAAATGAAGACAATATTCTGCTTGATTTCTCATATGCCGGATATATGAGAGGAGAGACTGCGCCTCTGGAAGCGTCTGCACTTGGCTATAAAGTCTTCAATGTGACAGATTATGGTGCGATACCAAATGACGGAAAATCAGACAGAGAAGCTTTCCTCGCATGTGTGGAAGCTGCAACTGGAGTCAAGTTTGTTGAAAGCAACAAGAATCTTACTCTCGCTCATAAAGAGAAGGCAAATGCCATCGTTTACTTCCCTGAAGGAGAGTTCATTCTTCATACAGCTGACGATAACTATACTGCTGATGGTGTAACTTACAGCCGTACGATCCAGATCCGTGCTGGAAATTTCGTTCTCCGCGGTGCTGGTCGTGACAAGACTACACTGGTGATGAAGGATCCTAACCTTCCGACAGATGCATCCGTCCTTTACAGTTCACCTGTCATGATTGACTTCAAGCACAACAGCAGCTTTTCTCCAGAAGGAGCCCCTGATGTGGTAAAGAATGTTGCAAAAGGTGAATTCTCAGTGGAATTATCCTCTACATCTGCTCTCAAGGTTGATTCGTGGGTAGTGCTCAGCGTTCAGAACAATGATCCGACTTACGTCGCCGAAGAACTCAAGGCGGGAAATGTTGCAGAAGGTGAACTTGGACCTGACCATGATATCAACAAGAATGGCGTGAAGGTATACGAATATCACCAGATCAAGTCTATTGATGGCAACGTAGTGACATTCTACGAGCCTATACACCATGAGATCGATGTGAATTATAAGAATTATACCGGAAACAATAGCTACAACTGGAAAGTCATGAACTATCCTCATTATGAAAATGTGGGAATTGAAGACCTGACATTCAAAGGAGACTGCAAGAGTTCGTTCAAGCACCACGGCAGCTGGGAAGACGACGGAGCATACAAGCCTCTTGGAATGACCCGACTTGTAAATTCATGGCTCAGAAGAGTCCGGTTCACTAGCGTCAGTGAAGCCTGCAGTGTCACAAACTGTGCAAATGTTTCTGTTTATGATGTAATAATTGACGGTAAACGCGGTCACTCATCAATCAGATCACAGGTTTCAACACGTGTATTCATCGGAGCAACAATAGATAAATCGAACGGTTACCTTATCGACAATCCGTCAGCTTTTGTTGAAGGAGCAGGTCAATACCATGCTGTGGGCGTTTCAAAACCTAGCATAGGCACTGTTCTATGGAGAAACTCATGGGGATCTGATGCTTGTTTCGAATCACACGCCACTCAGCCACGTGCGACTCTGATCGACTGCTGTTCAGGAGGATGGATGAAATTCAGACAGGGAGGAGATGCCAATCAGGTTCCAAACCATCTGGCTGATCTGACTGTATGGAATTTCTGTTCGGTCACCCCGTCAAACGGCACCTTCAACTGGTGGGATCATAGCAGCCAGTGGTGGAAGTTCCTTCCTCCGATTGTTGTCGGATTCCATGGCCAGCCTACTACATTTGACGAGAGCCAGATGACAGTCAACAGCAGCAACGGCATTCCTGTCAATCCGGAATCGCTCTACGAAGCACAGATCAAAGAAAGACTTGGAGCAGTTCCAGCCTGGTTAGAAACATTGAAATAAAAAATATATAAATATATGAATAAGATAATCAGAATAATTGCAGCGGCAGCATTCACTTTCGGAATAGCTGCAGCATGTACGGACCTGAGTGATCTCGAAGACAGAGTAGACTCACTCGAAGGAAGGGTTACAGCATTGGAAACTTTGATTCCAAACCTCAATGCCAACATTGAAGCTCTTCAGAAACTGGCAAATGGAGGAACTGTCAACTCAGCTACAGAAAAGGATGGTGTCTGGACAATCGTCCTTACTAACGGCGAGACATTGACACTTACCCAAGGAAGTGTGGGAGTAGGCAATCCACCTGTAATGTCCGTTGACAAGGACGGTTACTGGATGGTTGACTATGGTACAGGTGCGACTTATATTCTTCTCGACGGCAACAAAGTAAAGGCAGTAGGAACAGATGGCAAGACCCCTATGTTCGGTGTCGATGCAAACGGCTTCTGGACTGTCAGCTACGATAATGGCCAGACTTATGCACAGGTCAAGGGAGCGGATGGAAATCCGGTAAGCGCACTTCCCGAAGGCGAAGCAAAGGATCCGTATTTCGAGGATGTAAAGGTCGTTGATGGAAACCTTGAAATCGTACTTAGAAGCGGAGAGAAGATTACTGTTCCTGTTCTCACTGACTTCCTTTGCGCAATCGAGACAAGTGGCCTTCAGATGTTTGCTCCAGGAGAGACAAAACCATTCAATGTCACACTCAAGGGCGTGAAGAACACAATGGTCACAGCTCCATCCGGATGGAAAGCAACCCTCTCAGAAGCGGCAGACAACAAGGCTGTCCTTACGGTTACTGCTCCGGTTCCAGCCAAGTCTACAATTGCTGACAGCGGATCCGATGTAACCATCCTTGCATTCTCCGAACAGAATTATGCTGCAATTTCAAAGATTCAGGTACAGCTTACTGATGCGCCTGTAGTGATAAATCCTATAGCTAATGTAACAGCAGGTGAGGCTACCGAGACATCACTTACATACAACATCGCTACTGCAGATGCTACATCGTGGAAATACATCCATCAGAAAGAGGCAGATGCCGCACCGGATGCTGCCAAAATAGCTGCAGAAGGAACAGAAGGCACTGGTACAAGCCTTACATTGGAAGGTCTGGAATCAGGTACTGCATACGTTCTTTATGTGCTTCCTGTCAACGGTTCGATCCAGGGTAATGTTGCTTCGGCAGTGAATACTACTATTGAAGTTGTCGTTGTAATCAATGACCTCTATCAGGCATATCTTGATGGTAAGGAAATTGAGATTGCAGGTAAGAAATTCAGCAAGGCAGCGAATGGAGATCCTATTCTTAAAGCTGCTGCAAGCAAGACTGATGCAACATTCAAGAATACATTCCACCAGAAGGAGACAGCTGTCGTATTCCTCGAGGCTGAAGGTGAAAACACATTAGCATTGACGTCAGTTGCAGAAATCAAGGGCAATATTGCAATCGTCAGCCGCTATACAGACAAACCTGTTACCATCGAGTGGAATTCAAACATCAAGCTGATGAATGGTACATTCGCACTTGATAATGTGATTCTTGACGGCAATGGAATAGCTGTAGGTTATTTCATGAACAATGCTAATTCAACAGCAGACTTCAGCGGAGTGTATCTGAACAATGTAACAGTAAAGAATATAACCAAACCGATACTTTATGCAAATGTAGCCACATACGGCTTCAAGGAATTTGTCGTTACAAACTCTTCGTTCCATGTAGCGGCAGGTGCTCAGGCAAAGTTCCAGCTTTTCAACTTCTACAAATCTTCGGTCCTTCACACCTATAAGAAGATAATTTTCGACAACAACATTGTCTACAGCGATGACACCGCTCATCAGGTACAGATATTCAACTACGACCAGAATATAGCTCAGAGCGGCACACCATGGGAAGTGGAGGTAAGCATCTGCAACAACACAATCTACAATCTTCCTAGCAACAACGGATACTTCAAATTCTATCAGGTGAAATCCATGAAGATGAACAAGAATATCTTCTGGGCTGATCCGACAACTACAATTGCTTCATACTGCATGATCATCTATAGTGAGGCACAGGACGGTACAGTATTCGATACAACTGACAATATCGCATACGGACTTACCGGAAAATGGACAATTGCCCATAGTAACTCAAAGTTCATCCCTACTGTAAATGTAGTTGAAAAGACAGAGAACGATCCACTGACTGTGGATATTACAAACGGCATATTCACGCCTGCAACAGAATATGCAGCTTACGGTGCACAGAGATAGACTTACAAGCAGATAAGACGAAAGAAGGAGACAAGTAATATTGCTTGTCTCCTTCTTTTGTCTACGGTAATGACAGCAAGTCTATCAGAATGCTGCGATAAGTTCCTCATTGCTATAGGCATCTGCACCATAGCAGGTCTTCAGATAAGCGAGACCATTGAGATAGTCTTCTTCTGTAAACGAGTCAGTCGCTTCCTTTGCGACTACGACATCATAACCAAGGCAGAAAGCGTCGGCAGATGTATGGCGAACGCACATATGTGCGTGAAGTCCTGTCATAACAACTGTCTTGACACCTAGTTCCTTGAGCAGAATATCCAGATCAGTCTGGAAGAAACCGCTGTACCTGCGCTTAGGAACAACATAGTCCTTTTCGCAGAGATTCAGTTCTGGAATCACTTCTGCACCTTCTGTACCTACAATCGCATGGTCTCCCCAAATCTCAAGTTCTCTGTCGATTCCGGGACGATGCGCATCATTACAGAAAATTACGGGAACTCCTGCTGCACGTGCTGCATCAAGAAGAGCTGCAGTTGCCGGAACGATTGCCCTACCGCGTTCGCAAGTAAGTGCTCCTGTAACGAAGTCGTTGAGCATATCAACGACAAGGATCGCTGGTTTGTCAAGTTTCATAGCATTTATAATTAAATTAACACACTGCAAACTTACAAAGAATTATAAAAAAATCACCACTTATATTAAAAATCTGCCACACCTCTTTCACCTGATACCACTCAATCAGCCCTTTTAACCACAAAAATATTGACAGGAAATACGATGTGTATACTTTTGCCATCGCACAACAGCCTGATCACATGGCTGAATTAAATGAATTAAGATGAAAATTTCAGGAACAGGAAGTGCAATCCCTAAAAAGATTGTGACCAATGAGATGCTGGCAGAGTTTCTCGACACGAGTGACGAATGGATCAGAACAAGGACCGGAGTGCACAGCCGTCACGTCATTTCAGACGAGCGTCTTGAAGACCTTGCCATCGAAGCGGCAGAAAAAGCTTTGGAGAATGCCGGTCTTGAAGCAGAAGATCTTGACTTCATCATATGTTCTAATGTCGTTAATGAATATGTAACGCCACAGCTGAGCTGCATAATACAAGGAGGTATAGGGGCGACCTGCCCTTGCATTGACATCAACTGCGCTTGCGCGGGCTTCATACATGCATTGGAAATTGCTGAATCCTTCTATAAGTCAGGAAGGGTGAATAACGTTCTTATCGTATGCGCTGAGGAACCTACAAGAATGACCGACTGGTCCGACAGAAGGACCTGCGTGCTGTTCGGTGATGGTGCCGGTGCAGCAGTACTGACTCCCGGTGACAAGATCAGAAGCATAAAGCTCTCTGCGTCCAGTGCTACTGACAAGCTATGGCAATACCGTCCTCTGCACCCTACCCCATATATAAATAAGGAAGAGGTCGACATGCCTCTGCAGATGAAGGGGCAGGAAGTTTTCAAATTTGCAGTCAAAGCTGCGAGCAAGGATATTTCCAGAACATTGAAGGAAGCCGGTCTGTCGGCAGAAGACATAGATCATTACCTGCTTCATCAGGCCAATATCAGAATCATCAATGCCATACAGGAATATCTGGAGCAGCCGAAAGAAAAATTCCCCGTCAACATAGAGGATCATGGCAATTCTTCAAGTTCATGCTGCCCTATCCTTCTGGACGAATGCAACAGAAAGGGATTGCTTAAACCGGGCGACCTGATGGTGATGAGTGCATTCGGAGCCGGATTTGTGTCTGGCGCCGTACTGTTTGAATGGTAAACAAATTAATCGTGATTATGATAAAGAGTAGAATCTGTGAAATGCTCGGAATAAGATATCCGGTATTTCAAGGCGGAATGGCCTGGGTTGCTGACGCATCACTGGCGGCTGCTGTTTCAAATGCTGGTGGACTTGGTCTGATTTCATCCATCAATGCCGGTACGGAAGCCGTCAGAACTGAAATCAGGAAATGCAGGGAGATGACTGACAAACCGTTCGGTGTCAACATTATGCTTCAGGCCCCTAATGCTGCTGAAATTGCACAAATGGTGGTCGAAGAAGGAGTGAAGATACTCACAACCGGTGCCGGATCGCCCGCACAGTACATGCAGATGTGGAAAGAGGCCGGCATCAAGGTGATTCCGGTAGTTGCATCGGTCGCGCTTGCATTGAAGATGCAGGCAGCAGGTGCTGATGCAGTCGTTGCAGAAGGTGCTGAATCAGGAGGACATGTAGGTGAGTTGCATACTATGCCGCTTGTACCTCAGGTGGTGGATGCTCTTGAAATACCGGTCATCGCAGCTGGAGGCATTTGTGACGGACGTGGAGCAGCAGCAGCTTTCATGCTGGGAGCAGATGCGATACAGGTTGGAACACGTTTCCTTTCCGCTGAAGAATGCAGTGCTCATCCTGAGTACAAGGAGAAGATTCTGAAGGCTACCGACATCTCAACCATAGTGACAGGCAAGTCATTGGGACATCCTGTCAGGTCACTCAAGACACCGTTTTCTAAGACTTTTGCAAGAATGGAATCGGATCCATCTGTAAATCAGGAAGATATACTGGCATTCGGCAGCGGCGCTCTGAGAAAGGCTGTCCAGGAAGGAGACAGAAACGGAAGCTATATGGCTGGTGAATGTGCAGGAATGGTCAAGAGAATCGAACCTGGAAAGGATATCGTAGAGGATCTGATACTAGGAGCTGAAAAGGTTATTTCCGAAGTGTCGGCAAGAATTGTTAAATGATATGGGAAGAAGAGTAGTTGTAACAGGAACCGGTATCATAAGTCCGGTCGGAAATGATATCGGAACCTTCTGGAGGAATATTTCGGATGGTAAATGCGGAATCGATTTCATAAAGTCGATTCCGACTGACGACCTTCCGGTAAAGATTGCCGGCGAGGTAAAGGATTTCAATCCAAGTGATTACGGAATAGAAGCCGGTTTTGCAAGAAAGCAGGACTCATATACTGTATATGCTGTAGCAGCAGCCTGGCAGGCCATGAAGGAATCCGGTCTTGATTCATCAGAATCCGGAAACATAGATCCGTTCAGACTGGGAGTCTATGTCGGATCCGGAATCGGCGGATTCAGCACTATGGTTCGTGAGACAGAAAAATTGCTCAAGGATGGTCCAAAGTGGGTATCCCCACTGTTCATTCCTACAATGATAGCCAATATTGCAGCCGGAAACATCGCAATAAGAAACAATGCATGCGGACCATGTCTTCCGGTTGTGACAGCATGCGCAACATCCACACATGCCATCGGAGAGGCTTTCAGAGCTATCAAATACGGACACGCAGATGCCATAATAACCGGAGGTGCCGAAGCAGCGGTCATACCGATCGCGATTGCTGGTTTTGCAAATGCCAAGGCACTATCAAGGGCTGAAAATCCCAAGTATGCATCGCTTCCCTTCAATAAGAACCGAGGTGGTTTTGTGATGTCTGAAGGAGCTGGTATGCTTGTACTTGAGGAATATGAACACGCCAAGGCGCGCGGAGCCGTAATTCTGGCCGAGATAAGCGGATACGGAAACACATGTGATGCACACCACGTGACGGCACCCAGACCTGACGGCAAGACTCAGGCTGCTGCAATCAGCATGGCTCTTAATGAAGCCGGATACACATCAGATGACGTATTGTATATAAATGCCCACGGAACAGGAACAGCCTTGAATGATACGTCCGAGACCAAGGCATTCAAGCTGGCATTGGGTGAAGATGCATACAAGGCGCACATTAGTTCGACTAAGGGATCTACAGGCCATATGCTTGGTGCTGCGGGTGCTACGGAAGCTATCGTTTCTGTACTCGCCTTAAAAAACGGAAAGGTTCCGCCTACCGCCAATCTGGACGAAACAGATCCTGAATGTGATCTGAACTATACACCATGCAAGGCCGTCGATGCCGATCTCACAATGGCGGCTTCCGATTCCTTGGGATTCGGGGGGCATAACGGCTGCATAGTGTTCAAGAAATTTAATGGTTATGAATAGAGACGAATTGAAGGAATTTCTGCCGCATCGTGAACCGATGCTGCTCGTAGATGAAATTGAAATAGATGCAGAAGATACGTGCCACGCAAGATACAGGATCAAGGAAGATGAATTTTTCTGCAGTGGACATTTTCCCGGCAATCCGATAGTACCGGGAGTGATTCAGTGCGAAATAATGGCACAGAGCTGTGCTCTACTTGTAAAGGATGAAATCAAAGGAAAGAAGACCCTTTACACAGGAATTGACAAAGTCCGGTTCAAACAGGTCGTAAGACCTGGAGATCTTTGCGAGGTGACTGCAAGACTAATAAACAGAAGAGGACCGATTTTCTACTGCGAAGCCTCTCTTATGGTGGAAGGAGTATTATGCTGCAAAGGCGAGCTTTCCTTTGCTTTAATTTAGATGATTATGAAATATGCTTTAATAACTGGCGGAAGCCGCGGAATAGGAAAGGCCGTCTGCCTGAAACTGTCAGAGATGGGTTTTAAGGTGATTATAAATTACTTATCAAACGAAGGTGAAGCACAGAAGACTCTTGAGGAAGTGAGGACAGCAGGCGGCGATGGTGAATTGCTGAAATTCAATGTAACCGACAGAGAAGCTTGTGCAGCAGCCATTTACGAGTGGCAGGAAAGTCATCGGGAAGATTTTATAGAAGTCCTTGTCAATAATGCAGGTGTCAGGAGAGACAATCTGATGCTCAAGATGAGTGAGGATGATTGGGACAGTGTCATCGGCATTCATCTTGGGGGCTTCTTCAATGTGACCAAACCAGTCTTGAAACAGATGCTGGCCAGAAGGAAGGGCCGTATAATCAATATGGCTTCGCTGTCAGGACTTAAAGGAGTCGCAGGACAATGCAATTATGCTGCTGCCAAAGGAGGGCTGATTTCAGCCACGCGCTCTCTCGCAAACGAAGTGGGACGTAAGGGAATCACCGTCAATGCGGTTGCACCTGGATATGTCAGGACAGACATGACAGGAGACCTGAATGAATCTGAACTGAAGAAGGATATTCCGCTCAACAGGTTCGGCGAAGCAGAAGAGATTGCTGAACTTGTCGGTTTCCTGGCATCAGAAAAAGCCGGTTACATCACCGGCGAATGTATTTCCATCAATGGAGGTCTATATATGTAGTTATGTGCGAGATTTCGCTAAAAAAATGGCTATTCCAAGATATTCAAGGAATAGCCATTTTTGATTTCATTGATTTTATGATACACTATTTTTCAAGGATCTTCAGAATTTCTGTTCCGGCAAGCAACAATGCTCCCACTCCATAAACCTCAGTAGAGTCATAGTTGGCAGGCTTCGGAGAAGCTCCTACGGGCTGTACAAAACCAAGTTTTCCATCAGGGTGGACAGCTTCGATCAGACCTTCCCAGGCTTTCTTCATAGCCTTCTTATATTTCGCACCCTGCAGAATTCCGTTATTCACGCCCCATGCAAGTCCGTAGCAGAAGAATGCAGAAGTACTGTTCTCTGGATATGGATATGCACCTGGATCAAGAAGGCTTGCATGCCAATGGCCATCCTTATCCTGAGTTCTGAGTGCTGCCTCAGCCATTTCCTTATATATATTGATGAAATATTCACGTGACGGGTCATCAGCAGGCAGATTATTCAGAATCAATGGAATACCTCCGAATACCCAGCCGTTTCCACGTCCCCAGAACTGCTTTGCTCCGTTCGATTCCTTGACGCCGATCCTCATGCAGTCACGGTAGTAAAGTCCTTCAGATTCGTCATATAGAGAATCGGTACATTCCTTGAATTCGCTGATCATATAGTCTCTGTAGACATCCTCTTTTGTCATAGTATAAAGTGCTGCATATACAGGAGGAGCCATGAACAATGCATCACACCAGGACCATCTTGTATCCTTGCCTACCTTATCCTTTTTAGAAAGAGGTGCATCGGACGGATGACTTGCCACATAGAACGCACGTTCCTTCAAAGGCTGGATCATCTTTTCATCCTTATGCTTCTTGTACATTTCGATATACATCTGACCTACGCAGATATCATCTGCATGATAGGACCTGTTGGCAGGAGCCCATTTGGTCTCCTTTCCTATCTTCATCAGAAAGTCGGCAGTCTTGGCATCACCAGCCTTCTCCGCCCAATGGAACATACCGATATATAGCGCACCGTTATGCCAGCCGTTACGTCTGTGCTTTACTTTGTCGAAATTATCTATCTGCCAAGAAGATACAGCTGTGCAGACTTTCATTATATCATCCTTTTCAAGCTTGGCTGAAAACTGCTCTTCCTGAGCTGACAATGACAAGCCTGCTGCAAGAGCAAATGAGAAGATTGCTAATATTCTTTTCATATCTAAAAAAAGAGTTTGGTTATAGTTGACACAAATATATAAATAATCCACCCTGAATACAACAGGATGGATTGATTGTGATATTTTTGGTTTAAATAGAATATCAAAGAGCCTGTTCCCACTGTGTGCGCATCAACTGCACCGCTGCCGGAACGAGAATTTCCTTATCTCCGTTGCAACCGCACTCAAAGCTGACATACTTGTCATATCCAAGCTGCTTCAAAGCACGGAATCCGTCAACATAGTTGTCTAGTTCGCCGTCTTCGCCTGGCATCTTGCGTGTTCCCCTGCTTGCGATATGTACATGCTGAAGATACTCTGTTCCTGCTGAAAGAAGGGCGGCATAGTCTGATGTCTCTTCCTTCATATGCCAGAAATCACCCATACATTTAACGCCTGCACTTTCAGAATCGCGGCAGATAGCAGCTGCATCGGCAACCTGTCGGAGATAATGGGCTTCCTTGCGGTTGAGCGGTTCCAGAATGACTGTCGTATTATGCTTTAGAGCATACTCACCGAGTTCATGCATCTGCTCGCAGAGATATTTTCTGGTCTCAAGAGTATGTGGCATGCACGGAGACTGATGATTGAATGCAGGTACCATGATGACACCGGTAGAACCGAGTTCACCGGCAGCAGCGATGATGTCACGCATGCTGCTGTCAAAATCTGCCTTCACAGAAGGATCCTCAGCAAGAATGAATCCTGAAAAACCGGCACAAATGGCTGAAATCCTGATATTTCTGCCCCGGAGTGCCTGCTGGAATTCATTCACGCGCTCTGCCAGATTCTTACCTTTGGGCTCAAGACCGACAATACCGAGTTCCTCCATATAGTCAAGTTTCTCTTCAAGGGTCTTACATGGAGCGGTTCCCTCCTGAAACGATATCCTGAGTTCACATGGCTTTTCTTTTGGAGCACATGAAGTGAACATGGCCAATGGGGACGACATCATTGCTGCGCCTGCCGTACCCATTGCCGCTGTCTTAAAGAAATCTCTTCTGTCCATGATTATTTAGCTGTTCCAGGTGTCTTGAGGACATAGTCTGACATATCCATAGGGCCAATCTTGAGTTCTGCCGGCATATAATCCAGATCAGACTGGCTCATTTCATCCCAAGTCACTGTATTTCCGGTGTATGCTGACTCACGGCCCATGATTCCGGCAAGGCATGACACTGCGCAATCGGTAGCTTCGTCAAGTCCCTCTCCTTTACGGATATGGTTGATTGCATCAACGTGCTCTAGAACATATGGATTGTGCTGTTCGAAGAGCGCCTCCTCAGCTTCCTTGTCATATTTCCAGATTACGTTACCTTGGAGATCCTTGATTTCATGGTCCCTGCTGTTCCATGATCCCTTTGTTCCGAACACTTCCTCTGCTACCATATTGCTGCAGCCATCGATCTGGCGGCACATGCTGTGGAAATGTACGCCGTTCTCGCATTCGAAATCAATGCTGAACATATCGTACTGGTCTCCTGTAATTCTTCTGTGACGAGCTCCGAAACCGGTAGCCTTGGCAACCTTAAGGCCTGACATCCAAAGGAATACATCGATATTGTGGACATGCTGCTCAACGATGTGGTCACCTGAAAGCCATTTCCAGTTCACCCAGTCGCGGATCATCCACTCCATATCACTCCATCCCTTCTCGCGGTTCTTGTACCAGAGCATTCCCTGATTCCAATATACGTTTCCTCCTGTGATCTCTCCGATCATACCCTGAGAAATCTTTTCAAATGCCTGAACATACGGACGCTGATGATGTCTCTGTGTTCCGCAGACAACCACAAGATTCTTTGCCTTTGCCTGTCTGGCAGTAGCCATCACTGTCCTGTAGCCCTTCGGATCGACTGCAATCGGTTTCTCAAGGAATGAGTGAACGCCTTTTTCTGTTGCATATTTGAAATGATCCGGACGGAATACAGGGGGCGCGGTGCAGATTACATAATCAACACCTGCATCAATGACATTCTTATACGAATCAAATCCTACAAAACAGTTCTCATCAGGAATTTCCTGACCATAATTTTCCTTGATATTTGCGCGAAGTTTCTCAAGTCTATCCGCAAATGTGTCTCCCAAAGCAACTATCTTCACATTGTCAGCCGCAGCGAAGACATTCTTGACGGCGCCTGATCCTCTGCCACCGCAACCGATCACTCCGACCTTGATCTCTTTTCCATCGATAGCTTTGTCTGGAAGTTCAGGTATATAATAAGTACCTGCCTCTCTGAGAGGTTTCTGTTTAGGACTGCATGAAGAAAGCAGTGTGGAAGCTCCTGCAATTCCAAGTCCAAGCATGCCGGACATCTGCAGGAAGTCTCTTCTGTTAATTTCCTTATTTGCCATTTTTATAGTGTTAAGTTATTTGATATCAATATTTTCCGGAACATCGCAAACAACCCTGAATCCAATTCCCTTCATATCCGAATACCACCAGATGCTCTTAGGATTCTGCGGATCGGTCTTGAGCCAGTCTTCATGGTTGGTGCATGATCTGGCCGCACATCGTAAATCAGATGCATCACTGTTGTACAAGCCGCCACGCACCACATATTCCTCACCTTCTGACGGCCCTTTCGGGTCAAGTTCACCTTCATCCAGGTTGGCATAAGCATCTTCTGCGTAATAGTCGGAACAGTACTCAAGAACATTTCCAAGCATATTCTTCAGACCGAAAGGATTAGCTTTGACCTCTGACGGCTCCTGAGAGCGGTTTGAACTGTTGAGAGCATAGACTACATAGCCGTCTATACCGGTTGTATCCGGTTTGAATATTCCTTTAAGAAAGCCTTTCTCAGAGAACTTCTTAGGGTTTCCTTCAAAGAAGTAAGGCGTATCTGTGCCACCTCTTGCCGCATACTCCCACTCTGCCTCAGTAGGCAGGCGATAGTGACGTCCTGTCTTCAGCGAAAGCCACTGACAGAATGTTTCAGCAGCATAATGGGTCATTGTGATGGCAGGGCGGTCTCCCATTCCCCATCCCTGATCAGGAATACCGAACGGAGGAGTCGGGCCGCTGACAGCATCTATATCTTCTCTTGTATTGTTGGCATATATGACGCTTGGCGGAGTCCTTCCTTCCGACATTGTCTCGGAATAGAATGCCCAGAACTGGTTCCATGTAACTTCCACTTCACCCATGAAGAACGGAGAGACTTTCACCATCTTTCTCGGGCCCTCGTCAGCCTTACGGAAAGGCTCGTCTTCTGGGCTGCCGATGTAGAATTCTCCTCCGGGAACCGCAATCATGCTGATTGCAGCAGTAGAACCGGGAACGGTTTCAGTAAAATTCCTGAATTCAGTGACTTCTGCCGCCTTTTCGTAGATGACACCTGAGAGTTTGGGAGCATCTTTCAAAGTACCATGCTTATAGTTCGGATTATAATGTCCGGCATCCAGATGGCAGCTGATACATTGCAGATCAAGTTTCTCTACATTGTCCTCGTAATACAGGTGGGCCGTGATTCCGTCATCGGTGATTCCTTCCGGAAACAGGTTGACGTGACATGCCACGCAGGATTCGTTATAGACGATTGTCTGAGCGTGCTCAAGTTCACCTTTCGAATCCCAGTCAATACTTTCGAGATCTTTTGTGACATATGCCCATATATCCTTGGCTCCGATCTTCGCCTTGGCCGCAGCATATTTCACAGTACCTTTCGGAGGAAGATGGCAGGCTGCACATTCAGTCATCGTACCGCTGCCGTTATTATAATGATATGACTGTTTCCAACTGGCATCTGACTCCGGATGAGCATGGCAGGACATACAGGATTCATTTGAGGAACTCCTTGTCCATGCAGTATTGAAAACTATCATCAGTGACACACCTGCCACGATACCGGCCAATAATGCAAGAAAATGAGTCTTTGAGGATGTTTTCATAAAACAGTTATTATATCCAAGCAAATGTACGAATTTTCAGGATATCCTTAATATATTTTTGTGTATATTTGTCGAATAATTAATATAACCACATCAGACATGAAAAAAATCATCCTTTCCATTTTGATTGCTACAGTTGCTGCAGTCCTGTCGTACGGACAGGAAACTCCGAGTGTGAAACTTACTGGAGGTCCGTACCTTCAGAATGTGACAGAGACAAGTTTCACCGTTGTATGGACAACGAATATGGATGCAATTTCATGGGTAGAGATTGCACCGGACGATGATACGCATTTCTACAATTCCGATAGACCTAAATACTATGATACCAGAGGATTAGGCAGGCGTCCTATCACCAAGCTGCATAAAGTGACGGTAACCGGTCTGGAGCCCGGCACCACATATCGTTACAGAATCCTTATGAACGGTGTGATCGCTGCAGAAAACAGAAAGCACATAGCCCTTACCGCTGGCTGGGGAAATGAAGTAAGACGCAACATCACCAAGGTGACAACCCTCTCCCCTGAATATGACGAAGTGAAGTTCGCCATGGTCAATGACATGCACGAAAGCGACTCTGTTTTCAGGACACTCTTCCCAGACGCAATGGGAAAATATGATTTCGTATGCTTCAACGGTGATATGACATCGGCAAATGACGACGAGGAAGGAATAATGACCCACTACCTGAAATCCGCATCCAAGCTCTTCGGTTCAGGCACTCCGATCATGTTTGTAAGAGGAAACCACGAGTATCGCGGAAATGCCGCACTCAAATGGCTTGAATACATGGAAACACCGACCGGAAAGACTTATTATTCATACAATTACGGTGATCATTTCTTTATCGTTCTTGACGGTGGCGAAGACAAGCACGATTCCGACATCCGCAATCTCGGCATAATGATCACGGAAGATTATGTAAAGGAAGAGGCCGAATGGCTGAAGCAGGTGGTCAAGAGCGAGGAGTTCCTCAATGCAAAGACCAGGATCGTATTCTGCCATATGGACCCGAAGGATAACGGATGGCATGGTCAGGCTACAATCAGCAAATACCTTGTTCCTGTACTGAACGAAGCCGGCATCGACCTTATGCTCTGCGGACATATCCACCAGTTCAGGTACGACAAGCCGGGTACGACATCTGCCAACTTCCCTGTTGTCTGCAATCCGAATCTCAAGAGAATGGATGCAACCGTCACTGCTGATGACATCAAGCTTGAATTCATCGACGAGGAGAAGGTTGTAAAGACATTGAACTTCAAGCCGGGCTCATATAAGAAGTAAAATTTAAACCATATAATATATGAATAAGGTAGAAAACGCGCTTCAGCGCACCACAGACACAAAAGGAGCAATTATCGGAGAAGGTGCGACCTTACGCACACCAGAGCTCTTCAATCAGCTTTTCCCTGGCAAAAAGGCAATCATCGTTGCTGACACAAACACATGGAGGGTTGCAGGTAAGACTGTTCAGAAAGCCCTTGACGATGCAGGGATCCCTACAGACAAAGCCTTTATCTTCGACGATCCGGATCTTTACGCAGAATGGTCATATGTGGAGCAGCTCAAGGCTGTGCTGGAAAATACTGATGCAATAGCAATTGCAGTGGGATCAGGAGTATTGAACGACCTTACAAAATACGTTTCTCATATTACAGGAAAGAAATACATGTGCGTCGGCACAGCTGCTTCGATGGACGGATACACTGCATTCGGTTCTTCAATCACCATTGACGGCAACAAGCAGACCGTTGACTGCCCTGCACCATACGGATTCGTAATGGATCCGCTTATTGCAGCTGATGCACCGAAGGAGCTTGCTGCTTCAGGATATGCAGACCTTATCGCAAAGATTCCTGCAGGCGCAGACTGGATGCTGGCTGACATCATGGGCAGCGAAAAGATCGACCAGTTCTCATGGGATCTCGTACAGGACGGACTCAGAGAGTCACTCTCAGCTCCTGCCGCAGTACATGAGGGAGATGTAAAGATGACAGAACTTCTCGCCGAAGGACTTCTGATGAGCGGTTTCGCCATGCAGGCATATCAGTCAAGCCGTCCGGCTTCAGGTACAGAGCATCAGTTCTCTCACTGCTGGGATATGGAAGACCTCTGCTTCGAGGGCAAGCACGTATCACACGGTTTCAAGGTCGGTATCGGAACACTTGTATCTACAGCCATCATTGAATTCCTTCTGAAGAAGGATATCGAGAATCTCGATGTTGACAAATGTGTTGAAGCATGGAAGTCATGGGAAGAGCAGGAGAAAGAGATTCAGGAAGTTTTCGCCGGAATGCCGGGACATCTTGCCCGCGGCCTCAAGGAAGCTAAGGACAAATATGTGGATAAGGAAGGCCTCAGAGCCCAGCTGGAAGCACTTAAGAAAGCATGGCCGGAGTGGAAGGAAAAGATTCAGAACCAGATCATTCCATTCGCAGATGTTCATGAAAAGCTGAAGCTGGTAGGTGCGCCTTACGAACCTGAGCATATCGGTGTCAGCAGGGAAAGACTCCGCAAGACATTCTCATACATTCCGTATATGAGAAGCCGTTTCGCAAACATTGACGTCGTTTACCGCTGCTGCATGATGAAAGAGGTGGAAGACTATCTCTTCGGCAAGGGTGGTATTTGGGAAATTGCATAATCAATGAGGATGAGATATGGATTGATGATGGCTGCAGGTGCTGCAGCCATCATTCCTCAAGAGGCGTCTGCAAGGCAGAAGAATGAAAATAGACCTAATGTAATCTTCATTCTGATGGACGACGCCGGCTATGGAGACTTCGGATGTTATGGACAAAGCAAGATCGAGACTCCTAACATCGATGCACTTGCATCAAATGGAATACTTTTCACAGACATGTACGCGGGTGCTCCGGTGTCTGCACCTTCCCGCTGCTGTCTGATGACCGGACTTCACTCCGGACACGCTCAGATCCGCAGCAATGATGAACTGACGGAAAGAGGTGACGTATGGAAGCTGCGCGCAATGATAGACAATCCTGACCTGGAAGGTCAGAAACCCCTTGAATCAGGCACAACAACCCTGGCCAACGTCATGCAGGATGCAGGCTACAAAACATCCATGATAGGAAAATGGGGACTTGGCGGACCGTCTTCTCAAAGCACTCCTAACGATATGGGATTCGACCTGTTCTACGGCTATATGTGTCAGAGAATGGCTCAGAACTACTACCCTATGTTCCTGTACCGAAATGCTGAAAGAGAATATCTGGACAATCCTTTCATGGAGCTTAGCAGCGCACTTGCCGAAGGAGAAGATCCATATTCGCCAAGCAGTTATGCCCGTTTCAAGGGAAATGACTACAGTCCGGACAGAATGTACGACGAAGTAAGTTCGTTCATAACGGAGAATCGCGACAACGAGTTCTTCCTGATGTGGACGACGACCTTTCCTCATTCGGCTCTACAGGCTCCTGATGAGATGGTCGACTACTATGTAAAGAAATTCGGAGAGCAGTACAATGTCACCGAAATACCTGTCTACAACGGAAAAGGCTACTTTCCATGCCGTTATCCAAAGGCAACATATGCCGCAATGATAAGCTATTTCGATATGCAGGTAGGCAAACTGGTCGAGGAACTGAAGGAACTGGGAATCTATGACAACACAATAATCATGTTCTCAAGCGACAACGGCCCGACACACAATGCATATACAAGCACAAACTGGTTTGACTGCGCTGCTCCGTTCCGAAGCGACAGAGGCTGGACCAAGAGGTCTCTTCACGAAGGAGGAATACGCGTGCCATTCATTGTCAGCTGGGGCGACAGGATTGCACCGGAAGTAAGTGACCACATCGGATATTTCCCTGACGTCATGCCTACTCTTTGTGACATTGCAAAGGTAAGATGTCCGGACACAGACGGAATCTCCTTCCTTCCGATGCTCAAAGGCAGGAAGCAGAAGGAGCATGAATATCTGTATTGGGAATTTCCGCCATTCAAGAATGACAGAGGCTGGCTCTGTGTTAGAATGGGAGAATGGAAGGGACTTGTAACAGATGTGGCTGACGGCAACAATGTAATGAAGCTTTACCGCATCAACGAAGATCCTCGAGAGGAGAATGATCTGGCAGGCGAATATCCGGAAATAGTCGAGAAGATGTGGAAGCATATCCGTGAATCCCACACTCCGTCAGGCCACAGACCTTTCCAGCTTGACATCACATTTCCATAATGAATATTGACTGCTTCATGGACAATGGACCTAATTGACAGACTTGAAGAAGAAAGCAGGATGGAAAAGAAATTTACCATGAATAAGACGAAATACATCTTTTTCGACATAGACGGAACATTGCGTGCCGGCACGCACGACCGGAGCTATGTACCAGCATCAACCAGGCTGGCGCTTGAAAAGCTCAGAGAAGCAGGACATTTCCTTTGCATTGCGACAGGACGCTCGCAAGCTATGGCATATAGTTACATGGAAGAGCTTGGCTTCGACAATATGGTCAGTGACGGCGGCTACGGAATAACTATCAACAAGGAACTTCTCGGAATCAAGCCTCTTAACAGAGACGATGTAATCGATCTGATAATGGAGTGCGAACGTAAAGGAATGCCATGGGGAATACAGACTGACAATTCCACTGTAAGGCAGACGCCTGACAGCAGATTCGAAGAGTTCACGAAAGACAGATACATGAAGTCAAGAGTTGTCGCAGGCCTGAATCCATCGGACTATCCTGTAATATATAAGGCATACATTGCATGTTACGAGCCTGAAGAATATGGACTGGAATCATTGCAACGTCTTCCATGGTGCAGATATGACAAGGAATACATATTTGTCGAACCGACAGACAAGGCCCACGGCATAAGACAGATATTGAGTCATTTCGGAGCAGAAGTGTCCGATGTCATCGTATTCGGAGATGCACATAACGATCTGTCCATGTTCTGCGAAGAATGGACAAATGTAGCAATGGGCAATGCCGTACCCGAACTGAAGGCAAAAGCAGACCTTATAACCGATGACGTTGATAAGGACGGCATATTCAATGCTTGTCTGAAACTTGGGTTATTCGATCAGTAATGACCTATTTCCCAGCAGGCAGAACCTTCCATCTCAGCCTCCAGATACCATCTGAGTATGAGTGGCTTATGATCTTGAACGAGCCTATCTCTGAAGTATTATTAACGTGGGCACCGATACACGCACAGGCATCGTAATCCCCTATTCTGACAATCCTGAGGGTCTGTGAGGCATCTTCCGGAAGCTTGCTCAGATCCACGATCTCCGCTGCTTGCTCACGCGGCATGAATTCTATCTTCACTTCAAGATTGGCGGCAATAGCCTTATTGACTTCCGCTTCTACTTCAGCCACCTGTTCCGGAGTCGGTTCTACATCCAGAATATAGTCACTTGGACTTCTTGCGCTCGACATGGGCATTTCTCGATCGTGGGCAGCCGAACATCCTGACCATCGTCGCATTCAGCAAATGTTCTGCAGTATGCGACTGCTCGTGTTCCAGTTTGTTGTGGGCATTCAAAATTATCTGGTCTTCCATATTGATCAATATTCTTCTCTGCTGTATTCTATTGCTCTGTTAATGTAGTCAAGGAAGGGCTTGGCACTTTTGAATATCTCAACTATCTCATTGATATTCAGATTACTGTCATCGAAACTGCCTGACAGGCAGAAGTTCTTCAGTTTGATGTACTCAATATAAGGTGACTCCGGATCAAATCCCAAAGGCATTCTTTTGAGTTTCTGATCCTGATCCAGGGACAGGGAGGGATGCAGTTTTTTTATGATCCGGTCAAAATCACCGCCTCCGAGTTCTATGTCCTCGCGGAGAATTTTCAATACTTTCGGCTCAGTATAATAATTGCCCACAGCAAGGAAGCTTCTGCACGGATATTCGTCACCGGAGCCGGTACCTATATGAAAATAGTATCCGCTGTAACCGGATTTCCTGCCTCCTTTGGCGATGAATGCTCCGAAATGGCTCTTGTAAGGAAGCCCATCCTTGGAGAATCTCATATCCTTGTAAATACGGTAAGTGCAGTCGTTCACACCGACACCCTTGATTGAAGGGTCGAATGAAGTAATACCATCCAAAAGCTTCTCGACCAGGACATTGAAATGTGCGCGAGCTTCCTTATACTCGTTCTTATGACTATCGAACCACGGTTTGTTATTGTTTTTCTCCAGCTGACGGAGAAATCTTAGAATCGTTTCCATATCATACCAGGTTAATCACGTTGACCGGTCATATTGCATGAATTCATTTCATCCATCCTGAGAAGTGTCTGAATCGATAACAATGTACAGTTCGTCCAGTCTTCGGCCTCCAGGAAATTGCACCAATAGGTAGGTATCATTCCAGTATTGATATTCTGCATGACAGTAATATTGTCAATCAACGCTTTCGCCTTCATGAAAGCGATCTCATCTCCGGTCACTTCATAAAGGCTTAGCCATGCATTGGCAACATTACATGCACTATGATCAATCGGCACCCTGTATCTGTACTGCTCTACCACATGCGGAGTATGGTAATGCTGTACTCCGTATTTCTTTTCTGCCGACTCCCAATATACGAACTGGTCCTCGCAGAAGTTGATCAGATCCTTCGCATCCGACAATTCTTCCGGGGTCAGATCTTCCTTGCCCAACAGAAAGGTTGCATAAGGAGCTGCCGTACAGTTGGTAAGATTCTGATATGGTTCCAGCCCCTCGACTCTTGCATCCTCAAACTGTCCTGTCATATCGAAGGTCTTGAGCGCACCGTTCTTCATCCAAGCCTCTGACTTGCGGTACATTTCATTGTATTTATCGATGCCGTACTGCTTTTCCAGACGCTGAAGATATTCAAGCATAGGATGAAGCATAGCCTTGACTGCATTCACAGGCTCTCCGGTGACAAAATCCATCTTTATAGGAAAAGATCCATCCTCCGCCTGAATCTTCACATACGTATCGGTAATTTTCATCGCCTGATCGAAATACTCCTGCTTTCCAGTAACATCATACAGATCCAGGAATGCGGTAGCGGCAGTAAGAGCTTCCATAGCCATTGTCTTGCCCTTATTGCGGTCAATGCCGGAAGTAATGAGATTTCCATAGTATGTAGGTGGGAAAAACTCAAGCGCAGCACCTTCCGGACGGCTCTGGTCAATCAGGAAGTGTGCTGCATTCTCAGCTATCTTCAAGGCATCTTCCTTTAGCTCTGGGCACATTTTCGAAAGAAGCACCTCGGAGCTGATTGTCGAACCGATGATTTTTGCCGCATAAGTATTCAGCTGATATGACATATCAGGAACCGGACCGTTTTTCCAGTTCTGGATCGGCTGCATGTTATGAATACAGATAAGCGCAAGCATTGCAGATTCCCTGTAATCCCTGACAGCTTCATGATATGGAGGATTGAAAGAAGCGTCACGATAGAACTTGCGCTCGCCCGCTACAGCCAGGACATTCCCCTGATTGTCAAGGGCTTCCACCTTCAGAGACACATTCCCGACTGTTATATCGCGCCATATCGGAGCCAGGGAAAGATAAGGTGCCTCGGCAGTGAATGACCATGAGGTCGCATTTTCTTCGACATCTTCCGTCACCGTATACCTATAAGAGACAGCGTCCTTCACTTCCTTGAAATCAAAGGCAGGAGCATACATGAACTTGATTGCAAATTTATTCCAATATGGATTTCTGCCTTCATATCCCGGTCGGATCGGATTGTCGTACGCTGCCAGGATCTCTTCTTTAAGTTCGGTCTCCTTATCCATTGAACATGAAATAGATAAAAAGGCGATAAGAATTGGAATTATTGTTCTTCTCATATCGGGAACCATTAAAATTCAGAGTAAAGTTACACATAAATTATTTTGCGGACAAGTACATAGACTGAAGACTGGCTTGGCTTTTGTCCATATCAGGAAACCGTCATCGCAAAATAAAGACATGTACTGTAATCCGAAAATAATGACAGTCAGCATCTTGTCAATTTTAATCTCATGCGCAGTCCTGAGAGCGCGTACCGTACTTCCACCAATGCCTCAAAAGTATGACGGAATACTGGAAAGCCACCTGTATGAATGTTCTACCCCGGGACCGACCCAAAGAAGACTGCTCATATATCTGCCTGAAGGATATTATGAATCAGATGCAAGATTCCCTGTAATATACATGCTTCACGGCGCAAACGGAAATGAAGAGTCATGGATAAGGAAAGGACGTATTCTCGAAAGGATCGACAGTCTTTTCCATTGCGGGAAAATCGGTGAATATATCTATGTATTTCCCAACACCAACCGATATGCCAACAAACTGGATTACATGCACACATTGCCGAAAAAGACGGTAGAATCATATCTGGACCTGAACGGGAGCATAGAGGAGGCATTTGTGAACGATGTCGTCGGTTATATAGACCGGAATTTCAGGACACTTCCGGAAAGAATGAGCAGGGCTATATGTGGTCTGTCGCTGGGAGGCCTGCATTCTTTATACATATCAGCCAACAATCCTTCGACTTTCGGTCATATCGGCTTGTTCTCCCCCATCATCTTTCCTGCGTTAAATTTCGGAAGAGATACACATATATACAGGAGACTTGAAGAAAAACTTGAAGTGCTTTTCCGCACCCGCCCTGCTACATACATGATTATGATCGGCAAAAACGATATATTTCTGAACTCTGCCCGGAGATATAGCACATATCTTATGAAGAAAAATTATGATTTCTGCTTTATCTTGACCTCAGGGGGCCATAAATGGGATAACTGGATATGCTACAGCACTTTATTTATTGAATCTGTATTCAATTTCCAGCTTATTGACCTATGCTGAAACCTGAACACCGTATTTCTGGAAAATTTATACTATCTTTGTACGTTTATAATATAACTATTATACAAGGGTACATATTTTTATGAAATACGCATTAGTGACAGGAGGTTCCAGAGGTCTCGGACGTGCCATCTGCTGCAGATTATCGCAGATGGGCATTCCGGTGCTTATCAATTATCAGTCCAATCAGGCTGCAGCCGAGGAAGTAAGAGATGAAATACTATCTCATGGAGGAAGTGCCACCCTCATCAGATTCGACGTATCGGATCAGAAGGCAGTGTCTGAAGCACTTGAAGCATGGGAAAAGGAGCATCCTGACGATTATATCGCATATCTGGTGAACAATGCCGGAATACGCCGTGACAACGTTATGTTCATGATGCCTGAAGAGGACTGGCATTCGGTGATCAATGTAACCCTTAACGGTTTCTTCTATGTGACGCGCCAGCTTCTGCCAAAGATGATGATGCGCAGGCATGGAGGCAGGATCGTCAACATGGCGTCTCTGTCAGGATTGAAGGGAATGGCAGGCCAGACCAACTACAGTGCTGCCAAAGCTGCCCTCATCGGTGCGACGAAGGCTCTCTCACAGGAAGCCGCCGCAAGAAATGTAACGGTCAATGCCGTGGCTCCGGGATTCATCGAGACAGATATGACAAAGGACCTTCCTCAGGACGAGCTCAAGCAGCTTGTTCCGATGAAGCGTTTCGGCAAGCCGGAAGAAGTTGCTGCTTTGGTCGGTTTCCTCTGTTCTGACGAAGCCAGCTATATCACAGGAGAAGTAATCAGCATTAACGGAGGTCTATACTGATATGAAGCGCGTTGTAATCACTGGAATGGGCATATGGTCATGCCTTGGAACAAGCATAGAAGAAGTAAAGGATTCACTATACAACGGAAAGTCTGGAATAGGCATTGAGGAAGACAGGCTCAAATATGGATATCAGTCGGCATTGACTGGTATAGTCAAGAAACCTGTGCTGAAAGGTCTCATAGACCGTCATCTCCGCCGAGGCCTGTCTGAGGAGGCTGAATATGCCTTCATGGCAAGTTCAGAAGCCTTCAGAATGGCTGGCATAGATGAAAGCTATCTGGATGCTAATGAAGTGGGCTGCATATTCGGAAACGATTCTTCGGCCAAGCCTGTGATCGAGGCGGCAAAGATCATGGACGAAAAGCACGACACCGAACTGCTCGGCCAGTCATTCATATTTCAGGCTATGAACTCGACCGTCACAATGAATCTAAGTACCATATTCCGCCTGAAAGGAGCGAACTTCACTATCAGTGCAGCTTGCGCGAGCGGAAGTCATTCGATCGGTCTGGCATATATGCTTATCAGAAACGGACTCCAGGATGTAGTTCTTTGCGGCGGAGCTCAGGAAACAAATCTATACTCTATGGCATCTTTCGATGCACTGGGAGCATTCTCGAAGAATATGGACAATCCTGCAGAAGCAAGCCGCCCGTTCGACAGAGACCGTGACGGACTTGTACCAAGCGGCGGAGCTGCTGCCCTGATTCTTGAAGATTACGACCATGCAATCGCCAGAGGAGCCACAATCATAGCTGAAGTCACAGGCTATGGATTCTCTTCAAACGGAACATCTGTAATCAGCCAGCCTAGTGACGAGGGCTGCCTCAGAGCCATGAAAAGAGCGATGGAAGACGCCGGAGTGACAGCTTCCGACATCGACTACATTAATGCCCACGCAACAAGTACAAAGCAGGGCGACATGTTCGAAGCAATGGCTATCGACAAGCTATTCCGCGGAGAGCACGCCCTTGTATCAAGTACAAAGAGCATGACCGGACATGAATGCTGGATGGCAGGAGCCAGCGAAGTCGTATACTCGATCATTATGATGCAGAATAATTTCGTTGCTCCTAACATAAACCTTAAGAACCGCGACGAATTCTCAGAACACCTGAATCTCGCTGCTGAAACAGTCGATACAGAAATCAACACCGTCCTCAGCAACTCATTCGGATTCGGGGGAACCAACAGTGCACTGGTAATCAAGAAGTTCGTATAAACGACAATATTAACTAATCTAAAATACAGACAATATGAATCGTGCTGAAATTGAAGCAAAAGTAAAGGATTTTCTTATTAATGAACTTGAAATCGAAGAGGAAAACATCTTCCCGGATGCAAAACTGAAGGATGACATGGGAATCGACAGCCTCGACTTCGTTGATATTGTTGTCATCGTGGAGAGAAACTTCGGTTTCAAGATCAAGGCAGAGGAGATGGTAGGCGTAAATACTTACGCAAAGTTCTGTGATTATATTGAGAATAAGATCAAATAGTCTATGGCTCAGAAGCAATGGGCAGGAACGACATACGGAAGCGGAGGACTGCATAAAAGCCTGATATGGACGCTCCGGTATATTGATGTAAGGTTTCTATACCTGTTCGCATCAATCTTTGTCGTGCCTGTCTGTCTGATTCTGAACGACAGCAGAAGGACAGCATACCGATATTTCCGTGACAGACACGGCTATGGAAGAATCAGGGCTGCTTGGGCGACATACATCAACCACTGCAAGTTCGCACAGGTTGTCATTGACAAGTTCGCCATGTATGCCGGAAAGAAATTCGAGGTCGAAGTCATCGGCATGGACAGATTCAACGAACTGGCTTCAAAGGATGAAGGCTTTCTGCATCTGAGTTCTCACATAGGCAATTATGAGATTGCCGGCTATACTCTGGTTTCCGAGCGCAAGACAATCAATGCCGTGGTCTATGCTCACGAGAAGGCATCTGTAATGGAAAACCGCAACAATATGTTCACAAAGACGAACATCAGGATGATCACTCTCCGGCAGGACATGAGCCACCTCTTTGAAATAGACCAGGCACTTTGCAACGGTGATATAGTCAGCTTTCCGACCGATCGTTTCATGGGTCAGGCAAAATGCGTCGAATGCACCTTCCTGGGCAAGACAGCAAAGTTTCCTCAGGGACCTTTCAGCGTTGCAACGATGCGCGGACTTGATGTACTTGCAGTAAATGTGATGAAGACCGGACTTGTAAAGTACAGAATCTACGTCACTCCTCTGCAATACGACAAGGAAGCGCCAAGGCGTGAACAGCTCAGGCAGTTGTCCCGGGCATATGTTGCAGAGCTTGAGAAGCGCGTGCTGGAATACCCGGAGCAATGGTATAATTTCTTTGATTTCTGGAACTGATGGATAACGTGACTTTTTCAGAAGAATACCTTCGTTCAATCGATGTCCATACGGTGCTGCCGCAGCAGGAACCGTTTGTAATGATTGGATGCCTCACTCATTTCGAGATGATGACATCCACTACAGAGACCTTGATCAAGGACAACAACATATTTGTGGATAACGGACATTTCTCTGCATCGGGAATGATGGAGAATATTGCCCAGACATGTGCTGCAAGAGTAGGATTCTACAACAAGTATGTTCTGCACAAGGATGTGCAGGTCGGCTTCATCGGCGCGATCAGGGACTATGTCGTAAATTCTCTGGCTCCTGTAGGTTCTGTCATCAGGACCAAGGTCGACATCCTTGAAGAGATATTCGGAATGACACTCGCCAATGCTGAGATCACCTGTGGAGACGAGATAATCGCAACTGCTGAAATCAAACTTTCAGTAAGAAATGTCGAATGACGGAACACGTCCAAACAAGCATTAGTCATGAACGATAATGTAATACTGACTGCGGAAAAGCAGCTTGAAATAAGGTTCAGTGAAGTGGATATGATGAATGTCGTTTGGCATGGTTCGTATCCCCTGTATCTGGAAGACGCCCGCGAAGTCTTTGGACTGAAACACGGGCTCTCATACAATATGTACATCAACGAAAATATTTTCGTTCCGATTGTAGAGATGACCATCAACTACAAGCATCCGCTGATGTACGGTATGAAACCTATGATCAAGATTACCTACAGGCCTACAGAAGCAGCCAAAGTGATCTTTGACTACGAGATATATGATCCTGAGGACGGCACAATCTATCTCACTGCCCACACCATACAGGTGTTTATGGACAGAAACCATAACCTGTTATGGTACAACCCGGAATTCTACACAAACTGGAAGAAATCAGTCGGACTCATATGATAAAGGTATTGGCGACAAATATCATATCCCCTCTTGGAGAGACAACTGAGCAGAACTATCAGGCAGTAAAGTCGGGCAGTTCGGCTTTGTCGGTATATGATGGCTGGCGCAACATACCACAGGTCTTTACGGCATCATTACTCTCGGACGAACAGTCCAAGAGACTGCTGATAGATGGATATACCCATTTCGAATCCATAGTAATCCGCTCTGTAGCAGCCGCTTTGAACGATTCGGACATAGATGTTGTATCTGCCCGTACGATACTGATACTAAGTACAACAAAGGCAAATGTCGATGAACTTGCGGCTGAAGAAGGCTCCGACGGCAACTACCACAGCCCTGGCAGATCTGCCAGAAGGATAGCTGATTATTTCGGATTTACGACAGAGCCGGTCGTTGTATGCAATGCCTGCATTTCCGGAGTTACGGCACAGCTGCTGGCCATGAGACTGATTGATTCAGGCGAATATGATAATGCAGTCGTCTGCGGTGGCGATTGCCAGAGTCCATTTGTTGTCGCAGGATTCATGTCCTTCAAGTCTCTTTCTCCATTTGAATGCAGACCTTTCGACATCGAACGTCTGGGACTGAACCTCGGCGACGGAGCTGCTACCATCATTTACGGCAAGTCTTCCGGCAATGATGAATCGTGGAAACTTGTTTCCGGCAGTCTGAACAACGACGCATACCATGTAAGCGCCCCTTCACCACAGGGAGACGGAGCCTTCAGAGCAGCTGTCAGGACGCTGGAAGGATATGACACAGAATCATTGGCAACAGTAAGCGTACATGGCACGGCAACGATGTTCAACGACCAGATGGAGTCCAAAGCGATAGAGAAGGCAGGACTGTCGGATGTGCCTGTATCGGCTCTGAAAGGCTATTACGGCCACACACTAGGCGCTGCCGGACTGATCGAATCCATCATAACTATGAGAGCAATCGATGACGGCTGTGTGCTTCCTGTAAGAGGATATTCCGAAATCGGAGTGAGCGGAAGGATAAACATCAGCAATGAAGAAAGAGCTACAGACAGGAAGTCATTCGTCAAGCTGATATCCGGATTCGGAGGATGCAACGGTGCCCTGCTTTTCACTAAGGAAGCGGCAGCACCGGATACTTCACATATCGCAAAGGATATCAGGACACTTCATTCTGTAAAGATAAGGTCATCATCACTTATGATTGACGGTGAGCAGGCCGACTTAAAGTATGAAGGAAAGGAAATGCTCTCTGAAATATACAGGGAATATTCCGGAGATTATCCGAAGTTCCATAAAATGGATATATTCAGCAGAGTGGCATTCCTTGCATCAGAACTGCTGATAAGAAAAGATGACAACGCAGATTCCGAGAGAGCCATTGTACTCTTCAACAGGTCCTCATCCATTGTTTCCGACAGAAAGCATATAGCAAGCTACAGCAAGGAGGGAGAGTTCTTCCCCAGCCCGTCAGTATTTCTTTATACCCTGCCGAATATCGTTACAGGTGAGATTGCAATAAAGAACGGATATAAGGGAGAAACATCACTTTATATTCTGGATGAATACAACAAGGAATTGATGGACAGGATTGTGAAATGTACATTCAACGGATCCGGCACAAAGACAATGATCACCGGCTGGGTGGACTGCAGTTCTGAAAATGAATTCGAAGCGGATTTAAGATTATTAACAACTAATGAACTATAATATGGAAGAATTGATTCTTACTCTTAAAGAACAGATTATCGACGCGCTTAACCTGGAAGAGATCACTCCGGAGGACATTGAAAACGATGCTCCCCTCTTCGGTGACGGTCTCGGACTGGATTCGATAGACGCTCTCGAACTGATTGTGATTCTGGACAGATTCTATGGAATCAAGCTGGCTAACCCGGCAGAAGGCAAGGCTATATTCAAGAATGTAGCGACTATTGCTGATTATGTAGCAAAGAACAGAACAAAATAATGAACGAAACGATTTCCGTAACCGGACTTGGCATAATATGCTCCATCGGAAATGATGCTGCTACTGTCCTCGATTCGCTGAAGAAAGGTGAATCGGGCATAAGGAGCATGAAATATCTTCAGTCAAAGCACAAGGAACTTCCCGTAGGCGAGGTTCAGCTTTCAAATGAAGAGATGAAGGCGATCCTGGGGATATCCGATCCGAAGCCGATGAGCCGTACAACGCTAATGGGTGCCATTGCCATACGTCAGGCTCTGGAACAGGCCGGTATTTCTGACCTCAAGGGAAAGAGGGTCGCATTGATATCAGGGACTACCGTCGGAGGTATGGACCTGACCGAAATGTACTATGAGCAGATGAAGACAGATGATTCTCTGCTATATCTGCCTCAAAGCAACGAATGCGGCAAAAGCACAGAGGAGATGGCGGAACTCACAGGTCTGGAAAATGCGGAGATATGCACGATTTCCACAGCTTGCTCATCGGCACTTAACTCAATCATACTGGGTTCGGAAATGCTGAAACGTAATGAAGTGGATTTAGTCATTGCAGGAGGTTCGGAAGCACTGAGCAGATTCCATCTGAACGGCTTCAACACGCTCATGATTCTGGACAAGGAAAGATGCCGTCCGTTTGACGCGACACGCGCCGGTCTGAATCTGGGAGAAGGAGCGGCATTCGTTGTCCTGGAAAGGGACTCAGACAAGAGCCTGGCATATATATCCGGATACGGAAACCGCTGCGATGCATTCCACCAGACAGCTTCATCTGAAAATGGTGAAGGTGCCTATCTGGCAATGAGAGACGCACTCGAGATGGCATCGCTTCAGCCAGAGGACATACAATATGTAAATGCTCACGGAACGGGCACACCGAACAACGACATATCTGAGAGTCAATCACTTAAGAGAATATTCGGGGATAAGATGCCTGAGGTGTCCAGCACAAAATCCTTTACAGGACACACGACATCAGCCTCAGGTTCTATAGAGACGGTCATATGCATTCTTGCAATGCAGAACAGGTTCACACCTGCAAATCTTGGCTGGAAAAATCACGAAGAAGGGGCAATCGTTCCGACACTCGGCAATGCTGACATCAATATTGAAAACGTCATATGCAACTCGTTCGGCTTCGGAGGCAATGATTCATCACTTATACTGAGCATGAACAAGCCTGAAAGTACATGCAGCGCAGGCGACGATTACGATATAGGAATCATTGCTGATGAACTGATTACATCCGCAGACGACCTTAAGGAACTTAAGGAATTCATCTCCCCTATGGAGTCGCGACGCATGGGCAAGCTACAGAAAGCCGCTCATCTGTCATCCCTTCGTGCGATGAAAGCTGCCGGAACAGATTGTCCGGATGCAATAATCACGGCAACCTCGAGAGGAATGCTGGAAATAAGCATGCAGTTCCTCGAGGACATTGCTGCAAACGACGAAGAGCTGCTGAAACCGACCCTCTTCATGCAGAGCACGCATAACACCTTGAGTTCAGCAATCGCCATACGGGCGAAATGCCATGGCTACAACACCACGTATTCACAGGGCGATGATTCCTTCAGATGGGCGATGCGTGATGCGGAGAGGCTTATAAAGACAGGCAAGGCCGTCACGGTCCTGGTTGGATCATATGACGAATCCACAGCGACATTCTCGGAATTCGCGGAAAGAGCAGGAAAGGAAGCGCCACAGGCAATTTATGCCAGAAGCATAGTATTAACAAGAAAATAATATGATATGCCACTACTTGTACTAGCAATAATCCAGAGCCTTCTGCTGGCCGGAGGTCAGGTTCTTCTGAAGTTTGCGCTGAACCGCATGCTTCCGTTTGCCTGGACTTTTGATTTCTGGAAATCAGTCTTTGCGAACTGGCAGTTCGCAGCTTGCGGACTTTGCTATGGTGCCGGAAGCATATTGTGGTTTTACATAATCAAGAATTTTCCTTTCAGCATGGCCTATCCGCTGGTTTCGCTCAGCTATGTATTCGGAATGATTGCGGCGATTGTATTCTTCCACGAACCGGTCAATATGACTAAATGGCTGGGAGTTCTTCTGATTATGGCAGGATGTTATTTTATTGCAAGATAATATGTTACGACGATTATTCATATTAGCCTTCATCCTTCTGCATGTAGCGGCATACGCTCAGACTGAGAAGGAGATCATCGACATGGTCGGCAAGGCAAGTGCTGAAATGAAGTCACTCGAATGTGACTTCGTGCAGACAAAGCATCTCAAGATACTCAATGACAAGATGGTATCAAAAGGAAAGATGTACTACATGCAGCCCGGCAGGCTGAGATGGGAATATACTTATCCGTACACTTATACATTCATTCTCAACGACTCTCAGGTGCTGCTCAAGAACAGCACAAGGTCCGATGTGATCGATGTCAACCAGAACAGGATATTCAAGGAAATCGCCAGACTGATGATGAACAGCATCCTCGGCAACTGCCTGACTGACGAGAAATCGTTCCAGACAGATATAGAAACAAAGGGTCAGGAGTGGATTGCGACTCTGGTGCCTTTGAAGAAGGATATGAAGCAGATGTGGACAAAGCTGGTCCTTCATTTTGACAGTGTGAAGAAAAGTGTGGTGATGGTGGAGATGCACGAAAAGACAGGTGACTACACCGAAATACGCCTTGATAATATAAAGATCAACCGTCAGATTGCTGAAAGCACCTTCAGCATACAGTAAGTTATTGGATATGTCCCGCATATTGACATACATTGCAGTCCTGCTCTGTTTCATCACAATAACGGAGCCGGGGCGCGCTTCTGAAAGTGCTGGAATGAGCAGAAGATATGCTGTCCGGATAGACATCAGGAACGCATATATAAGCGGTGTGTGCATCATGCATTCCGACAATGACAGAACATTATCTTCCATAGTCAATGAATTCGGTGTCTCAGCCCTGACCTTCAGTTATGATGAACGGAATCGCAAGGTAAAGATAATCAACATATTGAAGCAGATGAACAAGGCTTACATCAGGAAAGTGCTGAAATCTGACCTGAAGAAGATACTGCCTGAACTACGTGACTATACCGCAGAGGGCAGCTACATTTACCGGAATCCGAGGATTGACATTCAATACAGTTTTACCCCTTTAAGTCTTGAATGATATATGAAACTACATAACAGCCTGTACACAATCGTTTCCGATGTAATGAATGAAGCCGGCCATGATTATACGATAAATCTGGATCCGGAGCATTTCATCTACAAGGCCCATTTCCCCGGTGAGCCGATCACGCCAGGCGTATGCATAATGCAGATTGCTCAGGAACTGCTCGAAATGCACACCGGCCTGGAGCTGGGAATAAAATGTGTGAAGAACGTGAAATTTCTCCGTATAATCAGGCCTGACGAAAGCCCGATAGTGACTTACAGACTCCAGAAGATCACTGATGACGGTGAAGAGGTGAAAGTAGCTGTCACTATCCTGAATGAAAGCGACATATTTGCGAAACTGTCAATCGTATGCCGGAAAGAAAAATAGAAAACAACATGATTACAGATCAGCAGCAGCTTCTGAGAGACAGAGGAATATGTGTGATCATACCTACATTCAACAATGCAGGCACGATCGCTGATGTCGTCAGACGTACACTGGAGCAGTGCTGCGATGTGATCGTTGTGTGCGACGGATGTACGGATGACACGCTGGAGAGACTTGGAAAGCTTGAAAAGAAGCCGGAAATCCTCGAACTCAAGAAAAACTCTGGAAAAGGCATAGCATTGAAAGAGGGATTCAGATATGCGCTGAAACAGGGATTTTCATATGCAATCACCTTGGACGGAGACGGCCAGCACTATCCGGAAGACATTCCGGTGCTGCTTAAAGCAAACATGAAGCATCCCGGGGCTCTCATAGTCGGTGAAAGAAAGAATCTGGAAAGTGCCGACAGAAGCGGCGGAAGCAAGTTCGCCAATTCCTTCAGCAATTTCTGGTTCGCTGTACAGACCGGACAGTATCTCAAGGATACGCAGACAGGTTACCGTCTCTACCCTCTCAAGAAACTGCGCGGTCTATCGCTTCTGACCTCACGTTACGAGGCTGAACTTGAACTGATGGTCTTCGCATCATGGCATGGCGTAAAACTCGTCAGTGAGCCTGT
The DNA here is from genome assembly GCA_017398335.1 of Bacteroidales bacterium. GTDB lineage: Bacteria > Bacteroidota > Bacteroidia > Bacteroidales > UBA932 > Cryptobacteroides. Next base: position 28,609 of record JAFQGK010000006.1, on the reverse strand, counting down.
GAATGTATACTATCCTCCACGTGAAGAACGGGTGTCGCATTTCCGTCCGGGAAAAGACTTTGCCAGAATTACAATATTGAACACTGTACTTTGCGTACTCGCTGTCATATACGGACTTCCGCTTAGGATTTTCCGCGGATTGATGACATGCTTCCGCACTGTCTATGCCCTGCTTTTCTTTCTGGTCACCACAATGTTCATGATGACTCCGCTGGTACATATTTATCTGATGATAGGAAAGATTACGGAAAAGAAGAAATACAATCTCCACAGGATTCTGAACTTCATGGCAAAGTTTGTACTTGTCTACCATAAGATTCCTGGAATCAAGTACACGCAGAACAATCCGCACAACGAAGACTTCAGCAAGCCGGCCGTAATAATATGCAATCACCAGTCACATCTGGACCTGATGCCTCTTCTGGCACTGACACCAAAGATCATCGTCCTGACGGCAGACTGGGTATGGAAGAATCCGGTATATCGCTACACTATACGCAATGCAGAATTCCTTCCGGCATCTTCCGGAGTGGAGGCCATAATGCCTCAGCTCAAATCATTGATAGACAGAGGATACAGCATTGCTGTCTATCCGGAAGGAACGAGATCGATGGACTGCAGGATAAACCGTTTCCATCAGGGAGCCTTCCATATAGCCGGCACTCTCGGAGTAGATGTCCTTCCTTTGGTTATCTACGGTTCCGGAAAGGCATTGCCTAAAAGAGGGCGCAAGCTAAACAGATGGCCGATGCACCTTGAAATTGACAGGAGGATATCTCCGGAAGAAATGCTTTCATACGGAGAGACTTTCAGGGAGCAGGCTTCATATCTGAGAAAATATTACATCAGGAGATATAGTGCAATAGCAAACAGAATAGAACAGGATGTCTAAAGTTATCATCATAGGTTCCGGACTTGGAGGATTGTCATGCGGATACATTCTGCAGAAGAATGGATACGACGTGACCATTCTCGAACAAGGCATGCAGATCGGAGGATGCCTGCAGTGCTTTACACGCAAAGGTGCGAAGTTCGAGACTGGAATGCATTTCATCGGATCTGCAGCTCCAGGACAGACTATGGACAGGATATTCCGTTACTTCGAGCTTGACAGATCCGTCAAATTGAGCGAACTGGATCCTGAGGCATACAATACTGTATCATTGGCCGGAGAAAAGTTCAGATTCGCCAGCGGACGTGAAGCATTCATCGATCAGATGGCCTCATATTTCCCTGCGGAAAAAGACGCCTTATACAGATATATAAGCATCATCGACAGAATTGCTTCCGCATCCACATTGAATTCCCTGACATCATCAGAAAGGGATATGGCAGCATCCACAGAGTATATGACCCTCCCGATAAATGAGGTTATGGACGGGATATTCAAGGATGAACTTCTGAAAAATGTACTTGTCGGCGACCTTCCACTTTATTCGGCAGAGCTTGACAAGACACCGTTTGCCCAGCACGCCTTCATCATGGATTTCTACAACCAGAGCGCCTACAGGATAGCGGGAGGAAGCGATGCCATCGGATTTTCGCTTGCCAAGAGCATAGAAAGACTGGGAGGGCAGATTCTGACACGAAAGAAGGTCGTCAAGATCCACTGTGATGAATCTAAGGCAACCGGAGTGGAAACCGCTGATGAAAAATTCCATCCTGCAGATTACATAATAAGCACCATTCATCCTAACCGACTGCTTGAAATGCTTGACACCAGGATGATAAGGCCTGCGTTCCGAAACAGGATCCAAAGCATTCCTCAGACAGCAGGAGGCTTCGCTCTATATGTGAAATTCAAGGAGAACAGCCTGCCGTACATGAATACGAACCTCTATGCATATAAAGGCCTGTCACCTTGGAACTGTGAGCATTACAAAGGTCCGGAATGGCCGAAGGGGCATCTGTACATGCATATGTGCCATGAAGACAAGGCTGAGTTCGCCAGAAGCGGCGTGGTGCTGTCATATATGAATTTCGATGAAGTCGCACAATGGAAGGGTTCAAAGATAGGCAGACGCGGAGCGGATTACGAGGAATTCAAGAGGGAACATGCGGAGAGACTTATTGCAGAAGTAGAAAAGCATAGTCCGGGATTCCGGGATTCGATAGAAGCATACTGGACATCGACTCCTCTAACCTATCTGGATTATACCGGAACCGAAGACGGATCGATGTACGGTATTGCCAAGGACATAAATCTGGGACCAGCCGGAAGAGTACCTTACAAGACCAAGATTCCGAACCTCCTTCTAGCCGGCCAGAATGTGAATTCCCACGGAATGCTTGGAGTGATCGTAGGGACAATAGTGACATGCAGCGAACTTGTACCCGCTGACATAATATATAAACAGATTGAGGAATCATGCCGTTAGATATGGGTAAGAGTGCAGTAATAATCGGAGGTGGCCTTGGGGGGCTCTTTACAGGTGCAATACTTTCAAAGGAAGGTATTGACGTCACTGTGATTGAAAAGAATGCAATCCTGGGCGGAGGTCTGCAGAGTTTCGTCAGATTCGGAGAGGTCTTCGACACGGGCATGCACGTCATCGGTGGAATGCAGCCGGGAGGAAATATCAGACGCATATGCGAATACCTTGGCGTCTTCGACAAGGTACACATAAAGGACGTTGATCCGGAAACGACTGATACACTGTATTTTGCGGAAGACAAGAAAAGCTATCACATATCTCAAGGAAAGACGGAATTCGTAAATGCCCTGTCAAAAGACTTCCCTGCCGAGAAAGAGAATCTTACTGCCTACGTCGATGCACTTTACAATATCGTCGACGAGCTTGACATGTTCTATCTCAAACCATCGGCAGACTTTATCTTCGTTCATTCAGAGGAATTCATGATGGCTGCCAATGACTTCATATCCAAATATATAAGAGATCCGAAGCTATGCAACATCCTTGCATATATGAACCCGTTGTACGGTGGTAAGAAGAACATGACTCCTGCATATATCCATGCACTGATTTCTGTCCTGTATATAAACGGCCCGAGCCGTTTTGCCGGGGGAAGCTACCTGTTTGCCAACACTTTGAGAGACTGCATCATCGAGAACAACGGCAAGGTAATATGCGGAGACGGAGTCAAGGCTATCACGACAGAAGACAGGATGGTAACTGGCGTCAGGACTGAGAAAGGATCCGAGTTTACGGCCGACTGGTATATCAGCGCCATACATCCTTGCACACTTTTCAAGCTGATGGAAGACCCTTCTGTATTCCCTAAGGCGTACAGAAACAGACTGAATGAAATACCTAACTCATATTCGGCCTTTACATTGAACATCAAGCTGAAACCAGGCACATTCAGATATATAAACCACTCTGCATACTATATGAGCAGGTACGATAACATCTGGAGCTTCGATGATCCTCAGAAAGAATGGCCTCTGGGCTTCCTGTACATGACGCCTCCCGAAATCGGGCAGGGCGAGTTCTCCACCAAGATGGTCATCACTGCTCCCATGACCTGGGACGAAGTGAAGAAATGGGAAGACACCAAAGTAGGACACAGAGGCAAGGAATATGAGGAATGGAAGGCAGAATGTGCCGAAAAGCTGATTTCACGGCTTGAAGAGCTGTATCCGGATTTCAGAGATTGTATTGAAGCCATAAACACAGCCTCACCTCTGACGATCAGGGATTTCTACGCCGTAAAGGAAGGTTCGATGTGCGGCTATTCGAAGGACTGCAACAACATAACCCTTTCGCAGGTCCCGGTGGTCACTAAAGTCAGGAATCTGCTTCTGACGGGCCAGAACTGCAACGTACACGGCTTCTGCGGAGTGCCTCTGACCGCGATCAACACCTGCGAAGTGATTCTGGGAAGGAATTACGTAATTAACAAGATTAATAACCTGTAACAAGACTTGACTATGTTTGATGACATCCGCCCATATTATGACAGCGAAATCAGTGATGCGATGCACCGCATTGCAGATAATTCGTCATTTCCGGTACTGGCTTCGTTTGTCTTTCCCGAAAAGAACATCGATGAAATACGGGAATACCTGCGCGGCATCGACAGCATACATGATTTTCAGAGCAAGATAATGTACTGGGCCAACAGGCAGATCATCAGCAAGAGCATAGATGAATTCACATTCAGCGGAGTTGAGAAGATAGACCCGGAGAAATCATATCTTCTGGTATCAAACCACCGCGACATCATGCTTGATGCCGCTCTCCTGCAGAATATACTTATCGAGCATGATCTGGACACTTCGGAAATCACCTTCGGAGCCAATCTGATGAAGGGAGAGCTTATCATAGACATCGGAAAGTCCAACAAGATGTTCAGGGTGGAACGTCCGGGAGGAAGCATGAGGGAGTTCTACAAGACCTCCAAGCATCTGTCTGAATACATTCGCCATACCCTTCTTGAGAAGAAGCAGTCAGTGTGGATAGCCCAGCGCAACGGACGCACGAAAGACGGCAACGACCGCACAGATCAGGGAATAATCAATATGTTCAGGATGAGCAATGCAAAGGACAAAATAGAGTCTATAGCTGAACTGAACATCATGCCGATTGCGGTATCGTACGAATGGGAGCCATGCGACATACTCAAGACCCTCGAGCTCTATGCTCATCAGCACGGGCCATATGTGAAGAAGCCGGGAGAAGACCTGAACAGCATCCTTACCGGAATAGTCCAGAAGAAAGGACGGGTACATTTCGAATTCTGCGACCCGATCTCTGCCAATGACCTTGCCGGATTTGCAGAGTGCAATTCCAACGAATTCAACAAGCAGGTCGCCAGACTGATCGACAGCAGGATATGTACATCATACAGGCTGACGCCTAACAACTGGATAGCGCATGACATACTATCCGGATCTGCCACATACTCAGACAATTACACTCAGGAAGAAAGAGACAGGTTCATGACATACATGGTTCAATTGGACGAGTATGCAGATGGGTGCGACATGCATATACTTGAAAAGATTTTCCTCGGCATCTATGCCAATCCTGTGGAAAGCAAGAACATATTCAACAACATCCGATGAAACTGATTTTAAGAATATATGACTATCTGTCAAGGCACGCAAAGATTCTGTGGGCATCTCTGGCTGCGTGTCTGGGCCTGTTCATATTCCTGATCCTCCACCTGGATTTCAGTGAAGACATCAGTGATTTTCTGCCACTGGGAACATCGGACCAGGAAGCTCTTTCCGTATATCAGAACATTTCCGGTGCAAACAGACTGTATATACTTTTTGCAAACCCGGACGATGCTGACCTTACCGTGGAAGCGATTGACTTCTTTACAGAGACTGTCCACAGCAAGGATTCACTGGGATGGTGCGAAGACCTTACCGCCCAGTTCGATATGAGCCAGATAATGGAAGTTACGGATTTCGTATATGATAATATCCCATACTTCCTGACTGAGAATGATTATGCGCGCATCGACAGTCTCCTTGCCCTGCCGGACTACGTGGACGGACAGATGAAGAAGAATCTGGAGATGCTGATGTTCCCGACAAGCGCTCTGACGACATCCAATATGGTCAGGGATCCTCTGTCCCTGTTCTCGCCTGTTCTTGCGCAACTGCAGACTTCCGGCCAGCAGATGAATTTCGAAATGTACGAGGGCTATATCTTTACTCCTGACATGAGCAGGGCCGTAGCTATGTTAAGTTCACCGTTCGGCAACAGCGAGACCGAATACAATTCGAAGATGCTTTCCCTCCTTCATGAATCGATCGATCTGATGACAGAGAAATATCCTGAAGTGAAGGCACATATTGTGGGCGGACCGGAAATAGCTGTAGGAAATGCCTCACGCATCAAGAAGGACAGTATCATTGCCATAGCCCTATCCGCAATTCTGATTGTGCTGCTGGTGGCATATTCCATCGGTTCGTTCAGGAATATCATGCTTATATTCCTTTCCATCGGCTGGGGATGGCTGTTCGCCCTTGGAGGAATGTCATTATTCGGAAACCAGGTGTCCATAATCGTCATAGGCATATCAAGCGTCATTCTCGGAATTGCCGTCAACTACCCTCTCCACCTGATCGTTCATCTGAATCATGTACCGGACATGAAGAAGGCAATTAAGGAGATCATGCTGCCGCTAGTGATCGGAAACATCACTACTGTCGGTGCCTTCCTTACCCTGATTCCTCTGCAGTCCGTGGCATTGAGAGACCTTGGTACATTTGCTTCCCTTCTTCTTATAGGAACAATCGTATTCGTCCTTGTATACCTTCCTCATATGCTGAAGGTCAAGCCAGAAGCTGAACACAGCGGCAAGGTTCTGGAATTTCTGTCCCATATTTCACCGGAGAAGAGCAAGGTCTTCGTCATATGTACCCTTATTCTTACCGCCGTCCTGGCCGTCTTCAGCATAAGGACAGAGTTCGACTCGAATATGGCGAACATCAACTATATGACGGACAGGCAGAGAGAAGACATGCAGTATTTTCAGAAACTCCTTTCTGATTCGTCAAAGGAGGCTGTACAGAGCATATATGTACTGTCTTCCGGAACATCATTCGATGAGGTTCTGAAGAGCAACTCTTTGATTGCACCTGTGATAGACAGTCTGAAACAAGCCGGAGCCATAATGAGCCATAAAGGTGTGTCGCAGTTTCTCGTTTCGAAAGAAGAACAGCAGGCGCGTCTGGAGGGATGGAATTGTTTCACAGAGCGCCACAAGGAGCTGCTTACGGAAAAATTGAAGGAAAGTGCTGCAAAGAACGGCTTCTCACCTGATGCTTTCTCACAATTTACCGGACTGATATCTGACAAGGAGTATGCTCCCCATGACATCGGATATTTCGCTCCTCTCACGAAAATGGTTCTGAGTCAGAATGTCACGAAGGTTGATGACACCGGACTGGCTTATATCGTAGATATCATCAATGTGAAGCCGGACGGGATGGAAGATATAAAATCTCATTTTGACAACAGTTTCGATGTTGTTGGAATGAACAGTGCATTGTCGAAGAATCTTTCCGATAATTTCAACTACATCGGCTGGGCATGCTCGCTGATAGTCTTCCTATTTCTGTGGTTCTCTTTCGGACGTCTGGAACTTGCTATCATCTCCTTCCTGCCGATGGCAGTCAGCTGGATCTGGATACTTGGAATCATGGCATTGCTTGGAGTAAAGTTCAACATTGTAAACGTCATCCTGGCTACCTTCATATTCGGACAGGGAGACGATTATACAATATTCATGACAGAGGGTTGCCAGCACGAATACAGATACCGCAGACCTATCCTTTCTTCGTACAAGAGCAGTATCATACAGTCTGCCCTCATCATGTTCGTAGGAATCGGAACCCTAATAGTATCACAGCATCCAGCCATGAAATCACTTGCAGAAGTGACCATAATCGGTATGCTTTCGGTTGTCCTCATGGCATATATGATTCCTCCTATGACATTCAGATTCCTTACTGAGAAGAATGGCAAGGCCCGCAGACATCCTATAACCCTGAGGACAATACTAAAGGGATATCCGTCAAACCCTGTTGAACAAGTCCTCGGGCGATATATCTACAAAGGCAAATACATAATGAAAACAGTTAGCCGCAATCTCAAGGATATAGAAATTGAAGAACTTGACCTTCAAGGAAAGCCATCAGTTACGGTTACCGATTACGGTTATGGAGAACAGGCGATTCTTACTGCCCTGCTGAATCCTGACACACACGTTACGGCTGTAATCCCGGATGATGAGATGCGCAGAATTGCAGAGGTTGCAGCCATGGACTTCATTGATAACATAGAATTTACCAAGTAATTATGAAACAGCATATCTATTCGCTTCTGTCAGAAGCACTTCCTGCAACAGACCTTGAATCTGATTTCCTTTTCAGCGAACTGGATTCACTGGGGATAGTGACCATACTGGTCATTCTGTCGAAAGAATATGGAATATCTCTGGATGCGACTGACGTCACTCCAAGAAACTTCAAGACCATTGATACGATTGTGGAAATGGTGGAGAGAAAGTTGAATAAATAACCAGTAGAGCCATGACACTTGAAGAGAGCATCAAATATCACGCTCAAATGACTCCTGACAAGCCTGCTGCAGTGTGCGGCAAGGACTCAATCACTTATTCCGAATTATGGAAAGCGATTGAATCAAAGGCGCAGGCACTTGCTGATGAAGGTCTTATGCCAGACAGACCATATGTATTCCGCGCCACACAGGATCTGGAGTTCCTCAAAATATACTGCGCAATCCACCATGCCGGAGCCATTGCAGTTCCTTTGGAAAACAAAGTGAATGACGAGACTTTCAACGCGATCAAGACGGAGGTGGAGTCGTGCGAGTTCGCATCAGACATTGTAGATATCCTGTATACGACAGGCACTACCGGTAAATCCAAAGGAGTGATGCTGTCAGAAACAGCACTTGTCTCATGTGCGGACAACTTCATTGCCGATCTTCATTTCTCGCCAGACCTTCTTTTCATAATCAGCGGCCCGCTCAACCATATAGCATCACTTTTCAAGATGCATCCTGTTCTGACAGTCGGAGGTACGGTATGCATATTGGACGGTCTAAAGGACATGAACGCCTTCTTTGAAGTCTTCAATCTGCCTTTCAAGAAATTCGCGACATTCATGGTACCGGCCAGCCTACGCCTCATAATGCAGTTCTCATATGACAAGTTGTGTTCGCTCGCTGACAAGATCGACTTCATCGAGACCGGAGCTGCCCCTATAACCCAGCACGATATGGAACAGTTGAGTCATGCACTTCCCCACTCAAGGCTCTACAACACACTCGGGGGAACGGAAATCGGCGCAGTCTGCACTTATGATTTCAATGATGGAAAGCATATGGAAGGATGCATCGGCCGTCCGATGAAGAATTCGACTGTAGAAGTGACTCCGGAAGGCAATATCATTGTCTCGGGACTTACAATCATGAGCGGATATGTAGCTGACGAAGAAAACACCAAGAAGGTGCTGAAGGATGGAAAGATCTACAGCGCGGACCTCGGATATGTAGATGAAAACGGACTTATACATCTGAAAGGACGTCTGGGAGACGTAATAAACGTCGGAGGATTCAAGGTAGATCCGTCAGAAGTGGAGAATGCGGCATCTTCACATGAGTCTGTCAAGGACTGCATCTGCATAGCCGGAACACATCCAGTCATCGGCACCGTCCTTAAACTTCTTGTTGTATTGAAAGATGGTAAGGAACTGGACAAGAAATCAATAGCTGTCCACATCAAATCAAGGCTCGAGCCTCATAAGGTACCTACATATTATGAAGCTGTCGAATCAATTCAGCGTACTTACAACGGCAAGCTGGACAGAAAGTATTACAAGAAATAAACAGTTCACATCATGATTTCCAAAATATTCGGTTTTCTCAGGAAGAAGGAAAATTATCTGGTCTATGGCGAACAAGGAGGCATCTCCACAACCATGACATTGCCGGAAGGATTCAATCCGAAAACAGACCATTGCCCTATGGTGGTACTGATGCATGGATTCATGTCAAGCAAGAAAATGCATCCCATTCCGGAACTGGCAGCAGCCCTTGCAAGAGAAGGCATAGCATCCATCAGTTTTGACTTCAATGCACATGGAAAGAGTGAAGGTAATTTCATAGATATGACAATTGCCAATGAAACAGCTGACGCAAAAGCAGTTCTGAAATATGTCAAAGGGCTCTCCTTTGTGACAGAAATCGGATTCCTCGGTCATTCCCAGGGTGGTGTCATTGCCGGAATGCTGGCCGGACAGCTCGAAAATGATCCGATGAGGCCGAAATGTCTGGCCTTGCTGGCACCAGCTGCTGTCCTCAAGGACGATGCGCTGGCAGGACAATGCATGAATGCCAGATACGATGCTGCAAATCCGCCGGCATATGTCAACGTAATGTTCCATAAGCTGGGCAGGACATTCATACTTGCCGCACAGAAACTTGACATCTACGGCGTTTCATGCAGATATACCGGCAACGTATGCCTGATCCACGGGAGCAACGACAAGATCGTACCTCTGTCATATGGCGAAAGATATGATGCAACTTATCAGAACAGCGTCCTCCATGTGATCGAAGGAGAAGGACATTTCATGAGAAAGTACAAGGATGAGATCATAGGCATTGCTGTTGATTTCATGAAAGAGAATCTGCTTTAGGGATTCCTTGCATATATGAAAATCCTCTGGCTCGACATAAACAGCTCATATTCACACTCTTCGGTAGCACTTCCGGCTATCCATGCACAGGTAAGTGACAGAGAGGACTGGGAATGGTGCGTCGTGCGAGGAACAATCAATGACAATCCCGGAGCGATTGCAGCAACTGTTGCAGAACATAAACCGGACATCATTGCAGCGACATTCTGGCTGTTTACGCATAATATGCAGATCGAAGTGCTTTCACGTGCCGTTCAGCTGCTGGAGAATGTGAAGATTATCTGCGGCGGCCCTGAGTTCCTTGGTGACAATGAAGACTTTCTGAGGAGAAATCCATTCGTCACGGCGGTAATCAGAGGTGAAGGCGAAGAAGCTCTGCCGGAATTCCTCGATAAGGTTGACCGGAGATCGTGCTGGCAGTCCATTGAAGGCCTGTGCTGGATGTCTGAAAATGGATATCATGACAACGGTATTGCCCGGGTAAATGACTTTGCGTCACTGAAATATCCCGAAGAAAGCTGTTTCTTCAACTGGGACAAGCCTTTTGTGCAGCTGGAGACCACCAGAGGCTGTTTCAACACATGCGCATTCTGCGTGAGCGGAGGAGAAAAGCCCGTCAGATACCAGAGCCTGGAACAGGTCAGCAAGAGACTTGAGAACATCTGTTCACACGGAATAAAGGATATCAGAGTACTGGACAGGACGTTCAACTATGACACCGTACGTGCATGCGGAATGCTGGACATCTTTGCCGGATATGCCGGATATGCCGGAAAGATGCGTTTCCATCTGGAAATCCATCCGTCGCTGATTTCAGATGAGCTGAAGCGTAAACTGGCTTCGATGCCATCCGGCCTGCTTCATCTGGAAGCCGGTATCCAGAGTCTTGACAGCAAGGTGCTGGAGGCCAGCGGACGCAAAGGAAGCCTTGAATCATCAATGAAAGGCCTTGAGTTCCTATGTTCGCTCGAGAACCTTCAGACTCATGCCGACCTTATTGCCGGCCTTCCGGGATATGGTCTGGACATGCTCTGCGCCGACATCGCCAGACTGGTGGGAACAGGTGTAGATGAGCTTCAGATAGAGTCCCTTAAAGTCCTGCCAGGCACACGGATGCGGGCGACAGCAGATGATAAAGACCTGAAGTTCTCCCCTCTGCCGCCATATGAAATCCTGCAGACCCCGATGATGTCACCGTCAGACCTCAGGAGAGCAATGCAAATCTCCAGGATGATAGATCTTTACTATAATTCCGTAATATGGCAGAAAACAGTCAGAGACCTTATCTGCAGCGATAAGGACTTCATAATCAGATTTACTGAACATCTCAAGGCACTCATGGTGCTGGACTCCCCTGTGAGCCTTGAAAGACGAGGTGTAATCCTTTATGAATATTGCAAGGGTAATCATCCGGAGAAGCTGACCGATGTGTCCGTCGCATGGATTGAAGCAGGATTCTCCTTAAAGAAAGAGCCCGCAGGCAAAATATTAAGAATCAAACACTTGGGGGCATTTCTTGAAGAAGAAAGCCTCCTGATGTCTGTTGTTTACGGCCAGCCTGAGCCTTCGCACAGATACTATATGCTTGCATCAGACGACAGAAAGATTCTGTTCGGCTACGACTCGGAGAGCCATCAGCCTTCTCCTGTATTCATGGCAAGCCTCCGACAATAATAATCAGAATGCAATGCCGGCTCCGGCATTGAGCCATGTTTTTCCGGAATACGGATTGGTCACAAAGGAAACCTGAACAGGAATATTCACTTTTCCAAGCATGAACTGATGCCTGTAACGCAGTTCAAGATGGATGACTGCAAAGTCTTTAGTGTACTTCGTGTAATTGCCTTTGAAGACGCTGGCACCACAAAACAGAGAGAGTCTGCTGTTTTCCTTGAACTGGTAGAATATTTCAGGCTCCAGATATGATGAGAAGGAGGCTCTTCCTAGGGTTCCGTCCGCCTGCGGCAGCCAGTCTCCGTTGACGAATGTGAACCACCTGATTGCAAATGGCAGTTTCCGTGGTTCATAGCACAGGATCACCTCCTGAATGTGATTTGTCGAACCTTTCCGGAAATCAAAATAATTCTCCGGAGTCTGGTATGTGGACAGACGAGCGTAGTAATCCGCCAGATGGAATGTAAAATCCCCTACCTTGTAGGAAATATCCCAGTCAATCTCCTTATAGTAGCCGTCATATGAAATAAAGCCGTAGGACTGGAGTGTGAAATTACCATAACTGAAAGAAAGACATGGAGCAGCATGGGCCCCGCATTCCTTCGAGCCTCGCCAGAGATAGGCAGTGTAGGTCTCGACCGATCCGGATACGGAAAACTTCCTGGCATCCAGATGAAGGACATTACTCAAGACAAGGGCAAAGACAAACAGCAATCTTATTTTCATAGGTAAAATCTGGTGTCGATGGGTTTATTGTTTCCGGACCAGAACTATCTTGCCGTCATACGCACGTGATACAGATCGGGCAAATGTTCTGTAGTCTGCATATTCTTCTTTAGGGAACCGGCCGGAATATAATGTAAGTGTCTGGACTATTGTCACGACAGATGAGTCTGCATCATACGACACATCCGTCATAAGACAGCCGAACTGACTGTCAACTTTGCTTGTGGCAGGAAGAGATTCCGGGATATATCCTGATGGAAGCTGGACACGGACAATATCAGTAAGAGTCCTTCCGGACATGATCTCGATTTCATTGATCCGCTCGCTTCTGTCAGAGGACATTCTTTTGGAGAATGGATTCATATCCATGAAGATGCGGTCTCCTGATACTTTTGCATAATCTTTTACAGAATATGAATATTCCAGACGGAATTCAGGTATATATTCCACACCAGGTGACATCGCAGACCAATCATTGAAGTTGTCTTCGACAGAGGTGATCTTGAAATCCGTAGGATTCAATAAATTGCCTGACATTACAGCGTCGAACTGCTGCTTGCTGTTCAATGCACGGAATCCGATATACGATTCCACCCTATTCAGAAGAAGCCTTCTCTGCCCTCTGCATCTCGCCGTACCATCGGACTTCAGCTCTACATCAACGGTTTCCGTTCTCAATCTCAATGAATCCGGATAATCCCTGACCCTGACCATCTGACCGCCATCCTTCCTGATAAGTACCACCTGATGACCGGCAACAGAACTATGCCTGTATCCAAGAGGATATCGTGGATTTGTGCATTCTATCCATAATGAATCCTTTTCCATAGGGATACAGAGCATGGCATGGTTCATCTGCCCTATTGAATGAAAGTCCGGGAGAAGGTCCTCATTGTCTGTATGGACAATAAAATATTCCGATTCTATGCCAGCTACCGAAAGCAGTGCCTGCATATAGACGGACAGAGCCTTGCAGTCGCCGAATCCTGTCTTATATACCGTCTCGACAGGGATAGGCTTGTATCCGCCTATTCCCAGCTGTATGCTGACATATCTGGTGTTTTCCCTGAGGAAGTCATAAAGAGCCTTGATTCTTGCCCTATCATCAGTGAGACCGGCCAACAGGGCTTCAATCTTTTTTCTCAAGTCGTCAGGAACATCAAGAACATCCTTCTGAAGATTGTAAAGCCAGGATCCGGCTTCTTTCCAGTCAGACATCGTACCAGGCTTGCCGGCATATTCGAATTCTACAGGTCCGGAATAGACATATGGGACACACTCCAGAATATCCGGCATCATATGCTCATATTTATAGCCGTCAAATCCGTCAAACGACCAGGTGTATATATCTTTCTTTCCTTCTGTCGTCCTCTGCGGTGCTTTGCTCGCATTGTATTGGATCTGCATTCCGGACGGTACCGAAAGAGTATATGAGGCTTCTTCAACAGCAACATTATGCTCACTCACAGGAAAATATGAAGGGAATGAGACAAATCCTTTTCTGAAAGATATCTCATAATCATATTCGACGATAAACGGATAAAGGGCTGCAGGCTCATAGTAAGACACATAGTTATCAGATGCCACACCGTCACTCAGAAGTACGGTGGTAAGATCGGATGACTTGAGTTTACGGATGGTTTTTCCGTCTGCCTCAATCCTGCCGGAAAAGGCAGTCAGATTTCTGAACGGGTCAATGTAAGCGCTGAAGAAGGCGGAACTCAGACCTTTCTCGTTATTGACCAATATCCTGCGATGAGATTTCATCGTTCCTGTTGACGGCGAGATTACGTCAAAGGAAGTCCTGTCAGACAGGATCACGGCATCCGACTTATCTTTGTCATCAGCATATGAAACAATACTGATAAGAATCAGTACAGGAAATAGAAATATCCGCCTCATCATCAGATCTTCTTTAAAACAATCATAGATTCGTACACCTCATTGATATACTGCCATAAAGCTCTGATTGCAGGGTAATCCTCCACCTGCCCTACCATATTGTTCTGAGTATAGTTGAACATCAGCATGATCTCAGATTCACTTACGTTTGTCATAACCTTAAGCGTGGCATCAAGACCAGGGAACTTGATCAATGCATTCTCCGGAACCTGCTCAACAGCGTACCCTTCAGGAATATCCATGGAAAACATATAGCTGACGCCATAAGGATATGGAAAATCGATCGGATATTCTCTGGTTATCGACTGAAACGAATCCTTGGAATGGAATCTGCGGATGAACGGATTTACATATATCCTGCCGTCAGTTGCAGTAAGGTCACGCTCAAAAGTAAAGTCATATGAAGCAACGCCGGAATAATCCTTCATTCCGGAAGACTTGAAGTCAATGATTTCTATAAGGTTGCCATCCTCAATCGCTTCAATGTAGCCATCCTCGTCATCATAGGACTGATATTGTATCTTTGTCTTATATGAATCCTGACCGGAGAAATTCGCATTCATAGAACCGTTAAGCCTCATATCGGGAGTGACATGTGTCTTTACGAATACTACTGAATTATTCTTCGCAAGTCTTGTAAGATTCACCCACTCACTCCTGCCTTCCGGACGCAGGATACGGGCATTTGTTACAAGCATGACCGGATCTGGAATATTGATGTATGATTCTTTCGCTCCTCCATCAAGATAATATGACCGACCGTCCGAAGCGTCGACTTTCAGAATGAATGTATCATAAGGACGTCTCTCCGGGTGTTCTTCGAACAAATAGCCTGACGTCCTCAACTTTATAAGGACTGGCTCCACCCTATACCCTATTTCGCGAAGACATCCTGCTATGAGGCAGTTGATATCGACATTACTGCCTGATCTGGCCTTCACCACCTGGGCCATCATATCCGGCACAATCTTGTATTTCTCATTCCACTGCACCTTATCCTTCACAAGTTCAACGACTTCCGCAATCCTTTCAATGTCAGTTCCTTCCTTAGAAAGAGCAGCAACTTCATTCTTGAACTGGCACGGTGCCTTGAACCTGCGCATCATTTCCGTACCGAGATAAGATTGGTCGACATCGTCCCATGTCACACCGAAATTTTCAGATATGGACCCCGGTATGGTCAGTGACTTTATATCATAGTGTATCGATGTGTAATACTGATCCGGATTATACAGATACGGCTCCCTCTTGAATGCTGGAATGTCCTTTGATATAAATTTATCTACAACCATTGTATATGAATAGGACGCGCCTCCACCCAGAAGAATCGAACCAGCCTCCGGTGTACACTCATAATCAACATGATGGAAGCCCTTCTGCTGCTTGTTGAAATCAAACATTGACGGCACGCGCACCTGACATTCCGAAAGATTTACCGGGATATTTTTCTGAATATAGATATCATCAATTTCCCAATAGATGTTACTGCTTATTTCATATCTTATCTCGATGACTGAACCGACTCTTACTTCCTGGGCAGAAAAGGATATCTTCCTGTAGTTTTCAGTGTACTCATCGTCAAATATATATTTGTTCGGCATCTTGGTTTCCACTACTTTGCCGTCAACCATATTATATGTGACAACGTCGATCTTGAAAATATTATCTCTCAAGACGCTGGAATAATAGTATATCATTTCGACATCGCCCCATTCAAGTCCCTCTTCCTTAAGAATCTTTATCCTTCTGTGCTTTTGAGTATTGAGTACAAATCCGTTTGCCGGGTCGAAGTTAAGAGATACATAAGTATTTTCATAGAGCATCAGTGCGGATGCAGAGGTATCTGCAGGATATTCCTTGAGTTCGACTTCTTCCTTGGAAACTTTTCCGAAACGTTTGTTTACCGGGATTGTCTGAGAGAAAAGATCAGCTGATATGAGAATCAGTGCCAGACTGAAGATAAAATACACTCTGTTCATAACCATAGTAATTTAATCTGCGTATAAAGTTAATTGAAAATCAGCTGATATACAAGTCTGTGTGATATATTAAAGACAGAATATCATAAAAAGGATTATCTTTGTATATAATTCCAGCAATCAAAGACATGAAGAGACTGATTATTGCCTTATCTGTACTTTACTGCTTCGCGAGCGCCTGCAGCAGTGCGCCGGAAGTGACAGGAAAAATCGACATCTACGAAGACTTCCAGTCGAAATTCATTGCGTCCAGAGCAGTAAGGGTATGGACCCCTTCTGACTACGACCCTCAGAAGAAATACGACGTAATCTATATGCATGACGGACAGAACCTGTTCGATGCTTCCATAACCTGGAACGGTGAGGAATGGGGTGTGGACGAGACATTGGCACGTCTGACTGCTGAAGGAAAGATACGCCCTTGCATCGTAGTAGGAATGGACTGCGGCACACTCAGATATGAGGAATACTATCCGTCGAAGATATGCCAGGCCATACCTGAAGGCTGCCTGCCGGAGGGGTTCACCCCACTAGGTGACGAGTACCTCAGATTCATTGTAGAGGAGGTAAAGCCGTTCATTGACGGGAAATATTCCACATGGGGAGATGCTGCACATACCTTCGTTTCCGGAAGCAGCTGCGGCGGTCTCATTTCATCATATGCTCTATGCGAGTATCCTGAAGTCTTCTCAGGTGCAGCATGCCTTTCCACTCATTCAAACCTTTGGAATCCGCACACGGATAAAGACCAGACTCCGGCAGCAGATGCATACAGAGAGTACCTGCGTCAGAATCTTCCTGCCGATGATAGCCACAGACTATATATGGACTGCGGTGACAAGACCATAGATGCGGGATATGACAAGACACAGGAGGCGATCAACGAAATGATCTCGGAACTTGACTGGCCTGCAGGTAATGGTAAAGAGGGTTATATGTACAGGTTTTTTCCCGGACATGCCCATACTGAGAAAGACTGGAATTCCAGATTTGAGATTCCAGTCCTTTACCTTCTGGCAAAATGATATGATTATTTTTCCTGAACAGCGGCAAGCAGCTGGGCGAACTGGTCCGGACATGAAGTATTCTTGCCCCCGCAGGTAATACCGCTGAGGCGCTCCTTGACATCGGATATCTTTTGTCCCTTGACAAGAGCTGTGATTCCCTTGAGGTTTCCGTTGCAACCACCATGAAAGGCAACATCAAGAATCACATCCCCTTCTACTAGCAGTTCGATTGCCTTCGAGCACACTCCCTCTGTCTGAGCTACCAAATATCTGACAGATCCCTTGTATGTATCTGATATTATCTGCATCTTTTATGACTTTATATCTGCAAAGATAAGGAATTCTCCTATCTTTGTAAACTCAACGTTCAGAAGAATATGCCTCAGACAGACAAAGAGATATTATTCGACGACCTGTTCCGTTACAATTACAGGCCTCTGTGTCTGTATGCGCTGCACTACATTCAGGATGTAGATCTCGCGGAAGATGTCGTTCAGGAATGCTATACTGCTCTTTGGGAGAAACTACAGGAAGGGGCACATGTACTCAGCAGGAAGTCATATCTATACATGATGGTCCGGAACCGCTGCCTTGACCATCTGCGGAAGAAAGGCATCCCGACCGAATCCCTCAAGCCATACGACACCTACGGAATCATCGACGATAATGATGCTCAGGAACGCTCGCAGACAGAGGCCAAGCTCTGGACAGCCATCGACAGTCTTCCGGACAAATGCCGCGAAGTATTTATCATGAGCAAGCGTGACGGGCTTAAATATGAGGAAATCGCTGACGAATTGGGACTGTCAGTCAACACGGTCCGAAACCAGATCAGCAAGGCCTTGAAAGTCCTTAAGGAGGGCATCCACAAAATTTATATGTTCCTTTTTGCATAATTTTTCAAAATCATATAGTACTTTTTCAAAACACTTCCGTCTTTATGTCGGATTAACGGAATCTTAAATCTTAATCATGTCAGACTTTGAAGATAGACATATGGACTTCGTCCTGAAGCATTATCAGGAAGGCAGGTTCTACACTCAGAAGGCGCTTGAACGCTTCAATGAGGCTCACGGCATCAAGCAGAAGCCTCGCAGGAGAGTATTGCCATGGGTGTCAGGCATTGTCGCGGCAGCTGCTGCTGTTGTTCTATGTGTGTTCCTCTTCCATGACAATGACCAGCAGATCCAGATTATGGCAAATGCTGAAGTTCAGGAGTTTGTTCTTCCTGACGGTTCTCATGTCACTCTTGCACCAGGCTCCCGACTGAGTTACAGCGAAAAGTCTCCTCGAAAGACCTTGCTTGAAGGTAAGGCTTTCTTTGAGGTCGCTCGCGACGAGTCCGCGCCGTTTGAAATCTCAGCAGACGGTGCTTTCGTCAAGGTGCTTGGTACTAAGTTCATGGTGGATGCCGGATCATCTGTCAAGGAAGTCTATGTGACAGAAGGCAAGGTACTGTTCGCTAAGTCTTCAGATGCCGAAGGTGTGATCCTGACCAAGGACATGCAGGCTGTCCTTTCGCAGTCAGATGCAGTTCCGGTCATCGTTATGGAATCCGACGTCAATTCCATAGCATGGCAACGCGGATCGTTCATCTTCGACAAGACACCTCTCAGCAAGGTGCTTGAAACTCTGTCAGAGCATTACAAGGTGTCGTTCGCGGCGACAGACCTTGACAAGCAGCTCAGCGGAGAATTCGAAGCAGAAGACCTTGACCTTATCATCAGCCTCATAGAGTCTGCACTGGATGTTCACATCGTCAGGAGATAAGATTCCATAACGACTTGACAATGAAGCACGTACTATTATTAATTACAACCATTTGCGCAATGGCACTATCAGCCGTTGCTCCAGCACTGGCACAGCAGAGCAGGACTCTCAGATCTGAGATGAAGGTCATCCACGAATCATTGGGCGTGAACTTCGTATACGACTCGGCCATCGAAATCGATGTGCCGTACTCCGGCAAGCCGATGAAAGACATTCTTAAAGGCAGACAAAACTCCGTCATGCCCGACTCCGATCGGGAATACCTCGAGCTATGCCTGCAGACCCTCTTTGCCGGCACCGGAATCGAATACGAAATAATGAAGAAATACATAGTCCTTACCCAGGCAGACAAACGGAAGAAGCCAAAGGACTATACCATCTTCATCGAAGAACAGCACGACACCATCAATGAGGCCATAATCACCGCTCTGACTTCCAAAGAAATAAACAGGACTCAGACAGGAATGCAGAAGATCGACGGTAAAGCCTTCAACAGAGGCTTTGCAGTCTTAAGTTCTCCCGATGTCCTGAAGACCCTGCAACAGCTTCCAGGTGTGGCATCAGGAACAGAGCTTATGTCGGGAATGTATGTCCGTGGAGGTGACGGAGCGGACAACCTTTACCTGATGGACGGAGTTCCCTTATATCAGGTCAGCCATCTGCTTGGACTGTTTTCTTCTTTCAACTCTGACGTGGTGGAGTCTGTTGATTTCTACAAAAGCGGTTTTCCTGCACGATATGGCGGCAGAATGTCCTCTGTAGTGGATGTAAAGACCCGTGAAGGCGACTACAAGAACTACCATGGACTATTCTCGATAGGACTTCTTGACGGACGCTTGCAGTTCGAAGGACCGATATGGAAGGACAGGACTTCATTCAACATAGGTCTGAGACGTTCCTGGCTGGATGTATTGACTGAGCCGGTATGCTTTCTCATCAGCTCGTTGGAAGAATCGAAATTCAGAATCAAATATGCATTCTGGGATCTTAATGCCAACGTGACTCATAAGTTTTCAAATGACAACAAACTGTCACTTAATGTGTATGGCGGTCGCGACGCAGCAAAGCTGATTACAGGAAATGACAGACAGCCTTCGGACGATTACAGTTCGAAATATATGACCAGATGGGGGCTTGAGTGGGGCAATCTGGTCACATCTATCGACTGGGACTATAAGTTCGCACCTGATCATGAGACCTCACTCAAAGCATACTATACCATATATGATTCTCTTTTCGGCTTGAATGATGAAGGACAGACCATATCCGGACAGAGAGATGAGGAGTATTATTATTCCAACGGAAATAAATCACGAACCTCGGACCTGGGCCTGAAAGCGGATTTCAGCTATCGTCCGGCAGAGAATCATCATCTCAGATACGGGGCAACTCTCAAGTATCATTTCTACAATCCAGTAAGCTATTCTGTGGAAAATGAAAAGCTTGATGGCAAAGTCACACATGAACAGGACCTGAGTCAGTCGGCGCCGAGACAATCATTTGAATCAGATCTTTATATCGAAGATGAGATGTCCCTGACAGATTGGTTTACTGCTAACATAGGACTCAGATATGCTGCCATCGCAACTGAAGGAAAGTGGTATCATAGCATCGAGCCGAGGGCGGCATTGAGATTCCAGTGCGGTGACTATACAGACCTGAAACTGTCTTACTCGGAGATGTCGCAGAACAGCCACCTGATAAGTTCGACTTACCTCCAGCTTCCCACAAGCTTCTGGATGCCTTCCACTCCCAAGATAGCCCCCAGCCGTTCGCGCCAAATAGCTGGAGGAGTATATGTAAATTTCCCGCACAACATAAAGTTCAGTGTAGAAGGATATTACAAGACTTTGTCAAACCTTCTTGAATTCAGAGGCAGATGGGGCATATATCCTCCTATAACACGATGGGAAGATGCTTTGGTGGTGGGAAAGGGACGTTCGTGGGGAGCTGAGACCAGCCTTACCTGTTCAGACGAAAAGACATCTGTCGAAGCATATTATACTCTCTCATGGAGTCAGAGATTCTTCCCGGATTTTTATCCGGAATGGTACAAGGACCGCAACGACAACCGTCACAAGCTGACCCTCACAGCCACCCGCAGATTCGGCAAACGCTTTGAGATGTACGCAAGCTGGAACTACCATAGCGGAGGATGGATGACAGGTGAATCGCATGGAATATGGGACGGAGAGATTGGCGGCGAAGTGGAAACTTTCTATGCTGGTCCAAATAACATGAAAGTTCCTGATTATCACCGTCTTGATATAGGATTCAATTTCCACAGGACGACTAAGAGAGGCAATGAAAGCATATGGAATCTCAGTCTGTACAACGCCTATTGCCGTATGAATCCTATAGCGTCGCAGATTGAAAAGTACTATGATTTCACTGAGGAGAATATCATGGGCCTGACTTACTATGGAGCAGGATACGGAATAATTCCAATCCTCCCGTCTTTCAGTTACACACTTAAATTCTGAAACAGATGAAGAATAAATATATACTCATTTTATTGTTCGCTTTGACAGGCTGCAAATATCCTTTTGACCTTGACCAGAAGGATGTGAAACCTATGCCAGTCGTAAGGGGTTATATGTGCGCAGATTCGGCTGTGACGATAAATATCCATAAGATCGTACCTCTATCACAATTGGCGACAGCAGACACGACTCTGATAAACCCTTGTTACTCACTCAGATGCAACGGCACCGAGGTCGACGTGGATGCTGCAATGATCGGAGAAGGGGGCATGGCCATACATGCTGATGCATTCAGAAGCGGTGATAAGATAGAGTTGGTTTTTGAATCTGACGACACGGAAACTGCTGTAGCAGGTACAGTCATCCCCGGTAACTTTCCCGAATATGAATTGGAACTGTGCAAGAGCAACAATGCCGAGAGGAATCTGAAGATACGCTATAAGGATGACCCTGATACTGACGACTGGTATGGAGCTGTCGTCAAATGGAATGGAATCCAGGTGATGGATGTGGGACTGATGAATCCGAAATACAAAGAGGTTACAGATCAGGATATTGTTCCTCCATCGGGATATAACGACATGCAGCTTGAACCGGAAGCATATTCCCCTATTATTCTCTCTTTCAACGGTGACTACCTCTACATCTGGAAAGACTCCGAAGAAGAAGACAACGAATATGACCTTTCTTTCAATTACAGACCTAGATGGGACGGTTATGTGGCTGAAGTCAAGGATACTGAAATACAATGCACACTATTCAAGCTTTCTGAGGAAATGTACAGATACCTTTTTGCGCAGTTCGACCACAAGAACAATCCTTTCAAGGATGCAGGTCTGTCATCTCCAGCCTTCACATATTCCAACGTCAGGAATGGAGTCGGATACCTGTGCGGTTATTCAATAGTGAGATCAGAATGGATCAAGGATAATTTATTTGAAGAGTAATGAAGAAAATAATATATATGATAATATCTGCAGCCCTGCTATGCGGTTGCGAAGAATTCTATGGCAGTTTTGATGATGCAAGTCAGGAATTTATTGAAATTGTGGCTATCAACAGAAGTTCCATACCTGTCAATCTCAATATTTATGGTACATATTGGGCCGAACCAGAGGATACCATATTCCTGAAGCCGCATAACGGACTTTGGAAAACAGAGGAGTCAAGAGAAAACTATCATGGTCAGGAGATTCTGCCCATCCAGTATTCAGTAATTCGAGCCGATTTCAATGACGGAGACAGGGTCATATACTTTGATATGCTTTCCGAACTGCCGTATAATCCTTGTGCAATAGGGGCTAAAGAAGTCTGGGACGACCGTTATCAGCATAGGATAATTGAGTTTGACGATAAGATCTGTGAATCCATCTTCGCAAAGCAGGATTCTCTGCATTTGTTTGACATAAGCATGAACTATTCTCCGTCTGACGCTGTGGAAAGCCTTGTCGTACCCGGCTCTACTGAAGGCTATTTTACAAGCCTGTACCCTGCCGGCAATGCAAAGGACAGGCTTAAGCTTGGGGCAGCAGTCTATGCTGAGGCTGAATCTATTGATAAAGTCCGCTTTGTTGATGCGTTATCATATCAGGCAGACACAGTCGAAACATCATCCGAAGTCAAGCATCGTTATCATCATTTAGAGACTTATCCTTATTATGATCTCGAGCAGCTCAGACTGCTCGGGCTGACTAATTTCGGATGTGATTTTGCGGCCTTGACAGGGCGTGCGGACGGCAAGTTCGATTCCTTCTGCGGGGTTGTGTTTCTTGAAGTCCACGTGGGCAAGACGGAGGAAATACTTGACAGAGAGCATCCCGAAAAGTTTCTGGCAGAACTGGGAGGCTTGTCTGAACCGGCCTGCATCGTGGACAGGATAGAGTACGGAAACTTTATGATTCTCCTTGCTGAGGCTGACTGTTCACATACGAATATTCATACTTATGTTCAGCAAAAGCTGTTGCGTGAAGATCCGTCCGAGTATTATTCATTCGATATGTACTACACTCCTGAGATCAGGTTCCACCTTATCACCCTTGATAAAGACGGAGAGTTTGTGTGTCAGAGCGGCGGAGAGGAATTGGCTGCCCTGTTCTACGAAGGCTACGAATTCCCTACCCTTCATCCTCTGTCATATCATGTGACCGATCTGAAGGAAGACACCACTTATATGCATGTAAAATAATTTCGCCGCAACATGAACACAGCCCAGATGCTTCAGAAATTCGCAGAGGGAGCGAAATCAGCAGGCGGAGATATAGAGGTCATGACTATTCGTCTGTACGACCTCGATTATAAAGGCTGTATGTCTTGCATGGCCTGCAAACTGAAAGACAGAGCATCCAATGTATGCAGATTCAGGGATGGACGGAATGGTTGCACTTGCATCAATTTATGTGCCGCTTGATGGAATGAACGAGAAGGGATTATGCAAAGGATGATGTTTTCCCTTCTTTGAACGTAGCACACCACCTTGCAATTTCAGACATCAGCAACCATAATGTAGTGGTCGGGTGGAAGAATGGTCAGATGAGGGTCACCGAAACAGACATCGTCACGAATCACTGTCTTGCAGAAACACATGAATCTCCTTTGACAGGAGAATCAGTCAAGAGATTCGCCATGCTTTCTGAGAGATATGCAGGCTTAAGATGCCTCTTATCAAGAAGAACCTTACAGCAAACATATACTTTGACTGCAGATGGGATGAACCGATGTCATTCAGTATTGAATAGCATCTGCTTCAGCATAGAAAAGCATCGGCTTCAGTCCAGTGAGACGCTTTCGATTCTAAGGCGCAGTATTCCGGAAGGGGTCTGAGCCTCAGCTATTTCCCCTACCTTTTTGCCCATCAGGGCAGCACCAATCGGGGATTTCAAGGAAATCTTTCCAGCCTCGAGATTCATTTCGTGTGGGCTGACAATCACAAACTTCATTCGGGTGTTTGTGGCTAGATTCGTGAATTCAACATGGCTCAGAAGGCACACTCTGTCTTTAGGAAGAGCAGCGGGATCGATCACACGGGAATGTTCCAGGACCTTCTGCAGGAAACGGATACGGCTGATGGTCTTCGCCTGTCTCCTCCTCGCTTCACGGTATCCCGCATTCTCGCTACGGTCTCCCTGGGCGCTGGTTTCCGCGACATTCTCGCGCACCTCCGGGTAGATCACTTCGATAAGGTAGTTCAACTCGGCCACCAGTTCATCAAATCGTTGTTTTGAAAGATATTCCATAGTGCAAATTTACTCATTTTCCGCCAGAAAGCATCATATCTGCTTTACAATATTGTTACCCTTGAGCACGCGAATCCTTCATATGTTGAGATACCCAATCAGACCGGGGATGACCAGTTTGTCACTATCGTGGATGACTGATACGTCATTGCCGGCTTGACCGGCAATCTATCAGATTACCTCACAATAAGTAAGCCCCATGAATAGCGAACTTTTAGCAGAAGTAAACAGTACATAAAAGTATGATATTGTTAATTTTTATATATTTGTAACAATCTAAATTTCAATATATGAAACTGCCTGAAAACATGTCAAAAATTGTAGGCAAGAACTACAAAGGCCAGAAGGATGACGAGGGGCGTCCTCACGGACATGGCACCATGGAATATTTGACTAGCGGTGACAAGAAATACAAGTACGAGGGGCATTTCGAACACGGAGTGCGCTCCGGCTATGGAGTGTGGCATGAGACCATCCGGTTCATCCGTGAATATGAGCCGTGGGAGTGGGCGCAGATGGGAGATTATGACAGCGCAGGCAGATTGATTCGTCCTAACACGAAACCGGGTCCTTACAGGGAGGTCATCGATTCCTGGGACGAAAAGTTCAGGGGATGGTGGAAGAACGATGATGCCGTCCATAGTCTGAAACACAAGAAATACGCAAACTGGCAGTCTGTCCATCTTGAAGATGAAAAGGTTCTGAGCGATCTGCTCGATTTCAAGGCTGTGAGAATGCTGCCGCAACCGATGGTTATGAACAGCGACAACCCGTATGCAAGATATGCATACGGCGTATGGCTTTGGACATGCTATAAAGACAGCGAATCACTGAAGACTGCTTTCAAGATTTTCGAGGAGGTAGCCGGCAAAGGCATTGCTGATGCTCTGCAGATGATGTCCAGGATGTACTTCATTGGTGAAGCTTACGATGAGAAGGCCGGAAAGTTTGTGATGGATCGTAAACTGTCTCAGGAGCTGACAGCCCAGGCAATGGAGAAAGGGAGTATTCTTGCCAGACTCAGATATAACAAAGATCTCTTCTTTGGCACTACAGAGCTTGTAGCAGATACGGAAACAGCTATTGCCGAAGCTCAACGTGAATCATCTGCTATCTTCAGCGAATCAATCCTTTGGACAGAGCAGCTCGGCTTGTTCTATGAAATCGAAGGTGAGAGGGAGAAAGCCATCAAGGCATACGAGAAGTGTATCATCAATGGATATTATGCTCCGATATATGACCTTGCCCTGATGTATCTGGAAGATGGGGATGAGGGATACTATCAGACCTTGATGAAAGTCGGCATGGACCTGGGTGTTCCGGACTGCCGGATTCTGGGAATTGAGAATGAGTACAGGTGGGAGTCTCTCAGCGGTGACGAAAGGCTTGACATATACCGCCAGATGAAGAGAAATCTGACGGAAGGCATCGCACTGGGCAGTGGGGTATGTGCCTATACTTTAGCGGATGCATTGCTGAACGGTAAGTTCGGTTATGACATGGACCTGCGCATGGGAAGGGAATATGCTGATATTGCATTGACATACGGCTACACTGCGGCTGCAAATCTTGTGATCGAGGCAGCAGAAGCTCTCGATGATCCTGAATTCATTTCAGATGATGAGCTGTTGAAGCTGAGGTATGATGCATTACGCTATGGCATTGAAGAGCAGCTTGATTATGTGATCAGGAACAAGGATACATATATTGAAATGGGATACGGAGATGAGATAGAAAAAGTCTGGATGCCTTTGTGGAAGAAGAATCATCCTGAAGCAAAGACTCAGATCTCTCCTTCCGTGATCATCATCCAGCCATCAGGAGTCGCTACCGTGGTCGAAGCGGATGTATTCTGCATGTCCTATCGTGAAATGAGTCAACTTATCGATGCTGAAGGACTCGATGCCGTCCATTTCTCCGGGCCACTGAATCGGATTACGGAGGCCTGCAGATTCAGAGGGTATCAGATAGCAATGTATGCGGACAGGAACGGATACGCAAAAGATCTGGCCGACAACGCAATAGGTACAATATTATATGGAGCCGGTGCAGAAATAAGAGGTGCCGTGATCATTGTCCTTGAAGACAACAAATACGACACCCATTCCTTCCATTTCCAGGAAGACATTGAATCGGTATTATCGGAAATTTCCATAATCACTGGAAATCTGTTGAGAATGGATTGACGTATCTTCATATGGCATTTATCTCTTTACGAATGTCAGCTCGTAGGAATAGCAATATCTTCCGAAACAGATACTTTCACGATGTTTCGGTTCGGCATATGAGATCTTAAATTGAGAACTATAAGAGGAATACTGAAATGATGTTTCCAGTACAACTCCGTCCTTATGAACTTCAAGAACTTTGAAATTGAAATCCGGAAAGATCAGTTTTTCGATACCATACTGTTTCCATTCTTCTTTCTTTGGAGAGAACAGGCTGACGCCTTCCTTGAGGTTTACACCCTTGAGGTCGCACTCGAAGCGGTCTACAAGGTCAATGTCTTCTCCAGTCACCTCGTTCTCAGATGACTCGTATGTCTTAAGGACAAACTTATAATTATCAAAACCCATAAGCAGGAATATTTATGTTTCTATTGTAGTTATGATGAATGTAAACAGAAGGATACATTCGAAAAATCGTCATTTTGACGGTCCAGCGGAACCATAAAGTTCACTGTGCCGCAGTCAAAGAATCGAAGTCCCCATCTTTCCTCCTCATCAAGCTGGAGCAGAGACATAAGGCCTTCGTTTTCATTCTCGTAGCCTTCTGTCATGGCCGGCATGCCAAGCAGCTTGAAGCCGAAATCGGTCTCCGAAGCAGCCTCGAAAGTCATCTCTTCTGCAGGAAGAACGGCAGGATCACCGTCCTCCCAGTAATATTCATGAGTAAGCAGGTCGGAGTTATCTTCGCTGTAAATGACTTTAAATGTGCCAGACTCCCACTCCCCTGTTCCTCCGCAAGGTGCATCAAGGTCACCAAGGAAGTAATCCAGGTCAGCAAAGAACCAGATCATGCCTTTGTGAGGCAGTCTGTTATCAGAATCAAGTTCAGATATATCTTCAAGGCTGATCTGACAAATGAATGTCAGCAAGTCGCCATCTTCATTGCAAGGCCACTCGCATGCCTCAGGCAGATCCGGAAATCCCCACCAATGACTCTTGCCGGCGAGGTCTTCTGCTGTCGGTTGAATATTTATTTTAATTGCCATTGTCTTATGCCCATGCATCAAAACGTCCATCATCATCAATATCTTCATCCTCGTCAAGAGGTCCGTCATCCGGAATGGCCTCATAGGCCGGAATGTGGAACATCTCGATTTCTCGTGCAAACCGTGTCAGTCGGCCATGCTTGTAGGCTTCGACGGTTTCAACAAGAAGTCTGGCCTCATGCAGTCTCGCACCATTGATCATGCAGAGATCCATAGCCTCTTCATTGCTCATCCGGTCTAACTGAATCTCATTTGTCAACAACATGTCATACATCTTCTCAAAGCACGATGCGTTCATGAATTCAGATCCCCTAAGATAGTATTCCCATGCCCTGACAAGGTCTACAGGAATATCGATCTTTCCCTCTCTGTAGATGTCTCCAAGCAGTTCCATCGACATCGGATGGCACCACTCGGTGTTCAGTTCCAATGCATGGATTATCATTTCCCTGTATTCATCGCGAGCCTGAGTAT
>JAFQGK010000026.1 GCA_017398335.1 Bacteroidales bacterium | reverse complement strand
TTTGCATCAAACGCATTTTAAAGGTTATCCTAACCTTTTATCAGATACCTATCTCCCAAATGGGTGTCTGATTTTTTTAACAGAGAACCTTAACCGAGGAGTAGAGATAGGGAGAGGCGAAGAAGTCCAAGAAAAGTTCTTTCAAGGATAACTGAATTAAAATGCGTAGAACTTTTTCTTTTGACCTTCGGCTTACTATTGGAATAGCAGTGCCGAAACTTGTCAGAGTGAGAGCGTATAAGCGTTTTCGCTATGGCAAATGGGAGAAGGTCCGTGCACACTACCGCAGATATTGGGAGTATCTGTAAGAAGTAGGTCACTGACTATACCTTAACAAGGTATGCTACCCCTCCTCGGTTATTTATCAATACCATTCTTTATACCATTCCACAAATTCAAGAACCTTATATAAGTCATCAATAAAGGTTCGATAATCTGTAACGATAGGGCACTCAAAAGCTCAACCTTATGGTTGGGCTTTTTTCGTACAGGCGAAGGGAATCCGTCTTAACCCCAGTCAGCTGCGCTGACAGCCCCTATTAGGGGCATACCGACCACTCCCTTTGGTCGGGTCGGGCGGCCCCGCTGCTTCAACTTTCTACGAAAGTCTCGCTGACGCGGATGCCGCGGCGCTGATGCGCCTTCGCTTCGCTCGAATATGGGGTAATATGATTTGGGACCGTCAGTTGAACTGCGTCAGGCTGTTAGATAAATTGTAATTAATCAGCTCTTCCTATATTGCGTAGGTGTCATTCCTGTCTCTTTCTTGAAGAACCGGCAGAAGAATGAGTCTGTGGGAAAATTAAGTGTTTCGCTGATATCTGCCACTGAAGCGCCTGTGTCTTTGAGCAATACTTTCGCTTCTGTTATCACAGCCTTGCTTATCCATTCGGACACAGTCTTGCCGCTTGTCAATGACACTGCCTTACTCAGATATTGCGGCGTAACGCATAGCAAATCAGCATAATACGATACGGAATGTTTACCTGAACTGTTTTCTTGTAATTTGTCCATGAATTTCTCAAACAGATGTCCTGTACCTGTTGATGCAGGACTCTCAGTCCGGTCTTCCGACATAAGAATGATGCTGTTGAATAAGGAAATCACCAATGGCTCGACAACATCTTTTCTATATGACACATCGGCAGCAAAAGTATAGACTGAATAAATCAGATGAGAAATCTTTTCCCATTCTTCATTTTCAAGATGTATATGAATGGCATTGCGGTCACGCTGCAGAAGTTGCGAATTATATTGTTCCGGGAGGAAAGCAATGACTTCTCCTTTAAAATCATCTGACGAATCGATGACTTCAAAATAGCTGCCTTCCTTGATAAAAAGAATATCACCTGCAGTCACCGTATATTCAGTAAAGTTTACTTCTATGACAACTTGCCCAGAAATGACTCTAAGCATCCTGTTATCTTGAACAAGGTATGGAACATTCAGTTTTTCCAGTATTGAACGAGGGGCCAATGACTTGCATAGGTTCATATTTATTCCAAGTCTTTCCCGGACGACAAGTCCTTCTACCTTGAAGTTGATTTCTTCAAGCATATCCACAATGGATTTGATTGTCATCGGCTGGAACACCCGTCTTGTATCATTCATAGTACAAATTTTCACAAAGATAATAAATTGCTCAACAAATATACCTATACAAAGAATAAGATTAAAAACAGGACATTTTTTGCAAAGAAACGGCAATATCAATTCAATGTTCTTAGACTTACTTTGCATAAAATAATTTACGCTATATGAAGAGATTTATATCAGTAGTTGCATTGACTGCTTTGGGTCTGTCTTCAGCTTATGCACAGCCGGACTTGGAACAGTGCAAAGAAATGGCCCGGAAACATTATCCAGCCATAAGACAGTACGATCTGATTTCCCAAAGTCAGGATTATAATATGAGCAATGTTTCAAAAGCCTGGTTACCTCAGGTAAGCCTGTCCGCGCAGGCGACATATCAGTCTGATGTAGCAAGGTGGCCCGATCAGTTCGAATCAATGCTTGCTGCTCAGGGACTTGATATGCCGGGTTTGAGGCAGGATCAGTACAAAGTGCAGATAGATATTCAGCAGACAATCTGGGACGGAGGTAAGTCAAAGGCAGAAAAAACACTCACGGAAAGTGAAACGCAGCAGTCATTGAGGGCTGCTGATGTCGAGATGTATGCCTTGGACAAACGCATAGTTAATCTTTATTTCGGCATTCTGCTTCTTCAGGAACAGAAAAGGCAAGTCGAGGATATGATTGCAAGACTGCAGAACAATCTTGATTATGTGAATGCGCTTGTAGATAATGGCGTTGCAATGCAGGCTGATGCGGATGCTGTCGAGGCTCAGATGCTCTCATCAGGTCAGACTCTCCATCAGATAAAGTCAAGTGAGGAAAGTTTCAGAAAAATGCTTGAACTGTTCATCGGTGATAGTCTCGGAACCGGTAGTCTTTCATTGCCGCAGACTCACCAACTGATGATTGCAGAATCTCAGAGACCTGAACTGATGCTTTTTGACTCCCAGATCAAAACGCTTGAGGCTAAGAATCAAATGTTGAATGTGGCTCTCACACCGAAATTTGCTTTATTCGCTCAGGGATATTATGGATATCCTGGACTGAACATGTTCGAGAATATGATGAGCAGCAGATGGTCTTTGAATGGAATTGTAGGGATTCGTATGAGCTGGAATATCAGCAGTTTCTACACTGACAAGACATCCAGAAAGCAGATTCAGAACGCCATTGACAGAGTTAAGATGCAAAAGGATATCTTCTCATTCAACAACAGGCTTCAGGCTGAGCAGGATGACGCGGAAATCAGGAGGATCAAGGCTGTGCTGGCAGATGATGACAGGATTGTGCGATTGCGTCAGAATGTCAGGGAAGCAGCAGAGGCGAGACTTCAGGAAGGTGCAATCGATATGAATGATCTGCTTACAAAGATAAGCGATGAGTCTGCTGCGATGATTGCCAGAAGTACCCATGAAATAGAGCTGGTGAAAGCCATATATGATTTGAAATACACATTGAACAGATAGGATTATGAAGAAGTTATATTATTTGATATGCGCAGCCGTTTTGTGCAGTGCTTGCGCATCGGAGGCAGAATATGATGCATGCGGAAATTTTGAAACTGATGAGATTCTTGTGTCAAGTCAGGGAACAGGTGAGGTAATATGGCTGAACCTTACTGAAGGTATGGAAGTAGGGGAGAAAGAGGTCCTGGGTCAGATTGATACGTTGCAGCTTCATCTTCAGAAAGAACAGCTTAAGGCCCAGTTGAATTCGCTGAACAGTTCACGTCCGGATATTGAAAGTCAGGTTGCTTCATTGAAGAGTCAGATCCGCAACCTGAAGTCCGAAAAGACAAGAGTGGAGAATCTGATTGCAAGAGGAGCGGCTCCGAAGAAACAGCTTGACGATATCAGTACTCAGATAGAGGTTCTGGAGAGGCAGCTTGATGCTCAGCAGACATCTTTGAGACGAAACAGCACGGCTATAGACCATAACGCAAGTGCTCTGAAGGCCCAGATATCAATGCTTGAAGACAAGATAAGCAGATGCAGGATTTCATCTCCGATTTCAGGTACCGTTCTGGCTAAATATGTGAATGCCGGTGAAATGGTAGCTGCCGGCACTCCTGTGATGAAGGTGGCTGATATGGATGCGATGTATCTCAGAGCCTATTTTACTTCCGATCAGCTCCCGCAGCTGAGCCTTGGCAAAGAAGTGAGTGTAATAGCGGATTTCGGGGGAGAGCAACAATATGAATACAAGGGTCGGGTAGTGTGGATTTCGGATGAAAGCGAGTTCACTCCGAAGGCTATCCAGACGCGTAATACACGAGCAAATCTAGTCTATGCCGTAAAGATAGCTGTCGAGAATGACGGAATGCTCAAGATCGGTATGTATGGTGAAGTTCAGTTATGATGGAACCGTCAATCATACTTAACGGCATAACCAAGCGATATGGAGATGTCACGGCCTTGAACGATGTCTCGTTAGAGGTCGGCAAAGGCGAACTGTTCGGACTGATCGGACCTGACGGGGCTGGGAAAACCACACTTTTCAGGCTTCTGACCACCTTGATGCTTCCTGACGAAGGCAAAGCTGTAGTGGAAGGTCTGGACTGTGTTGATGATTATCTGGAAATCAGAAAGATAGTCGGATATATGCCAGGTAGATTTTCTCTCTATCAGGATCTCTCCGTGGAGGAGAATCTTGAATTCTTCGCATCGCTTTTCGGCGGGAAGCCTGAGGAAAACCATGAAATGATAGCTCCCATATATAGTCAGATCGAGCCGTTCAGGAAACGACGTGCCGGCAGATTGTCCGGAGGTATGAAACAGAAACTGGCTCTCAGCTGTGCTCTCGTTCACAGGCCCAAGGTCCTTCTTCTGGATGAGCCGACAACAGGTGTAGATGCTGTCAGCCGAAGCGAATTCTGGGATATGCTTGCCGGACTGAGGAAATATGGCATCAGCATTCTGGTTTCCACTCCATATATGGACGAGGCCGGCAGGTGTGACAGGATCGCTCTCATCAATGAAGGGAAAATCCTGAAGATTGACACCCCTGCAAACATAGCAGACGACGGAACTACACTTGAAGAAACATTTATCAGACTGATCAAGCATGAAAAGGGAAAACATAATATCCGTAAGGAATCTCACTAAGAAATTCGGCGCATTCACAGCCGTTGACGGCATATCCTTCGATGTGGCGAAAGGGGAGATCTTCGGTTTCCTCGGCGCCAACGGTGCAGGCAAGACAACGGCCATCAGGATCCTATGCGGCCTGAGCAAGGCCACTTCAGGAAGCGGGACGGTTGCTGGATGCGATATCATCTCACATAGTGAAGATATAAAGAGGAATATAGGGTATATGTGCCAGAAATTCTCTCTATATGAAGATCTTACAGTCATTGAGAATATGGAACTGTATGGCGGCATATACGGTCTGTCATCAAAGGAAATCAATTCGAGAGCAGAGCGTATGCTGAAGGAGCTGGAGTTCTGGGAACACCGCAATGATCTTGTAAAGTCAATTCCGACCGGATGGAGACAGAAACTGGCCTTTACAGTTGCTAACCTTCATGGGCCTAAGGTCATTTTTCTGGATGAGCCGACAGGAGGTGTGGATCCTCTGACACGCAGGCAGTTCTGGGATATGATAAGAAAGATAGCTTCGGAAGGCACGACAGTTTTTGTGACCACACATTATATGGATGAAGCTGAACATTGCGACAGAGTGTCCATAATGGTTGACGGTAAGATAATGGCACTTGACACTCCCGCAGCACTGATAGAGAAATTCGGAGTCAAATCTATGGATGAGGTTTTCAGAAGCCTTGCCAGAAATGCCCTAAGAAATGAATAGACTGCTGTATTTCATAAAGAAGGAGTTTCTTCATATCCTAAGGGATGTGAGGACTCTGCTTGTTGTCATCGGCATTCCGATCGTGCTGATGCTTCTTTTCGGTTTCGCAATCTCGACTGATATCAACAATGTGAGTGTAGCAGTATGTACTCCGGAAAGATCTGCTTCGATTGATCGGATTGTCTCGCGGATCAGTCATAATGAAATGTTCACATTCAATGGCTATGTCGATACGAAAGAGATAGACGAAGTGCTCCGACGCTCTGAAGCAGGTGCGGTGATAGTCTTTGCTCAGGATTTTGACAGGATTACAAGCGGAAGGATCCCCGGTGAAAAGGCGGTCCAGATAGTTCTGGATGGTTCAAATCCTAATGTGGCTGCATCT
>JAFQGK010000025.1 GCA_017398335.1 Bacteroidales bacterium | reverse complement strand
TGAATATGGATATGATTGATGCTCAGACCATTCTCAAGCATATGCATATACTTCAATCGTTCTGCATAGCCATGTTTCTTTCTCTTTTTAGACATAACAAAACCCCGAAAGTTTTTTGTCTAACTTTCGGGGTTCATGTCAGTTCCCAAGGAATACACCTTCTTTCTTATATGGCTGCGAACTATTTTTCGTGGATGTATGCGTCATCCTTGAGATTCCAGAGGAAGGCTGCAATGATGGATCCTATTACGGACACGCCAGCCATCAGCAGGAAGAGGGTGTCCCAACCGAAGTGGTCCGAGTACCAGCCTAAACCGACGCCGGTGAAGAGAACGCTGGCATAACTTGTGAGTCCTATGAAGCCGATTGCTGTGGCCGATGCCTTTTTGGTCGCGTGTTTGAATGCCACGACGCCGACGAGGGTCTGCGGACCGTACATGAAGAATCCGGCAAGTGCAAGCAGAACAAGCAATAAGATAGGGCTTGAATCTTCAGGAAGAAACTGGAGTACCAGAAGCAGGATTGCAACGATCACCAGTTCTATAAGGCATACTCTCTGAGCCTTGCCGTCGAAGAATCTGTCTGAAGCCCATCCGGCAATGACCATTCCGGCACATCCTGCCATCTCGAATATGGCGATAGTCCATCCCGCCATTTCAGGAGACAGAGGATTGGCTCTGTTCATAAGGAAGGTCGGTCCCCAGTCGAGGACTGCAAATCTCACGATATAGACCATCAGACTGATTGAGGCTACTGCCCAGATGATGGGATTCTTGAATACCATCTTCTTTACAAATCCCCTGAAGGCTTCCGAGCTGTTGTCGTCGTCGATCTCTGTCTTTGTTCCTTCCAGTTCCGGAAGGCCTACTGAAGATGGTGTGTCGCAAAGTGTTATGATGGTAAAGAATACGCCTATGGCGGAAATGGTTGCCGGTATCCAGAAGCATAGCTGCCATTGTCCGTATGTTCCGATGATATAGCCGCAGAGTACGGATACTATGCCTGCACCGATCGAGTGGGAAGTATTCCAGATGGAAGTCATTGTCGACAGCTTCTTCGGCTGCACCCAGTGTACTATAAGTCGTTGGCAAGGACCGGCTCCGCATCCCTGGAATATGTTGTTGATGATGAGAAGTACGGCCATGACTGTTACCATCATTCCGATAAAATCTTCTCCTCCTTCCTGCCCTGTTATCATCGTGCTGATCTTGTCGCTCCATCCGAAAATGAAGTTTATGACCGTGCAGGCGCTGAGGCCGATCACAAGATGCCATCTGGCATTCGCCCTGTCGGCAATCATTCCGTTTATCAGTTTGGATATGCCGTAAA
This sequence comes from Bacteroidales bacterium, assembly GCA_017398335.1. Classification (GTDB taxonomy): domain Bacteria; phylum Bacteroidota; class Bacteroidia; order Bacteroidales; family UBA932; genus Cryptobacteroides. The sequence goes on along the minus strand of JAFQGK010000025.1, from coordinate 20,328 downwards.
TGATTCCGACAAGTGAAAGTATTATACCGAAACTTGTGTTGGTTATTCCATACTCTTCGCTGAGTGCCGGCATCGCAAATGAGAAATTCTTACGTACAAAGTAGAACATTGCGTAACTTATCATTGAGCAAAGAATCACTCTCCATTGCCAGTAATTGAAGGATTTGTCTGTCTTTTTCATCAGATGTTATAATTATGTCTTAGTGTTTCATATGATTCGGCGACAAGGTCAGCTGCTGTCCTGTCCTCTATCCCGGTGAACTTCCTGAATGCCTCAGCAGGACCGGCTTCGTCAACAACTTTCCTTATTTCCACGGATTGAGGATCGTCCGGGTTGTCGCAGTGCAGGACTGCCGCGACTGCAAGCGCCAGTCTGTCATATGGCAGTCCGGATTCTATAGCCATCTTTATCGGATAGGCGAAGTAAAGCCCGCCGCCAAGCTTCCTTATCGGATCATGACCGACCCGGGTTACAAGATCTTTCAGATGCGGATTGCAGAAGCGCGAAAGTATTGTGTCAATGTATCTGGCATGATGCTCCGGAGCAATTCCGAATTTCCGTATCAGCGCAGCTCCGCTCTGCTCCATTGCACTCCTTGCAATTTTCTGAATATCAAGGTCTTCAATCGCTTCGTGGATGTAGGTGTACCCTTTGATCATTCCGAGAAAGGCAGTGGTGCAATGGCCTGTATTAAGGGTGAAAAGCTTCTTTTCTATGCACATCTCCAGATTGTCTGTAAGGTTCATTCCTGGGACAGGAAGCAGTTTCCCGGTCAGGGCAGACTCCTCGATATTCCATTCATAGAACTCTTCGACGGCTACATCAAGTGGATTATCCAGACTTAGCACAGGCACTATCCTGTCCACGGAGCTGTCGGCAAATCCGACTTTTCCATGCATCCATTCACTGGTTTCGCTGTCGAGATATCTGTTTACGTATTCCTTCAAAGCAGAGGTCGCACGGATTCCGTTTTCGCAACAGATAATGTTCAGTGGCTTCGCGTCCCCTTTGAGACGGCGGAGTCCGATTCCTCTGGCTATGACCGGGGCAATGAAAGGAAGTACCTTCATGCTGACAGCGGTCGTCACCAGATCTGCGGAAGCCAGGACCTCCGGCATTTCTGCCGAAGATGAGTTTATGGCAGAAATCCCGCTGATCCGCCTGGTATAGACCTTCTTGTCCAGAATATGGATACAGTATCCTTCATCCCGATTGATAAGGTCTATAACCTCTTGATTTACATCCGCAAACGTAACGTCATACCCGGCTTCATTGAGGACTGCCCCGATGAAGCCGCGACCGATCTTGCCTGCTCCGAAATGTATCGCTTTCAGCATAATGAACTTATTTTGCCCGTATAAAGGTAATACAAATAACGGCACTTTTTCATATGAAGGAGTAATTTTTTCGCAGAAAAAGCCTGGATTTGTGTTGCAATGATACGAAAATAATGATACATTTGTGGGTTACAGAGAAGATGAAATGTAATTAAATAATAAGATTATGAAAAAGTTTTTTGCGCTCGTCATTATTGCACTCGTATCCATAGAGGCTGCTTCTGCCTGGGGCAGGCTTGGACACGAAATAGTAATTGCTGTCGCTCAAAGACATCTTACTGAAAAGACGAAGGCTGAGATTGCGAAGTATGCTCCTTATGATCTGAAGGAGGACGCTGTATGGATGGATGATTTCCGTAACACTGAGCCTATAGGATTCACCACACATTGGCATACTGCCTATTTTGATGAGAATCATCATTATAATCCATTCTATCTGAGGAAGACTCGGACTGGAGATGTGGTACGAGCTCTTGACTTGGTTGACAATGCGCTTGCAAACGGACGTTATAAGCATCTTTCAGATGAGGCGGTGCTGTTCAGCATCAGGATGCTTGTCCATTTTGTGGGAGATCTCCATTGTCCGACCCATACCAATGTGCCTGAATCGACATGCAAGAATGACTGTGAGTTCAGAGGCAAGGTATATACCTTCCATTCGGTTTATGACAGGATGCCGAACTTCATCTGGGAGAAGACTCCGGCTGATGAGGTGGCAGAAAAGATTGACAATGCTTCAAGAAGAGAACGCAAGGCTATAGTCAAGGGTGATATGATAGAATGGCTTAACACCATGATCAAGGACAATGTACAGATCTATGAGTGGAATGCCCCTTATGTAGAGGTTCTTCGCGAGGATACGGTCGAACTTTCCACAGATCTGGTAAACAAGCAGATGCGTGACGCCGGTTATCGTCTTGCCTTCCTGCTGAATACTTACTTCGGCAAGTGATCTTAAATATGAATACTATGAAAAGGTTTCTTTTGCTTATCATTTTGACCCTGGCATCTTTTGAAGTTCTTTCTGCCTGGGGTAGGCTAGGACATGAGACGGTAATAGCCGTAGCTCAGCGCCATCTTACAAAGAAGACCAAGGAAGAACTGGCGAAATATGTCCCTTATGACCTGAAGAAGGATGCCGTGTGGATGGACGAATACCGACATACGGAACCGATTGAGTTCACGACAAACTGGCATACCTGCTATTTTGATGAAAATATGCACTATAACCCGTTCAAAGTCAGGAAGATGGAGACAGGAGACCTCGTAAGGTCACTTGACCTTGCCGACAACGCTCTGGCTAACGGCCGTTATAAGCATCTTTCTGATGAGGCTGTGCTTTTCAGCATCAGGATGCTCATTCATTTCGTCGGTGATCTTCATTGCCCGACCCACACCAATCTTCCGATAGCATCAGGAAAGAGTATGTGCACCTTGAACGGCAGGGAACTTACCTACCATTCCGTATATGACAAGATGCCAAATTTCATCTGGGGAAAGACTCCGGCAGATGAAATTGCTGAAAAGATAGACAATGCCTCCAGAAGAGAACGCAAGGCGCTGGTCAAGGGTGATGTAGTGGACTGGCTCAATGCAATGATCAAGGATAATACTAAGATCTTCGATTGGAATCCTCCTAAGACAGAGGTCATGCGCGATGATACCGTAGAACTCTCCACAGATCTGGTAAACAAGCAGATGCGTGATGCAGGATACCGTCTTGCATTCCTGCTCAATACATATTTCGGTAAATAATTTCAAACCATGAAGAAGATATTATTTTTAATTGCTTTTATTGCCTTCGCTCTGGTTTCATGTGAGAAGGAAGGCCCTGTACAGCCGGTTGAGATCTATGACATTAAGCTGACTCTTCCGGAAGGAATGTCATGGCAGAACGGTGATGTCGTTTCGGCCGGTGTGAATAATCTGTCGACACCATTGGATGGTGTGTCCGGAAACACCCGTACAGCGGAGTTTACATTCAAGAAGGCTTTAAGTGAAGGAACAATTGTCCGTTTCCCGGGAGTGGCAAATCCATCAACTCTTTCCATTCCTGCAGAGCAGACTTCTGTCGGTGGAGAAGTTGATTCCGAGGCAGTTCATTTCTATGGTTCACTCGAGCTGAGTGATGAGCCTGTACCTACCGTAGAATTGTCGGCTGTAATGTCTACATTGAAGTTTGCTATCAAGGGCGATGCGACCCTTGTTTATGCGACTCTTGAGACAATGGCTGGCGAACCGCTCAATGGAGTGTTCAATCTCAGCAGAAATGGCGCTATGACAACTGTCAAGAATAATGAGGGCACAACTAAGGTTATGTTCGAGACTCCGCTGCAGTTGAGCGAGACTGATATTACTGACCTTTATATCCCTGTTCCGGCATCTTCATATTCAAAAGGCCTCATGCTTAAGCTTTATGACAATGCCGACAATTATATGATGGTGCTGATCTATGATAAAGGTGGTCAGCTTACGGCAGGCCGTGTAACCGAGTTCAAGATAATCTACGCAGGAGGTTTCATGACTACATTGAATCCTGGCGAAGATTTCGGATCGGGAACGCTTACTGAACAGGATGCCGGTCCTATGTTCGGAGAATTCAGCGCGCAGGGAAAGATTGTCTATGACGACGGCCAGCCTGCTGTGGGAATCAAGGTCAGCGACGGATTCACTGTTGTTCAGACAGATGAGAAGGGAAAATATGCATTCAAGGCTGCGGGACACGATGTAAGGTATATTTATATCTCTTATCCTTCAGACGCCCGTGTGACAGTGTCACGTGACGGTTGCCCTGAATTCTTCCAGAAATTTGAAGCCGGTAAATATATCTACGATTTCAATCTCATACGCCAGCCTGTTGAAAACGAATTCGCCATCTTCGCAATGGCAGACCCTCAGACACACTATAAGGCAAGGGATACTCAGAAATTAGCGGATACGGACAGATATGGTGCGGAGACTGTGCCTGCTATAAATGCTGAGATTGCAAAGCAGACACTGCCTTGCTATGGAATATCTCTTGGAGACATCACTTATTCCGAGGGTAGCCGTGACTCGACTCCTTCAATGGAGATCATCAGAAACCACTTCTCAAGAATCAATATGCCGATATTCAATGTTATGGGTAACCATGACTATACTTACTACAAGACTAATGCTTCCGTAAGTACGTCTGTCGAGAGCAGTACGATAAATCTTCTGGCACAGAGATCATATGAGAAGGTGTTCGGACCAGTCAACTTCTCTTTTGACAGAGGTAACGTGCATTTTGTATGTATGAAGGACATCTATTTCGAGAGTACAACCAAGTGGGATGCCGGCGACTATGACGGTGGATTTACAGATGCGGAGTACGAGTGGCTTGTCCAGGATCTTGAAAAGACTCCGAAGACGATGAAGGTCGTACTTTGCGTGCATATCCCTGTATCAACCAGCAGCGGTCCGAATATGTCCAAGGTGAAGAATCTCCTGAAGTCATTCACCAATTCGATCGTATTCAGCGGACATACCCATTATCAGCGTACTGTCTATGAAGGAAACAGACTTTATGAGCAGATCCATGCTGCTGTCTGCGGCCAGTGGTGGTGGAGCAGGATCGAAGGTGACGGATGTCCTAACGGATATACAATTCACTATTTCAAGGATACCGACATCAAGGATGCATATTTCATCGGCGTGAATGAAGGTATGAACACAAGGGACTACCAGATGCGTCTTTACAAGGCCAATCTTCGTACAGGAGGAAAATATGCATATTTCCAGCAGTCTCATGGAGAGAACGAGTATCTCATCAATATTTTCAATGGTGATGAGAAATGGAAGATCAAGGTCTATGAGAACGGGGTATATGCTGGTCAGCCTACCTGGATTCCGACAAGCAAGTACACTCTTACTACAGGCAATAACGGACAGACTCATACGATTCCTTCCACTTCAAGTCAGGACTGGTGGGCTATCGGTTATCATATAGGTGTATGTAAGAGAGGAACATCAGGAACTTCATACCAGACCAACAATTATCATATGTGGAAATGGACTGCAATAGATCCGACTGCGAAGATCAAGGTTGAGGCTGAAGACCCGTATGGCAATGTCTATACATGTGAGGACGTGGTTACTGACGGATTGAGTTATCCTGATTATATCAAGTCTCCTCTTACGATATTCTAGAAATATCGGTAATAAGCAATGAGGCTGGTCTTCAACTGAAGACCAGCCTCATTAAGTATATCAGGAATCTCTTAGATAAGATTCTCTTTTTCAATTTCCTTGAAGTAGCGGTAAGTCGCCACCTTGAGTTCTGCTGTTGCAGGATCATCGCACACCATGATGCTTGCAGGGTGGATCTGGAGGGCGGAAATCGGCCATACATGGTTATATCCGCCTTCAACGCAATGCTGTACGGCTGCCGCCTTCTTCGGTCCGAGGGCAAGGATGACTACTTCCTTGGAATCAAGTACGGTAGCGATACCGACAGACATCGCCTTCTTAGGAACCTTGTTCACGTCATTGTCGAAGAAACGTGAATTCACAACGAGGGTGTCATGTGTAAGGGTCTGCACGTGTGTACGTGAGTTAAGAGAAGTATAAGGCTCATTGAATGCAAGGTGGCCGTTTTCACCTACACCACCGAGGAAAAGGTCGATGCCGCCTGCCTTTACGATTCTTTCTTCATATTCCCTGCACTCCGCTTCAGGATCAGCAGCATTTCCGTTGAGGATGTTTACATTCTCCGGATTGATGTCAACATGATTGAAGAAGTTGTTCCACATGAATGAATGGTAGCTTTCAGGATGCTCCTCAGGAAGGTTTATATATTCATCCATATTGAATGTGATCACATTCTTGAATGAAACTTTTCCTGCTTTGTAGAGGTTGATAAGCTCCTTGTATGTGGATAGAGGAGTCGAGCCTGTAGGAAGGCCAAGTACAAACGGTTTGTCGCTCTTGGACTGATGTTCGAGAATTCTGTCAACAATGTAACGTGCGGTCCACTGACCTGCATGTTCGTTGGTATCTTCAATGATAAGTCTCATAAATTTATTTATTGGGTTTATTGTTTTCAATTTTCACAAAAATAATACAATTTAACAGAACTTGAGAAAAAAATGAGGATTAAATATTAAATTTGCGTATATGTATTAACACTGAAACCATGAAGCGACTCTTAATTATCAGTCTGTTCCTGTTTGGAGCAGTCAGCATCTCAAAAGCAAAGGTTGAACTTCCTCAGCTCTTCGCAGACAATATGGTTCTGCAACAGAAATCCGAAGCCGCGCTCTGGGGCAAGGCGGATCCTGGGAAGAAGGTTGTGATAACGACAGGATGGTCGAAGAGCAAGGTGACTGTAACGGCTGATTCTGATGGCAGATGGTTTGCCCGGGTATCAACTCCTGAGGCGGGTGGCCCTTATGAAATCACATTTAATGATGGAGATAAGGTGACATTGAAGAATGTCCTTATCGGCGAGGTCTGGATATGTTCGGGCCAGTCAAACATGGAGATGGTTATGACCGGATATGACGGCCAGCCTGTAGACGGCGCGACTGAACTTATAATGACGGCTAAGCCGGAAGTGCCGATCCGCTCCTGCAACATCAAGCGTGTGCTGGCTCTTGAACCGAAGGAGGAGTGCAAAGCAAGATGGTATGAACATACACCTGAGGGAGTGGCGGCAGCGAGTGCTACGGCATATATGTTTGCGAGAAGGCTTTATGACCTTATCGGAGTCCCTGTAGGCATAATAAATGTGTCATGGGGCGGATCCAGGATTGAAGCATGGATGAGCGAGGAACTTCTAAGAAGGGAGTTTGCTGATGAGATAAATATGCGTCATCTCGACGAGGATGTCATGCCGAAAAAGAATCCTTTCAAGACAGCTGCTGTGCTTTATAACGGAATGCTTCATTCTGTGGCTCCATATACGGCCAAGGGTTTCATCTGGTATCAGGGATGCAGCAACAGACACAATCCGGAACAATATGTACGTCTGCAGCCGGCATTTGTAAAAATGCTCCGTCAGGAGTGGGGCTCGGAGGATATGGGATTCTATTTCACGCAGATAGCTCCATATGATTATCCGGAGGACAAGACCGGCAGAATCGGTGCTGAACTAATGTGGGCTCAGGCACGTACCCTGCCATTGATTCCTAAGAGCGCCATGGCGACAACTCTGGATACTGGTGAGAGGTACTGCATACACCCTTCTGACAAGAAGGCTGTGGGAGACAGACTTGCGTATCTTGTGGCATCAATGGACTATGGTATGGACGGAATAAATGTGTTCCCTCCATTATATAAATCTTTTGAGGTCGTAGGAAATGAGGCCCGTGTTCTTTTTGACGTCGATCGCAAGGGACTGAATCCGATCAACAACGATCTGGAAGGTTTTGAACTTGCAGGAAGTGACGGGGTCTATTATCCGGCTATAGGACGAGTATCCAAGGAAAACAGAAGCATTGTCTGTGTAAGCTGTCCTGAGGTCCCGAATCCGGTAGCAGTCAAGTATGCGATGAAAAACTGGTCTGTCGCTTCTATTTTCAGCAGCGCAGGTATTCCAGCAAGTCCTTTCAAGGCAGAATTGCCCAAATAATCAGTAATCAATAAAATAGATATATGAAAAGAGTAGCAGCTTTATTTGCGTTTTTTGCAATGGCAGCCGGCCTGAATGCTCAGCAGTGGGCTCCTGTAGGTGAAAATATCAGAACTCCGTGGGCGGATGAGATCGATCCGTCGGCTCCGCTTCCGGAATATCCTCGTCCTCAGATGGTGCGTTCTTCCTGGATGAATCTTAACGGTTTGTGGAACTATGCCGTGACTGAAGCTTCGTCAGAATCATTTGTTCCCGAAGGCAAGATACTTGTTCCATTCGCACTTGAGTCATCTCTTTCAGGTGTAGGCAGAAGATTTACAAGGGACAATGCTCTTTGGTATGAAAGGGAGTTTACCGTTCCGCGTTCATGGAAGGGTAAGAATGTCATACTGCATTTCGGCGCAGTTGACTGGATGGCGGAAGTTTATGTCAACAATGTGCTGATCGGTGAGCATAAGGGTGGGTACGATCCATTCTCCTTTGATGTGACTCATGCTTTGAAAAAGTCCGGAAAGCAGACTCTTAAAGTGAAGGTCCAGGACGCGACGGACAATAGTTTCCAGCCTCGTGGAAAGCAGTGCATCATCAATGCAGGCATATGGTATACACCTGTTACAGGAATATGGCAGACTGTATGGATGGAACCGGTTTCTTCTGCTTATGTGAAGAACTATTATGCGGTAAGTGATATAGACAAGGGTGAAATTGCATTCGAAGTTGATGCCCGGACGGCTGATGGAGATGTCGTTAAGGTCGCTCTTCTTGAAGGAGGTATAGGATATTCGGCAGAAAGCCCTTCACAGACTGTTCTGGCAGAGACCGTAGTCGAGAACGGTAAGGCTGTGGTAAAGGTAGCCGATGTGAAGACCTGGTCTCCGGATTCTCCTTATCTGTATGGAGTAAAGTTGTCTGTCGAGCGTAACGGAAAGGTTGTTGACAGTGTTGACGGTTACACTGCAATGAGGAAGATATCGGTTGCTGTGGATTCGTCGCCTAACAGATACAAGAGAATGGCTCTTAACAACGAACTTCTCTTCCACTTCGGACCTCTCGATCAGGGCTGGTGGCCTGACGGACTGTATACAGCTCCTACCGATGAGGCTTTGGAGTTTGATGTTGTGAAGACCAAAGAGCTAGGATTCAATATGATCCGCAAGCATATCAAGGTCGAGCCTGCACGCTGGTACTACTATTGCGATCTGCATGGAGTCATGGTATGGCAGGATATGCCTTGTATCGGTGACCACAGCAAGACTGTAATGCCGGCACGTGATGAGGATATCAGGAACATCGTTTCCAACAAATGGTCGAGCGACAGCTTCTTCGGTGGTACATACTGTGATGTCCCTGTTCAGTGGAAGGACAATTATTACAGGGAATGGGCCAATATTATAAATGCGTTCAAGAACTTCCAGTGTATTGTCGTATGGGTGCCTTTCAACGAAGCCTGGGGACAGTTCGATACTCCTGAGGTCGTGAAATTTACTCGCGAACTTGATCCTACCCGTCTTATCAATCCTGCATCAGGTGGAAATTATGATTTCTCTGCAGGCGTTGAAGGCTTCGGTGACATTCTCGACGTACATCATTATCCTTGTCCGGCAATGAATGTCTTCGAACGTAAGTTTGTCAATGTGCTTGGTGAGTACGGCGGCATCGGTTATCCGGTGGATGGCCACACATGGATCATCGAAAGAAAGTGGGGATACGGCAAGGTGAAGGAAAGCAGCGAGGAACTGATGAAGCAGTATGAGGATTTCCTTGAAATGCTCAGGACATTTGTAACTAACGGATGTGCTGCTGCTGTGTATACCCAGACAACAGACGTGGAGGGTGAGGTAAACGGCCTTATGACTTACGACCGTAAGGTTGTCAAGGTGGATATGCCTCGTATAGCGGCTGCTAACAAGGCGGTAATAGACTCAATGTCCAGATAAATTTGAGTATTGATAATGGTTATTTCAGGAAAAGAGCTTTCGGCTCGTTTGAAAGAGGAAATGGCAGCTCAGGTAGCAGCCTTTCCTGATAAATATGGCCGTGTGCCCCATCTTGTTGTGATTCTCGTAGGAGAAGACCCCGGAAGTGTCTCATATGTGACAGGCAAGGCGAAGGCCTCTGAAGTTGTCGGTATAAGGAATACGACCATCCGTCGGCCGGATACCATCACAGAGACTGAACTTCTGACATTGATAGATCAGCTGAATAAAGATGATTCGGTTGATGGAGTTCTGGTTCAGCTGCCGCTTCCCAAACATATCAGTGAGGATAAGGTAATCGCAGCCATTGCAAAAGAAAAGGATGTGGACGGTTTCCATCCTTTGAATGTGGCTGCGTTATGGCAGAAGCAGGATTGTGTGCTTCCATGTACACCCAAGGGCATCATAAAGATGTTGAAGGCAGCCGGTGTGGAGATAAGGGGTAAACGTGCGGTTGTAGTAGGCCGAAGTAATATAGTAGGCCTTCCGGTGGCTAAGCTGCTTCTTGACGAGAATGCAACTGTGACGATAGCTCATAGCCGCACTACCGATCTGCCATCTGTTACCCGAAATGCAGAGATACTCGTGGTGGCTGTAGGGCGTCCGAAGTTTGTAACAGATGATATGGTTGCTGACGGTGCAGTTGTTATCGATGTCGGGGTGAACAGAGATCCTGATACGGGAAAACTATGCGGTGACGTTGATTTCGCAGCGATAGAACCTAAAGCATCTGTAATCACTCCGGTCCCTGGCGGCGTAGGTCCTATGACAATCTGCTGCCTGATGGAAAATACTATAGAATGCTTCCTTCGTAAAATGCAGAGAGCCCTATAGCTTATTGGACGGCAATGTCAAGTTTCTTCATTGTCCACGGATATGGAGGGATTACTCCGCTTGCTGCGATGCTTCCTGTAGGATATGAGATATAGAACAGGCTGTTTGTGAATGTAAACTGACCTACATTAGGTAGGGTAGTGTCAAGAGCACTTATCCTTGCTTCAGTACCCTGAAGATTGGTCATGTTTGCTTCCGCCAGTCTTATGTTCTCAATATCAAGTACAGTCTGGTATGCACCGTATGGGAATGTTCCATAGTAGTAGACATGGCTTCCGTCTGTGCTTGATGCAACTTCCTGTGAGATGAAGAATATCTTTTCGGAACTCTTGTCGTAATAGAGTTTCAGGCCCATATTATAGACAGGCTCTGCAATTGCCTCAGGCTCCCAGCCGATTGACAGATACCACATATTGGCATCCAGATTATCGATGTAGACATTCCATGTCGTGCTTTCAGTTCCGAATGATATCTCCCACCATCCGAGCCATTTGTTGTATCCTTCTGTAGGAGTTTCCTGAGCGATGGTGATGTCAGCGCGTTTATAGAGGCCCGAGAGCTCTCCATCTTCGTCGATACCGATCATATAGGTTACGTAGTCTCCTGATCTGAGCCTTTGTTCCTTCCAGATGCCGCTTCCCTGGAGTATCATATCCTTAAACTCGTCCGTTGAAGAGACATATGCATGGTAGTCTTCGAAGATTGTCCTCATCTTGTCCTTATGACTTTCCTCCTTCTGGTATGAATCAAAATCGTCCTTGCTTAGAACGAGGATAATATATTGTTCCTCATCAGAACTTGTACATTCAAAGTTCTCATATTCAATCACTTCGGTAGTGCCTTCAAGGACTCCTTGGGTGCGTTCATCCTTTCTTGCAAGCGTCCAGTTCTCATTCTCTTCCCATACATCCGGATCTCTTCTTGTCTTGAATATAAGTTCTGCTATATTGCCGTACAGCTGACCTGTTTCAGGATCGATACCTTTGACTATTAAGCGGTAAGTATGCTTTGCACTGAGCTCTTTAAGTCCAAGGCTGATATTGATACCCTTATAAGAAACGATCTGGCCGGTATATGTGTGTTCATCTGTAAGTTTTGCCATCAGAATCTGCTCTGCGTCTGAAGTCAGGTCTTCTGTCAGAGTATATACCCATTGCGTGTCCTCTGCACCATTGTGCTTGACTCGTATGCTGGCTGTCTCAAGATTTATAACGTCTTCCTTGAGTATGAAGGTCAGATCATGATTGAGATATGTTTGTGTCGTGTCTATCTTTTCCTCGCATCCTGCAGATACAAAGGCTATGACACATATCAGAATTAATTTCAGTATATCGTGCAATCTCATAGATTAGTCGCTTAAATTCTTGTCAGTTGTCCACTTTCGCGTAGAACTTCCAAAAGTATGAAATAATGCTAAGATTTCCAAGACTTTGCCAATAAATCAATAAAGCCGACCTTACGGCCGGCTTTATCATCATATGTTGCATTTTTAGAGATCTGCAAGATTCTTCTGCATATCTGCTGCTGGAGCCACAAGAATCTCCTGGAACTCCTTCTGTCCTGTTCCTGCCGGAATTGGATGTCCGCAGATAACGTTCTCCTTCAGACCTTCGAGAGTGTCGACGCGGCCTCTGATTGCAGCCTCGCTGAGCACCTTTGTAGTCTCCTGGAATGAAGCTGCCGAGATGAAGCTGTTTGTCTTCAATGCAGCTCTTGTAATACCCTGAAGAACCTGGCTTGCAGTTGCAGGCTTAGCTTCGCGGAGAACCATCATCTTAAGTCCCTGACGCTCAAGAGATGAATTTTCGCCTCTCATTTCGCGTGCAGTGATGATGTCGCCTTCAGAGTAAGTCTGTGAATCACCTGGATCAAGAACGAAGAACTTGCCGTAGATGTTGTCATTTGTATCCATGAACAACCACTTGTCAACGAGTTCCTCCGGCAGGAATTCTGTATCGCCCGGATCATTGATCTGTACCTTTCTCATCATCTGACGAACGATGATTTCGAAGTGCTTGTCATTGATCTTCACACCCTGGAGACGGTAAACCTCCTGGATCTCATTTACGATGTATTCCTGAACCTTGATAGGACCAAGGATGCTGAGGATATCTGTTGGTGATATGGCACCGTCAGAAAGTCTTGTACCTGCCTTCACGTAGTCATTCTCCTGAACGAGGATCTGCTTTGTGAGCGGCACGAGATAGTGCTTCTCGATACCGGACTTGCTTCTGATGATGATCTCTCTGTTACCTCTCTTGATCTTACCCATGATAACCTCACCATTGATCTCGGATACAATTGCAGGGTTGGATGGGTTACGTGCCTCGAAGAGCTCTGTAACTCGTGGGAGACCTCCTGTGATATCGCTTGATTTACCGATAGCACGTGGAATCTTGATGATGATGTCACCGATCTTCGCTTCGTCACCGTCTTCCACGATTACGTGTGCACCTACAGGGAGGTTATAATGCTTGAGGCTTTCTCCGTTCTCATCTGTAATGATGATTGTAGGGTTCTTTGACTTGTCGCGTGACTCGATGATGACCTTATCTCTGTTGAGAGAGTACTCGTCTGCCATTTCTTCGCGGTATGTCACACCGTCAATCATATTGTCGAAACGAACCTTACCGGCAGTCTCGATGATAGTGATTGCGTTATAAGCATCCCATTCGCAGATAAGATCTCCCTTGACAACCTTGTCTCCATCCTTCTTGTAGAGAATTGAGCCGTAAGGTACGTCATACTGAGAGTATGTGATTCCGGTATTCTCGTCTACGATGCGCAACTCAGTCGTACGGCTGACAACAACATCGCTGACAGTTCCGTCGTCATTTGTTCTTTCGATGGTTCTGAGCTCCTCAAATTCAAGCTTACCGTTGTACTTCGATGTGATCGAACTGTCAGCAGCTGTACTTGATGCAGTACCACCGACGTGGAATGTACGGAGTGTAAGCTGGGTACCAGGCTCACCGATTGACTGTGCTGCGATTACGCCGACAACCTCTCCCTTCTCGACCATGCGGCCTGATGCGAGGTTACGTCCGTAACATTTTGCGCAGACTCCCTTTCGAGACTCACAGGTGAGGACTGAACGGATCTCAACCTGCTCGATCGGAAGTGACTCGATGAGGTTTGCGATGTCCTCAGTAATCTCTTCACCAGCAGGGATGATAAGCTCTCCTGTAAGTGGATTGAAGATATCGTGAACGGAAGTACGTCCGAGAATACGCTCGCCAAGTGACTCAACGATCTCATCCTTGCTCTTGATTGCAGTAGCAACAAGTCCACGGAGAGTGCCGCAGTCCTCCTCGTTGATGATCACATCGTGTGATACGTCCACGAGACGACGGGTAAGGTAACCTGCATCGGCAGTCTTCAATGCTGTATCGGCAAGACCCTTACGTGCACCGTGGGTTGAGATGAAGTACTCGAGCACTGACATACCCTCCTTAAGGTTGGAGATGATCGGGTTCTCGATGATCTCAGCACCCTGTCCACCGGATTTCTGAGGTTTTGCCATCAATCCACGCATACCGCAGAGCTGTTTGATCTGCTGAGTCGATCCACGGGCTCCTGAGTCAAGCATCATGTATACAGGATTGAATCCCTGTTGGTCACTTGAAATCTGCTTCTCGACGATGCCGGTAATCTGGTTGTCGATTGAAGACCAGAGGTCGATAACCTTGTTGTAGCGCTCGTTGTTTGTGATGAATCCCATTGCGAAGTTAGCCTTGATCGACTCGACGGTGTTATAACCGTTGTCGATGAGTGACTGCTTCTCTTCTGGAATAATCACATCTCCAAGGTTGAATGAAAGTCCACCCTTGAATGCCATAGTATAACCCAGATTCTTGATGTCATCGAGGAACTGTGCTGTACGTGCCACTCCTGTGTACTTGATCACATTAGAGATGATCTTTCTGAGGGACTTCTTACCGAGGATTTCGTTGATATAAGGAACTTCCACCGGTACAAGCTGGTTTACTATGATTCTACCTGGAGTAGTCTGAACCATTTCTGTACCTTCCTCCGGATTGAGTTTGTTCTTAGGAAGTCTTACCTTTATAGTAGCATGTATATCTATTGCTTTCTCGTTGAGAGCGATGATTACTTCTTCCGGTCCGTAGAAGCTCATTCCTTCTCCCTTTACGCCCGGTCTTGCCTTGGTGATGTAGTAAAGACCAAGCACCATGTCCTGTGATGGCACGGTGATAGGTGTACCGTTTGCAGGGTTGAGAATGTTGTGAGAGCCGAGCATAAGAAGCTGAGCCTCAAGTATTGCAGCATTTCCGAGTGGAAGATGTACCGCCATCTGGTCTCCGTCGAAGTCAGCGTTGAACGCTGTACAGGCAAGTGGATGAAGCTGGATAGCCTTACCCTCGATCATCTTAGGCTGGAATGCCTGGATACCGAGTCTGTGAAGGGTAGGGGCACGGTTGAGAAGAACCGGATGTCCCTTCATCACGTTTTCAAGGATATCCCATATCACTGCATCCTTCCTGTCAACGATCTTCTTTGCAGATTTTACTGTCTTTACGATTCCACGCTCGATCAGCTTTCTGATAATGAACGGTTTGTAAAGCTCGGCAGCCATGAACTTAGGAAGACCGCACTCATGCATGTTGAGTTCAGGACCTACAACGATAACTGAACGTGCCGAATAGTCTACACGCTTACCGAGGAGGTTCTGACGGAAACGTCCCTGCTTACCTTTGAGTGAGTCTGAAAGTGACTTGAGAGTTCTGTTAGCCTCGCTCTTTACTGCATTTGACTTCTTCGAGTTGTCGAAAAGTGAGTCAACCGCCTCCTGAAGCATACGTTTCTCGTTTCTGAGAATCACTTCCGGAGCCTTGATCTCGATGAGTCTCTTCAGACGGTTGTTACGGATGATGACTCTTCTGTAGAGATCATTGAGGTCAGATGTCGCAAAACGTCCACCATCGAGTGGAACGAGAGGACGAAGATCTGGTGGAATCACAGGAATCACCTTGAGGATCATCCACTCCGGACGGTTTGTGCCTTTTGACTCCTGGAACCACTTCACGATGCTGAGTCTCTTTAGGGCCTCAGCCTTTCTCTGCTGTGAAGTCTCCTTGAGCATCTTATGACGAAGATCCTTTGCAAGAGCATCTACGTCAATCTCCTTGAGGAGTTCGTAGATTGCCTCTGCACCCATCCCTGCAATGAACTTGTCCGGATCGTCAGCAGGAAGTGTGCTGTTGCCTGGCATATTGTCGAGCAGGTCGAGGTATTCGTCCTCTGAGAGCAGGTCAAGCTTCTGAAGGCCTGATGTTCCCGGATTGATGACGATATATTTCTCGTAGTAGATTACAGACTCAAGCTTCTTGGCAGCAATTCCAAGAAGTGCGGCGATCTTGTTAGGTGCTGACTTGAAATACCAGATATGCGCTACAGGGACAGTGAGCTCAATGTGGCCCATTCTTTCCCTGCGGACCTTCTTCTCTGTTACTTCTACACCGCAACGGTCGCAGACGATACCACGATAGCGGATTCTCTTGTACTTACCGCAGTGGCACTCATAATCCTTTGTAGGACCGAAGATCTTCTCGCAGAAGAGACCGTCTCTTTCAGGCTTGTATGTCCTGTAATTGACGGTTTCCGGCTTCAATACCTCTCCAGAAGACCTTTCCTTGATGTCTTCTGGAGAAGCAAGAGCGATGCTGATTCTTTCGAAATTGCTTTTAACCTTGTTTTCTTTATTAAAAGTCGGCATATTTCTAAAAATTTCTATTGTCAGTAATTAGTCCAAAGTCACCTTAAGTCCGAGACCTCTAAGCTCGTGGAGCAATACGTTGAGGGATTCTGGAATGCCCGGGTTAGGCATAAGGTCTCCCTTGACGATTGCCTCATATGCTTTGGATCTACCTGTGACATCATCTGACTTCACAGTCAGGATCTCCTGAAGGATATTTGCTGCACCGAATGCCTCGAGCGCCCAAACCTCCATCTCACCGAAACGCTGTCCTCCGAACTGAGCCTTACCTCCGAGAGGCTGCTGAGTGATGAGTGAGTAAGGACCGATAGAACGTGCATGCATCTTATCGTCAACCATATGACCGAGCTTGATCATATAGATCACTCCGACTGTTGCAGGCTGGTCGAACCAGTCACCTGTACCACCATCACGGAGATATGTCTTACCATATCTTGGGAGGCCTGCCTTGTCTGTGTATTCGCAGATGTCTGCAAGACTTGCACCGTCAAAGATAGGAGTACTGAACTTCACGCCGAGTTCCTCTCCGGCCCATCCGAGCACAGTCTCATAGATCTGACCGAGGTTCATTCGTGAAGGCACACCGAGAGGGTTGAGTACGATATCTACCGGTGTTCCGTCTGCAAGGAAAGGCATATCCTCATCCCTTACGACCTTGGCAACAATACCCTTGTTACCGTGACGACCTGCCATCTTGTCACCGACTCTGATCTTTCTCTTCTTTGCTACATATACCTTAGCAAGCTGCATTACTCCGTTCGGAAGCTCGTCACCGACCTTGATCTTGTCTAGAACCCTCTTGTTCCTTGCTGCAGCTTCCTTGTGTGCGATGCAGTAGTTGTTGATGAGGTCTCTGATAAGAGCATTAGTGTTCTTGTCGCTGGTCCACTTGCTTGAGTTGATGTTGTCGTAGTCAATATCACGAAGAACTTCAAGAGTGATATCCTTGCCCTTAGGCAGAATCTCTACTCCATAAAGGTCGCTGATGCCGGCGCTCTTCTTGCCCTGAACAAGTACGGAAAGTTTCTCGATGAATCGTGCTCTGAGGGCTTCAGCCTTAGCAGCGAATTCCTCTTCTGCCTTTTCAATCTTAGCTTTCTGGTCGCTCTTTGCGCCCTTGCGTCCGCTTTCCTTAGCCACCTTCGAATATAGTGCGGTGTTGATCACTGTACCGCTGAGTGAAGGTGTTGCCTTGAGTGAAGCATCCTTTACATCACCAGCCTTGTCACCGAAGATCGCTCTGAGGAGTTTCTCCTCCGGTGAAGGATCGCTCTCTCCCTTAGGAGTGATCTTACCGATCATGATGTCACCTGGCTCGATGTGAGCACCGATACGGATGATACCATTCTCATCAAGATCCTTTGTAGCGTCCTCGCTTACATTCGGAATATCTGATGTGAGCTCTTCCATACCGCGCTTTGTATCACGAACTTCTGTGATATATTCGTCAACGTGGATTGAAGTAAGGATATCCCAGCGGATCATGCGCTCGGAGATAACGATAGCATCCTCATAGTTGTAACCCTTCCAAGGCATGAACGCAACCTTGAGGTTTCTACCGAGAGCAAGCTCACCCTTCTGGGTAGCATATCCTTCAGTCATTATCTGACCGGCCTCTACCACATCACCCTTGCGGACGATAGGCTTGAGCAGGATTGTAGTACTCTGGTTTGTCCTTCTATATATAGGAAGCTTGTATACTGTGATATCAGGAGAGAAGCTTACGAATCTTTCATCGTCGGTACGCTCGTACTTTACATGAATTTCATTGGCATCCACATACACGACCTCTCCCTTTCTTTCTGCAGTAATCTGGGTCCTTGAGTCAAGGCATACTCTCTCCTCAAGTCCTGTTCCTACGATCGGAGACTCTGGGTTAAGAAGCGGAACTGCCTGACGCATCATGTTCGCACCCATCAATGCACGGTGGGCGTCGTCGTGCTCGAGGAACGGAATGAGCGAAGCTGCAACTGACGCGATCTGGTTAGGAGCTACGTCCATGTAGTTCACCTCTTCCTTAGTCACTACAGGGAAGTCTGCACCGAGACGGCACTGGATTCTGTCTTCCAGAATGTTACCGTCCTCGTCCATCTTCACCTTGGCGAGAGAAACCATCTGATTCTCCTCCTCCTCTGCGCTCATGTACATCCAACCGTCGTTGTTCAGGTTCACCTTACCGTTTTCAACCTTGCGGTATGGAGTCTCGATGAAGCCGAGGTCGTTGATTCTTGCATATACGCAGAGTGATGATATAAGACCGATGTTCGGTCCCTCAGGAGTCTCGATAGGGCAGAGACGTCCGTAGTGTGTATAGTGTACGTCTCGAACCTCGAAGCCGGCACGGTCTCTTGAAAGACCTCCTGGACCGAGGGCTGAAAGACGACGCTTATGTGTCATTTCGGACAGAGGGTTAGTCTGGTCCATGAACTGCGACAACTGGCTTGTTCCGAAGAACGAGTTGATCACAGATGAAAGGGTCTTTGCATTGATCAGGTCAGTAGGTGCGAACTGCTCGCTGTCGCGGACGTTCATTCTTTCACGGATGGTGCGGGCCATTCTTGAAAGTCCTACGCTGAACTGGTTTGCAAGCTGCTCACCTACGGTTCTGATACGTCTGTTGCTCAAGTGGTCGATGTCGTCAACAACTGCCTTTGAGTTGATGAGCTGGATCAGGTACTTGATGATCTCGATCATATCGGTGTTGGTAAGCACCCTTGTACTCTCGTCAATAGTGAGGTTCAGCTTCTTGTTGAGTCTGTAACGTCCCACATCTCCGAGATCGTATCTCTTTTCAGAGAAGAAGAGCTTGTCGATGACATCTCTGGCTGTCGCTTCATCAGGTGGTTCTGAGTTGCGGAGCTGTTTGTAGATGTAGTTGACAGCTTCCATCTCTGTATTTGTCGGGTCTTTCTGCAGAGTGTTGTAGATGATGGCGTATTCATTCACGTTAGCCTCATCTTTCTGGAGAAGGATGGTCTTGACATCTGTCTCCGACAGTCTTTCGATAGTTTCGTCGTTCAGGATTTCGCCACGCTCTACGATAGGCATGGTTCTTTCAACCGGAATTACCTCTCCGGTATCCTCGTCCACGAAGTCCTCGATCCATGTCTTGAGAACCTTGGCTGCGAGCTTTCTGCCTTCGTTAGCCTTGAGATTCTCAGGTGTAGCCTCGATTTCATCTGCGAGTCCGAAGATATCTATGATGTCCTTGTCGCCATTGAATCCGATGGCTCTGAGGAGTGTAGTTACAGGCAACTTCTTCTTACGGTCGATGTATGCGTACATCACATTGTTGATGTCTGTCGCAAATTCGATCCATGAACCCTTGAAAGGAATGATTCTCGCTGAATAGAGCTTTGTACCGTTTGCGTGTACACTCTGTCCGAAGAATACGCCAGGTGATCTATGCAGCTGTGATACGATGATTCTTTCTGATCCGTTGATTACGAATGTGCCGCCTGGAGTCATGTATGGGATGTTTCCAAGGTACACATCCTGAACTTTGGTATCAAAGTCCTCGTGCTCAGGATCGTTGCACGAAAGGCGGAGTTTAGCCTTCAGAGGAACATTGTATGTCAGTCCTCTCTCAAGACACTCATCAATCGAATACTGCGGAGGATCAATGAAATAGTCGATGAACTCGAGCTTATAGCTGTTCCTTGTATCTTCGATTGGGAATATCTCCTGGAATACCTGATAGAGACCCTCGTTCCTTCTGTTCTCTGGTGTGGTGTCAAGCTGGAAGAAGTCCTGGAATGACTTCAACTGCACCTCGAGAAGGTCCGGGTACTCAAGGAGAATTTTTGATGATGCGAATGAAACTCGCTGATTGTTAGTCTTTTTTGACATCT
>JAFQGK010000001.1 GCA_017398335.1 Bacteroidales bacterium | reverse complement strand
TCATCAGCCTCTTCACCCTGATCGCAATCATCATTTCCCTTATGGGAGTGTTCGGTCTGGTGATGTTCGAGACACAATACCGTCGCAGGGAGATCGCTCTGCGCAGAGTCAATGGTGCAACCGTAGGTGAGATCCTGGCAATGTTCTGCAGCAGATTCGTGAAGATCGTCCTCGTATGCTTCGCTGTTGCCGCTCCGATCGGATGGGTCATCGTGGACAGATACCTTGCCACATTCGCGCACCGCTGCCCTATGTACTGGTGGGTATTCGCCCTCGCACTCATAGCTGTTCTTGCCATCACCATCGGTGTGGTTGTGGTCAGAAGCTGGAAGGCAGCGACCGCCGATCCCGCTAATGCACTGAAGACTGAATAGAAATGACCGGTCGCGGCTGACCATAACGAAACGTCATCCCCGGCTTGACCGGGGATATCAAACAAACAAAAGAGATAATGAAAAGCTATTTAAGATTCCTATCAAGAAACAAGCTATACACTGCCATTGAGGTGGTGGGATTGAGCGTTGCGCTGGCATTCGTACTGCTCATAGGAAGTTACGTATGGCAGGAATACAGCATATCGCACGAGAATCCTGAATATGAAAGGATTTACATTCCGACCCAGAGTATGCCTTACGGAATCTATGAGCCATTAAAGGAACAGATTCCGGAATTAGAGAAAATTACATTGATCAACTCGCATGACGACGTGGTAATGGAATCCGGAGAGGACAGGTTTGTAACAAGAGGTCTTGCGGTAAGGGGTGATTTCTTTGACATCTTTGATTATGATTTCCTGGTAGGAGACGCTGATTGCCTGAACTCATACACGGATATTGTCATCAGTGAAACATTTGCCACACTCTTGGCAGGAAAGCCGGAACTCGCAGTCGGAATGCAGATTTTACCTTTGGATTATACTTCTGAAGCATATACCGTCAGAGGTGTCATCAAGGACTTCAATTACCATTACTGGAAATACATGGATTTTATCTGCAAAGGCGAAAGTCCGATAAATGAGAGTGTTCAGAAGAATCCTGTTTTCACACTTTCAGCAACAGCATTTATTCAGGTTACTGAATCTATAAACGAATCAGAACTTCAAGGAAAGATTCAGACTGTATTCAAGTACTTATGGGGAGACAAGATGCCAGCAGACAGAATCGATCAGTTTGCAAATCGCATAGGGATAGAGAGATTTGACAGATTATACTTTTCCGGTGATTATATAGACTCATATCTAAATATGGGTGACAGAAGTCAGATCATCATTCTGCTCATAGTGTCTCTGCTTCTCTTGGTTTCTGCCGTGATAAATTATATCAACCTGAATCTGGCTCTGACAAATAAGAGAGCTAAAGAGATGGCTACACGGAGTCTAGTTGGAGCTGAAAAAGTACATATTGCAGTAAAATATATATTGGAATCGGCTGCTTTCACTTCTGTATGTTCGTTTATGGCTGTGGGCATTGCTGTTGGGCTTTCTCCATACATCGGACAAATCCTGGACGGACAGGCAATTCCTATCCCATTTACTGTAGGAAGCATAACCGTATATATCCTGTTCATTCTGATAATCGGTATCATCTGCGGTCTTATCCCAGCCCTTAACATATCATCAATCAAACCGATAAGCATTGTGAACGGGACATACCGGAGAAAGAGCAGGGCAACGCTTAACAGAATCTTCATCCTGCTGCAGAATATTCTTGCAATCACACTTATTGCTTCTGCGATAATCCTTGACAGACAGATGAACCATATGGTCAATATGCCTTTGGGAGCAGACATTAAAAATAAGTTCGTGATATCCACAGATACAGAAGAGTCCGGTGAAGTCATACCTATGATGAATGAGATCAGGCAGCTGCCATTTGTCAGAAAGGTTGCTTTGTCAAGAGGTTATCCAACAGGAATGAACTTCAGTACTGCAATAATGAAAGAGAACAGTACTGATATGATTAAAGTAAACCTGATGATCTGTGACACCGAGGCTTTCAATATGTGGAACTTTGAGATAAAGGAGGATTATGGTGCTCCATTGGCACATTCGATATGGTTCACAGAAAACTTCTTTAACTGTTTCGAAACGAAAGAAGAGGCAGAGAAAACAGCCAAATCCTGGAACGGACAATTTAACAGCACGCGAATCGATAATCTTGGCGGAATATTGGGTAATATCGCAGGTGATAATGCGATGAATGAGACTATGGAACAGTCCAGGGTGGCAGTAATTGTACTTCCTGCTGATGATTTCGGATGCTACAACAATACTATTCTGATAGAGACCGATGAAAATCACGAGGAGGCCCAAGAGGCATTAGACAGGATATACAGAAAGTTCTCAGATGAATATAACGGAGTATATCTTGAGCCATGGACATTCGGATATGTGGAAGATATGATGGTGAAGGAACTGAACGAAGACAATCAGACAGTCAAATTGATTAAGATATTCACAATCCTTGCAGTGCTACTGTCCGTTCTTGGTCTGGTGGCCATGAGTACATACTTTGCTGCAGAGAGGGAGAAAGGAATTGCAATTCGAAAGGTTTTCGGAAGTACGATGTCTGGAGAGGCCCGTCGCAATATTACTGAATATATGATCCTGACACTGATAGGAAGTATTATTGCTGTTCCGCTCGCATGGATATTCTGCGGACGTTATCTCGAGGAGTTCGCCTACAGGATAGACCTGACCGTATGGCCTTTCGCCGTCGCAGTGCTGCTTGCTCTGGTCATCTCCCTCGCCTCTGTCCTCTGGCAGACCCTCCGCGCAGCCTGCACCAACCCTGCCGAGGCGCTGAAGAAGGAATAATGCCCGGTCATCACAGGAAAAATAAGATGAACCAAAGTCACAAAACAAATATAGATATGAAAAGTTACCTGAGATTCCTGTCAAGAAACAAGCTGTACACCGCGATCGAGGTCGTGGGACTGAGCGTGGCGCTTGCATTCGTTGTGTTCATTGCGACATTCGTGGCCGGAGAACTGGGCTATGACAAAGAGCTCAAGAATACGGAGAACATATATGTAGGTCACGAAGAAGAATTCTGTATAATGAGTTATACGGTGGGTGATGTGATCGCCCAGGAGTTCCCGGAAGTGGAAGATGTATGTCGTTTCCTATCGACATTCGTCCTGAGAGGCTTGGCGTTGGAAACAACAGTAGGTGGTGAGACCGTACCGCAGAATGCCATCATCGCCGATCCGAACTTCTTCAGTTTCTTCACCTTTCCTTTTGTAGAAGGTTCACGTGAGGATGCGTTTACGGACAGGAATGCAGTAGTGGTCAGCGAGTCTTTTGCAGATCTTCATTTCCCAGGCAAATCCCCTCTCGGAGAGACTTTGAAGATCACTGTCGGAAATCAGACGAAGGATCTTTTCATCAAAGGCGTGTACAAGGACATCAAGAGGTCTGTGTTTCCGGAAGCCGACATCATTTACGCGACTCATCATATCGATGAGATGTACCCCGGCCTGATTGCTGAGGGTAATGGAACCGCAGTCAGCTTCTTCAGACTTACGTCTGGTGCAGACCTTGAGGCTCTTCAGGAGAAGGCTGTCGAGATACTTAAGGAAAAGGACATTCTTTACAGCGTGGGACTGATGAAGAAGTTCATCTTCTCGCCATTCTCACAGATACACTACGGAGTATGTGTACAGCATTCTCCATTTGTAGGAAGGATCTCCTTCGGATTCATAATGCTTTTCCTTGCCGCAGGTATCCTGCTTCTTGTTTTTGCTTTGCTGAACTACATTTCGTTGACTGTTGCCCAGATCGGATTCAGGGCAAACGAGATGGCTACACGCCGTCTGCTCGGTGAACAGAAATGGGAGGTGGCGTTCAGATATATCAAGGAGGCACTTCTCCTTACTGTCGTCTCATTCGGACTTGCTCTTGTCCTTATTGAGGTTTTCGGCCCTTATGCAAAGGATATGATGGGTAAGGAAGTATCGCTGATGAACAATCTCGGAGTTGCCGAAATAATTCTGATGGTACTTTTTGTATTCCTCGTCTCTCTGATTGCAGGCATCGTTCCGGCAATGATAATGTCAAGATACAAGCCTATAGATGTAGTCAAGGGGGAATTTGCGGCAAGCGGCAAGATGGTTCTGGGTAAGGTATTCATAGGTATCCAGAACGGGGTGACAATTGCTACTCTCTGCATATCTATTGCAATGTTCGTACAGTTCAGGTATATGCTTGCCAGGGATTCCGGATATGTCAAGGATAATATCATTGCCATCGAAGGCGCTCAAAGAGGTTCGGACTACTTTGTGGACGAACTGCGCCAGTTACCTTTCGTGGAAAGCATCGGCAGAGTTCAGAGTTCTCCGGCTCACTCCGGCAGGACAGGAATGAGCCTCAAACATAACGGAGAGGATGTACAGTTGGAAGTGATATATGGTGACAGCACAGCATTCAATATGCTCGGATTCAATATCGTGAAATACAACCGCAACGTAACACAAGGTGTCGGGTCATTGTGGCTCACCGAAGGGGCTATGAAAGGAATAGGGCTGGATTATTCTGCAGAAAGCGTAACCCTTTCCAACTACCCTTACGGTATCTGCGGTATATTCCGGGATTATCAGAAGGGTGACAGGACTATGGAGGACTGCTCTTCTTCCAATATGGTCTGGTGGTTGATGGAATATAAGGGAGAGGAGTATTTCGAGTACCTCAGAAGCCTGCTGGTCAAGGTGTCCGGAAATGAAGATGAAGCTGTAGTTGCAATCGAGAAATTCTATGAATCTCACGGTAATGGAGGAAGGATATACGTACAGAGTCTAAACTCGATATACAGACAGTACTTCTCTACAGACGAGAACAACCTCAAGCTGATAACTATTTTTGCCCTGCTTGTGATAATGCTTTCTTCTATGGCAATGCTTGCGATGAGCACCTACTACAGAAAGCAGCAGGCACGCAACTGGTCAGTCAGGAAAGTGTTCGGATGTGACAGGAGTGAAGTATTCCGGAATATGGTATGGGGATTCATCAAGGTGGTCGGAATAGCCGCTGTCGTTGCTGTACCGGTCGGATACATAGTGATACGGAAGTGGCTTGACGGTTATGCATATCGAATCGACAATTATTGGTGGATATATGCGATTGCCTTGATGATCATCGTCCTGGTAGCAATCGTTTCCATAACATGGCAGGCTGTAAGGCTGATGAACTCAAATCCAATCAAGGAACTGAAGAAAGACTAGCTTAGTTTTGCCAAATTTTCATTGAAACTTATCTGTTTTTTAGTACTTTTGCGTAAGATTTGGCAAAATGAAAGGATTTTTAGATAAATTTCATGAATTGAAGATATTTACTCTTGAGGATGCTGCACGTATCGTCAAGAGTAAAACTTATGCAATGACAATACTGAGGGGGTATATAGAGGATGCTCTGGTGGTTAAGATACGTAGGAACCTATAT
>JAFQGK010000024.1 GCA_017398335.1 Bacteroidales bacterium | reverse complement strand
GCTGAGGTGCGCACCAGCCGATACCGTGTGTAAGGCCTGAGATATCAGTAATCTGCTTTGATTTTACCCACTTTCCTTCTTCAGGAATTGGAGCCGGACCGTGGTTAGGTCCCTTCTTTACGCAGCACATCTGCTGCACTTCGTGTGAATAAACCATAATAGTACTATTGTTTTATAAAACGTTGTTTTCAAAGATTTCTCGACTCGCAATGCTCGCTCGAAATGACAGGAGTCGAAAATCACGCAAAGATACAAAATTTTCGTAAAGGGTAACAGGAAGTTTCATTATCTTTGTAAAAAGATTCCCGGTCACGCCGGGAATGACTATGGAGGAACGCCGGGAATGACGGCGGAGGGAGTGACGACGAGATGGAGCTCACGCCGGGAATGACGGCGGAGGGAGTGACGGCGGAAGAAATGACGGGAATAAGATTTGATGTTGGAATATGAAATTCAGGATTGATTCGGAATACAGGCCTTCGGGTGACCAGCCGGCTGCCATAAAAGGAATATGCGAGGCCTTGAACAGTGGCGTGGATGCTGTGACATTGCTCGGAGTGACAGGTTCCGGCAAGACCTTCACTATGGCCAACGTCATCGAGAAGCTTCAGCGCCCTGCCCTTATACTCAGTCATAACAAGACTCTGGCGGCACAGCTGTACGGTGAATTCAAATCCTTTTTCCCGAACAACGCTGTCGAATACTTCGTATCATACTACGACTATTACCAGCCTGAGGCATATCTTCCGGTGACAGACACATATATCGAGAAGGACCTGAGCATCAACGATGAGATCGAGAAACTCCGTCTTAGCGCAGCATCTTCCCTTCTTTCGGGCAGACGTGACGTGATAGTAATATCCAGCGTATCGTGCCTTTACGGTATAGGCAACCCTGCCGATTTCCACGAACAGACTGTCCATATCAAGAGGGGCGAACAGAGGAGCATGACACGCTTCCTCTATCAGCTCGTCGATGCTTTGTACAGCCGCACTGAGGTGGATTTCAAGAGAGGCACATTCAGGGTGCGCGGCGACACTGTGGACATATGCATCGGCTACGGCGAAAATGCCGTGCGTGTGGAGTTCTTCGGTGACGAGGTGGACAGGATTTCCATCATTGACCCGATTACCGGCGCATTTATCGACGACCTGGACCAGATTGCCATCTATCCCGCAGGTAATTTCGTGACCACGAAGGAGAGAAGCGCAAAGGCTGTAAGCCAGATCCAGGACGACATGACGGCGCAGTGCGAATACTTCCACGAGATAGGTAAACATCTGGAAGCCAAGAGGTTGAAGCAGAGGGTAGAATATGACCTTGAGTTCATCAAGGAAATGGGATATTGCCCAGGAATAGAGAATTATTCAAGATATTTCGACGGCAGAAGCGAAGGAATGAGGCCATTCTGCCTGATTGACTATTTTCCTAAGGACTTCATTACCTTCATCGACGAAAGCCATGTGACACTGCCCCAGATCAGGGCCATGTACGGCGGCGACCATTCGAGAAAATCCGTCCTGGTGGAATATGGATTCCGTCTTCCGGCAGCTGCGGACAACAGACCTTTGAAATTCGATGAATTCGAAGAGATCACAGGACAGAAGGTGTTTGTCAGTGCGACTCCCGCGGATTACGAACTTCAGAAGTCAGAAGGTCTTGTGGTTGAGCAGGTTGTAAGACCTACGGGACTTCTGGACCCTCCAATCGAAGTGAGACCGACCAAGAACCAGGTCGACGACCTGCTTGAAGAGATACGCAAGCGTGCAGAGCTTGATGAAAGGGTTCTTGTGACCACTCTTACGAAGAGAATGGCAGAGGAACTTGAGAAATATTTCACAAAGATGGGAGTCAGATGCCGATACATTCATTCTGACGTAGATACATTGGAGCGTGTGGAAATCATCGAAGACTTCAAGAACGGCCTGTTCGATGTACTTGTGGGAGTCAATCTTCTCCGCGAAGGCCTCGATATTCCAAGCGTGTCTCTGGTAGCGATCCTCGACGCGGACAAGGAAGGATTCCTGCGAAGCGGACGTGCCCTCACACAGACTGCCGGCCGTGCAGCACGAAACGTCAACGGTCTGGTGATAATGTACGCAGACACCATCACCGACTCGATGCAACAGACAATATATGAGACCGATCGCCGACGCACCAAGCAGATGGAATATAACAAGTTGCACGGCATAACACCGACGCAGGTGGCAGTGAAGAAGAACGTTCTTCTTGAAGATGCCGGAGACACGGGCAGCAAACAGCGGAATCCACGCCTCTCGAACACTGTAACAGGCAAGGTCAGCGCGGCGAATTCATACGACGACCCTACATATATTCCGGATCCGACGGACCTCGGACGAGGCTCAGTCAGTGTAGGATTGGGACATGACTCAAAACGAGATTCCAATTCTGCATTTGTCGACGGTTATGTACAGGCCGACCTCGCCGCTGTGCTTCAGGATCCTGTGATCAGGTCAATGAGCCGTCCCCAGGTCGAAAAGGCAGTGGAGAATGCCAAGCGTAATATGCAGAAGGCGGCAGCGGAGCTTGACTTCATGGCAGCAGCCAAATACAGGGATGAAATGTGGGCCCTCCAGCAATATCTCAAAGTCTGGAAGGTTTAAAGCTGAAAAATTATTAACTTTGAGGAGAATTGAATTAACAGAAGGATATGGAGCGCATTGAAGAACTTTTTCCAAGATATGATGAAAGCGGCAAGCTTATTATCAAGGCTGCATATGACATTGCTGCAGAAACTCTGAGTACTCATCAGAGGAGCAATGGCGATCCGTTCATAGAACATCCTTTGGCCGTAGCAAGAATTGCATGCGACGAAATAGGTCTGTCTGCAGAATGCATTGCAGCTGTCTTTCTGCATGAAGCCACAAGATTCTTCCCGGAGACAGCCATACCAAAGGGTATGTTCGGTCAGGATGTGCTGACTATGGTCGACGGTCTGAACAAGATTTCTACAATCAACCCGAAAGACACCAGACTCGAGGCCGAGAACTACAAGAAGCTCATCGTATCATACTCCAAGGATCCGCGTGTGACAGTCCTCAAGATTGCCGACAGGCTGGAGGTGATGCGCTCGCTCGATATGTTCCCAAAACTTTCAAGAGAAAGAAAGGTGCTGGAGACAATGATGCTGTACATTCCCCTCGCCCACCAGCTCGGTCTTTATAACATCAAGAGCGAGATGGAAGACATCTACTTCCGTCACGCCGATCCGGAGCAGTACAGAGCTATTACAAATAAGCTGAAAAGTACTGAAAGAGACCGTCAGAAGCTGATGACTCAGTTCATTGAGCCTCTTAAACAGAAACTTTCCGATGAAGGCATATCCTACAAGCTGAAGGTCCGCACCAAGACAGCCTTGTCCATCTACAAGAAGATGCAGAAGCAGAAGGTCTCGTTCGAAGGTGTCTTCGATGTGTTCGCAATACGTTTCATCATCGACTGCGAGGATGACAGGGAGACAGAACATGCACTATGCTGGAAAGTATTCTCATACGTGACAGAAGAGTATGAGTCTGATACCAAGAGACTCAGGGACTGGATTTCAAATCCTAAGCCTAACGGCTATGAATCCCTGCACATAACAGTAAAGAACCGCGAAGGCAGTTATCTGGAAGTCCAGATAAGAACAAAGCGAATGGATGATATGGCCGAAAGCGGATTGGCATCGCACTGGTCATACAAAGGCATACGCCATGAAGCTACTCTGGACAAATGGCTTACAGCCGTCCGCAGGGCACTGGAAAACCCTCTTGGTTCCGAGGGTGATCCTATGGCCTCGTATTATGAGGACGAATTACTGGAAATGCCGACCAAGGAGGTTTTCGTATTCACCCCAAGCGGCGAGCTCAGAAAACTGCCTGCAGGCGCTACAGTTCTGGATTTTGCATTTGACATACACTCGAATCTGGGAATCAAATGTACCGGGGGAAAGATCAACGGCAAGGCGGTTCCGATAAAGGAAAAACTCAAGACTGGAGACATTGTCGAGA
The DNA here is from genome assembly GCA_017398335.1 of Bacteroidales bacterium. Classification (GTDB taxonomy): domain Bacteria; phylum Bacteroidota; class Bacteroidia; order Bacteroidales; family UBA932; genus Cryptobacteroides. Next base: position 66,089 of record JAFQGK010000024.1, on the reverse strand, counting down.
TAATGTCAGGCAAGAACCAGAAGCCTTCACAGGACTGGTTGAATTTCGTCGTGACAAACAAGGCCCGCACAAAGATCCGTCAGAAGATGAGTGAGGCTGAGTTCCAGAAGGCGGCAGACGGTAAGGAGATTCTGAGCCGCCGACTTAAGAACTGGAAAATGGAGCTTGACGATGAAAATATGGCCGCTCTGCTGAAGAAGTACCAGTTCAAGACGATCAATGCCTTTTATGCAGCCATCGGTGACGGAGCCTTTGATGTGGCCGAGGTGAAGACATTCATACAGGAATCAAGCAATCAGCAGCAGGAGGTTCCGGTTCAGGAGACAAAGAACCGTGCCGGCATACAAGAAAGCAAGGGAAATGATGATATACTTGTAATCGACGCCAAGAACGTGCGCGGAATAGATTATAGAATGGCACGTTGCTGTAATCCTGTATTCGGCGACGATGTATTCGGATTCGTAACGCGTACGGAAGGCATCAAGATTCACAGAATGTCATGTCCTAATGCTGCCAGACTGCTTGAGATGTATCCTTACCGTATCCAGAAAGTCAAATGGAGCGAGACCCCGAGCAGCGGAAACTTCCAGACCGGCCTCAGGGTTACTGCCGCTCTGGAGCCTTCAGTGATCAATGAAATCATGGATATCGTGAACTCATTCAGGGCCTCCATACGCATGTTCAATGTAAGCGAGAATGAACGTTACAGCACTTATGAGATCACAATGAAGATCGCAGTACCAAGCAATCTGGAGCTGGACAAGGTCATTTCCATGATCCGCAATCTGAGAAATGTAATAAAAATAAACAGAATGTAGAGAGGCCCGGTCAAGCCGGAAAAGACGAATATGAAAGATATCGACATAGAAGAAAGAGTCGCAAAAGCCAGAAGGCTTTTCAAGGAAGAAGGTTATAACTGTTGTCAGGCAGTCGTACTGGCATATAATGATATTTTCGGCATAGACGATAAGACAGCTGCCAGCATTGCATCTGGTTTTGGAGGCGGTATGGGCAGAATGAGAGAGGTATGCGGAAGCGTCAGTGGAATGGTGTTTCTTTGCGGCCTGCTTTCACCGGCTGACAACCCTTCGGACAAGAAAGCCAGGACTGCCAACTACGCACTTGTTCAGGAAGTCGCTTCCGATTTCAAGGCCATAAACGGTTCTATCATATGCCGCGAGTTGCTTGGGCTGACCGGCAGGGCGACAGCCAGGGAAGATACCGGCATCCATGGTATTCCAGAGTCTCCCGAACCGTCAGACAGGACACCAGAGTACTATAAAAAGCGTCCTTGCGAGGAATTAGTAGGGATTTCTGCAAGAATTATCGGAGAAAAGATTAACTTTGCATATCAAAACAATTCAAATGGACTATAGCAAAGCACATAAAGCACACCCATGGCATGGAATCAGCCTGGGTAAGAATGTTCCTGAAGAAGTAAGGGCATTCATTGAGATTGTGCCTACTGACACAGTTAAATACGAGGTGGACAAGGAATCTGGTTATCTTTCACTTGACAGGCCTCAGAAGTTCTCCAACATTGTTCCGTCTCTGTATGGATTCCTTCCAAAGACATATTGCGGAACGAAGATGGCGGAACTCACCAACAAGGCTCTTGTAAGATTCGACGTGGAAGGTGACGGGGATCCGCTGGACATCTGTGTTCTTACGGAAAAGGACGTGACCCATGGAGACGTCATCGTTAATGCCCGTCCTATCGGAGGACTCAGACTTCTCGATCATAATCAGGCTGACGACAAGATCATCGCAGTTCTGAAGAGTGATGCAGTCTATGGCATGATGACCGATATCGAGCAGGTTCCAGCCGATATCATCCGTCGACTGATTCATTATTTCAGCACTTATAAGGACATTCCTGGAGAGCACACAAGCAGAATGCAGTTCATCAGCATTTATGGTCCAGATGTAGCCAAGGATGTAATTACACGTTCAATGGAAGACTACGAGGACTACATCAGCAGGAAGTAGATTCAACATATACGAAGAGGGGTCCGGGAGAAAATCCCGGGCCCCTCTTCTTGTATATTACAGCGTCCGCTAAAATGCCAGGATCACTCTTACCGGCAACGGAGTATTTTCTCCATATGACGCCGCGGCAAAGGCATCGCCATCCTTATACAATGAAGGCTGAACCTGATTTGAAGTGTTCATATCAAAGGCTGTAATCTGGTTCACTCCCACATTGCTATAGTAATACTGCTGTCCCTTCTTTGCAGTTACCTCCTGCCCATTTGAAATTGTATAAGTAATTGTATAGGTCTTGTTTACAACTTCTCCACCTGCATTTGACAACGACGCATTCACTTTGTCAAGATTCTCATACAGCAATGTCATTTCCTGATACGCAGGAACATACCAATCACTTGCAGTCTGAGGCGCCTGGACGGCATTACGGTGCTGAGTAACGGCATTACAGAGATCGACACGTATCACATCACCATATGACGTTACATTCGCCTGATTAATGGCAAGGAAGCCTTTGGTATTGCTATATCCACAATATTTTTGAGTATCTTCGACATATGTGAATCCATTCGCATTCATCCAGTAGATCAGATCCGGACGTCCCCATTCACGGTCACTTGCAAAAGGAGTCACATACTGGCTTGTACTTACGACGAGTCCGCGAGTACAGTTCGGATAATCAGATGCAAGATGAGAATCTACTGCCGCCACATTTACCTTGGCAAAGACAACTCCTACAACAGTTTTTGACGGATCAAGTTCTGATGACCAGGTGCCGTCAGAATAATAATAGTCTCCCACATTGAGTTCAACTTCCGGTTGTTTTACATTGACAACACAAACGGCCGATCTATGTGCCTGTCCGCTCGGAACCGCATAATCATGGATAGTTGTCGCCTTGATTTCTGCTGTACCTTCCTTATGTGCAACGACCTCACCGGTCTTGGCATCTACTGACACTATATCAGGAGCACTTGAGGTCCATACAACATCTGTATATGTAGGAGCTATTCCTTCAACATCAGACTTGAATGAAGGAGTAAGAATTGAGGACGAGCCTGCTGTCATTTCAAATTTATCCGGCAAGGTCACCTCTGTCACCCAATATGGCTCGACTGTAATTGTATAATACCTCTGCAGCGTTCTGATGACGCTTTCCGAATGAGTATTGCTGACAAAGAATCCGAAATTTATATTTCCCGGATAATACGACACGAATACTCCCGATGCATTGACTGGAGACTGGAATGAGTTCGAAGGATAAAGTCCTAAAGATTCCGGAATCACGGTAGGGTTGAGATCCCAGGCTTCCCCTACCTTCAACGGACGGTCAGGAAGTGTCACAACAATATCCTTAGGCTGAATCCTTATCACCTTAAGATTAAATGTACGCTCGATTGAGCCATCAACCGTACATATGATGGATACATCTACTCCTGTTTCATAAGGAGTTTTTATTCCGGTCACAATACCATCTGCACTTACGACAGCAGCATCAGCCATGCTTGATTTCCACGCAACGGTATTAGGAACTGCACCTGTCGGAGTTGTCACACACTCAAGTCGGAGAGATTCACCCTCTTCAAGATACTGTACTCCACTATGATATATACCTCCATCCACACAGATAATGTCAAAATCAGTAACGGCAGTATTGAGGATTTCCAAAGCAAATTCTGCCTTGACGTCAGGAAGTTCCTCACTTCCATCCCATGTCTTTGCCTTTGCTGTAACAGTAGCCTTACCTAATCCGACATATGTAAGTCTTCCACTCTCATCGACCCTGACTATCTTTTCGTCAGAAGAATACCAGTTGACCCCAGCGAAATCGGCATTTGAAGGAGCCGTAGCCCTGGCTTCAAGGACAATCGGAGTCTCATTGACAGCAGCCTTGAGACCTTCACCGTTTACAATCTCTATTGATGTAGGGTTGATACCCGTAACCGTGACAGGAAGCTCAGCAGTCGCTGTCTGACCGTCCGGTGTTACTGCAACCAACACAACTGTCGTAGTTCCTGTCGCTAAGGCTGTAAGTTTTCCGTCATCATCTACAGAGACGATTCCGTCTGTCACCATCCAGGAACAGGTACCTGTAAACTCAGCAGGCTCTGCCAGCGCAGTAAGCTGCACTACGGTGCCTTTTTCCACAACAAGGACACCATCTACTATTCCTTCTGCATGAATCGTGACTGTCGCGACCTCTACCTCCTTCTTCTGCACATTCACAATCAGTGTTGATGTCAGATTCTCAAATGAATAATTGCCTTCTGCATCTTTCACAGGCCTCTTGAAGCCTTTTGTTGAAACTGTAATCCTGGCAACTCCCTCACTTCCTATTGTAACAAGACCGGTAACAGGATCGACAGAAGCAACAGACGGTTTGTCCGATGTAAATGTTACGTCCTTTACTGAAGCATTCTCAGGAAGCACCGTAGCGGCAATGGTAAACGGTTCATCTCCTTCATATACCGTCTTGAGTTCGGAAGGAGTTAGAGAAAGGCTCTCAACACCCTGAACAACAGTAAGTTCGAATGAGGTCTCCACGCCAGCTCCCGAAACTGAAATCCTTGTATTTCCAGGTCCGGCCACCTCGAGTACCCCTTCGGAAGACACGGTAGCGACAGACTTGTCTGACGACGCAAAAGCTTTGTCGATTACCATGTGCGAAACATCCGTACCTTGGCTATCCTTAAATGACGTGCTGAGAACTACAGGCGAATCGCCAACATACATTTCATATATATCACCGTTTTTCCTTACTTTCTCGTCAAGATCAGTAAATGCCACAGAATGAGCGACATACTCCGTAACCGTAACCATGCAGACAGCAGAAACACGATTAGCGAACGCAAATATCTCTACAGGAGCCTCAGTTACCTTAAGGGCCTTGATATGACCATTACCATCAACGGACACAGCCTCCTTATCGGAAGAATACCATTCTACAGCACTTTCAGAATCAGGAAGTCCTGACGGAAGCACAGTTGCAGTTATAGTTGCCGTTTCCTGGAGATATAGATTCAAGGAAGTCTTATCAAGCGACAGTTCCTTTACGGTAAGCATGAATGTATTTCTGATTCCTGCGCCAGAGACTGTAATCTCAACTGTACCGGGAGCCGTAGCCTTGACCAGACCTTCCGGATCTACTGTAGCGACAGATTCTCCTTCCCTCGCCGGCACTACATTATCCACTGAATATGAAGGATATACCATATCGTTAACCTTCTCTCCATCCTTATAGAAACGTGGCTCGATCTGATATTCATCACCTGTCGTCAGAACAAGAGCATTGTCCTTTATGTCGGCATTCAGCAGCAGTTCATCTGCCTTAAACTCCGTAACCTCTACATTACAACTTTCAGACACATTGCCCGCCGTAACCGTAATAACGGTCTGTCCCGGACCAACTGCCGTAACAAGGCCATTCTTTTCTACTTCTGCGACAGATTCATCTGCTGTAGTCCATACCAGTTTGTCTGTACTTCCCTGCAGACGTGCATTGAGCTGCTGACTCTGTCCTACTCTCATCCTCATATTAGTCCTGTCCAGCTCCAGCATGACAGGCTCTAGCGGCTGATCCTCCCTGCAACCTGCAAAAACGGCAAAGGACACAAGGAGAAAAGCGAATATTCTTGAGATATTCTTCATAATGAATTCTGATTATTGTGCTACAACCTTTATAGTGACATCATCCTGTACAATTCCTGCTACTGCATTTATCTTCACCTCACCTTCACTAATGGCTGTCACTATACCTGTATCTGCGTCAACTGTGGCAATTCTGGTGTCGGTTGAACTCCAGACCAGTTCTACAGTGGCATTTTCAGGTATCAAAGAAGCAGATAGTCCCTTTGCATCTCCGACCTTCATCTCGATAACCTCAGGTCCCTCTACAGATACGCTCTCGACATAAATAGGCTTTACCACAAGATTCAATGTCGCGGACTGCTTCCCATACACAGCCTTTATGGAAACGCTGCCTGGCCATATAGCCTTGACATATGCCTGAGTATTATCTGCCTTATCCTCTTCGACAACTGCATATTCAAAAGCTGTAGTTGACCAGACAATCTGATCAGCATCCACATCTGCATCCTCCGGATAAAAAGCCAGTCCCACTTTCTGCTGTTCTCCCGGCAGCATCACGCTGGATGCGCCATCTGGGACAACGATTTCCATACGCTCGACATCAAGAGGCAGGACGGTTACCTTGCACTCTGCCGCTCCACCTTCACATACACAATATATGGAAACCGGAGTTGCCTCCGTATCAGTTTCATTCTTATAATAGATCTTTTCTGCCTTCACTACACCTGTCTCACTGACTGAAACATACTCCGGCATACTCGAACGCCACTCTAAAACCACATCATCCACCACAGGAACCGTAGTCGCAACCAACTGTTTTTCCGTACCTTTTACAAGCTCCAGTTCAGATTCATCCAATCTGAGAGCTATGACTGCATCATCCTCTGTCTTACAAGCTGTAAAGGCCAAAACGGCAAGAGTTGCAACCAAAAGAAATCTATTTCGCATAGGTCATCATATATTTTATCATATTAAGGCAAATATAGCTAATTTTCAAATACTAATACAAGGTTTTAAACAAAAAAAGGAGACTCCGGGCGGAGTCTCCTTTCAATATAATTCGGAAGATGATTAAGCCTTACCGTTTGAACCAAGAACATTCACGATCTTGTGGATGTACTGCTTCTTCATGTTGTCACGTGCAGGACCGAGGTACTTACGTGGGTCGAACTCAGCCGGCTTCTCTGCAAACACCTGACGGATAGCAGCTGTCATAGCGAGACGTGAGTCAGAGTCGATGTTGATCTTACATACTGCAGACTCGGCAGCCTTGCGGAGCCATGGCTCAGGAATACCGATAGCAGCCTTGAGAGCTCCACCGTACTTGTTGATTGTAGCAACCTCCTCCTGTGGAACTGAAGAAGAACCGTGGAGAACGATTGGGAAACCAGGAAGTTCCTTCTCAACGCCTTCGAGAACGTCGAATGCGAGCATTGGAGGTACGAGGAGACCAGTCTCAGGATCTACAGTGCACTGCTCTGGAGTGAACTTGTAAGCACCGTGTGATGTTCCGATAGAGATAGCGAGTGAATCGCAGCCGGTACGTGAAACGAAGTCCACAACTTCCTCTGGCTTGGTATAAGTGTGGTGGTCTGAGCTTACCTCATCCTCAACGCCTGCGAGAACTCCGAGCTCACCCTCAACTGTCACGTCGAACTGGTGTGCATAGTCAACAACCTTCTTTGTAAGAGCTACGTTCTCCTCATATGGAAGATGTGAACCGTCGATCATTACTGATGAAAAGCCCATGTCGATACAGCTCTTGCAAGTCTCGAATGAATCACCGTGGTCAAGGTGAAGAACGATCTGAGGGTTCTCCCAACCAAGCTCCTTAGCGTACTCTACAGCACCTTCCGCCATATAACGGAGAAGAGTCTGGTTTGCATACTGACGAGCGCCCTTAGATACCTGAAGGATAACTGGAGACTTTGTCTCTGCTGCTGCAGAAATGATAGCCTGAAGCTGCTCCATGTTGTTAAAGTTGAATGCTGGGATGGCATAGCCACCTTCGATAGCCTTTGCGAACATCTCTCTTGTGTTCACAAGACCAAGTTCCTTGTAAGAAATCATAATTCTATAATTTTTTAAAAATCGTTTGCTTATCACAAAATCTCCGCAAAAATAATTAATTTTGCCGAATATTGAAAAAAATATTCCAAGAGCATATATGAACAACAAAGTCGTCATTTTCTCAGCCCCGTCGGGAGCCGGAAAAAGCACAATAGTGAACCACCTTCTGAATCTGTTTCCGGAACTTGAATTTTCCATTTCTGCCACCTCAAGAGCACCTCGAGGCCAGGAAAAGCATGGAGTGGAATACTACTTTTACACTTCAGACGAATTCCGCAGTCTGATTGCTGATGACAGATTTGTTGAATATGAGGAAGTCTACGCCGGTTCATTCTACGGGACACTGAAGTCAGAAGTAGACAGGATATGGGCCAAAGGGAATACCATAATATTCGATATAGACGTACAGGGAGGCGTCAATCTGAAAAAGTTCTTCGGAGAGAAAGCCCTTTCTGTGTTCATACAGGCTCCATCCGTCGAAATACTCAGGGAAAGACTTGTAGGACGCGGAACGGACACACCCGAGGCTATTGAAAAGAGAGTGGCCAAAGCCGCTTCTGAAATGGAATTTGCAGAAGGAAAATTCGATTATGTACTTATAAATGACGATCTGCAGACTGCCAAGGATGAGGCTGAAAAAGTAATCGGTGATTTTCTGAAAGCATAAGGGCGGAATGAAAGAAAAGCGCATCGCAGTATATAGCGGCTCATTCAATCCGTTGCACATCGGTCATCTCGCAATCATCAGACATCTGATCGGGAAGGCCGGATTCGACATGGTGTATCTGATCGTATCACCCAAGAATCCCTTGAAGGAAGGCATAAGCAGCGACTCCGGATGTGACCGCTATAACGCTGCCGTCGAGGCCGTAAAGCGTCATTTTCCTGCAGAGACCGGGGAACACGAAGGACACATGACACCAGCCTCTGCGGGAAAGGTGAAGGTGGATGATATAGAGCTGAGAATGCCAGAGCCTCACTATACTATACGCACACTTGACGCATTGATGGAACGTGAGCCGGGCTGTTCATTCACACTCGTGATGGGAGCAGACAATCTTGCAGACATACGCAGATGGCGTGATTACAGCCGTATCCTGAAGGAATATGGAGCTGCCGTCTATCCACGCAGAGGATTTGACTTGGAATCAATAAAGAATGACCTTCTTCAGGAGAATCCGTCATATATGATATCCCTGCTTGATGCAGAAATGGTTAACATTTCGTCAACCATCATCCGCGAGGCAATAGCCTCTGGCAAGGACGTTTCATCCCTGCTTATGTAAAAATCATTACTTCAGAAGGGTTCCCAGCACACTGCGTGTCAACTGACGTGTCGCAGTTCTGGCTGCAGAACCTACCGCCTTGCCTGCTATATCCTTGGCTGTCGTCTTTGATTTCTTTCCAGTGACCTTCTTGGAAACCTCCGATCCGATAGAGCTGGTAACACTTGTCACAACGGCTCCGACTACGGCGCCGAAGATACCCTTGAGAAGTCCGCTGCCTTTATCGGATTTCTTCGACTTGGAAGCCTTTTCCTCCTCTTCTGCAGCCTCGACAGCCTCCTGTTCTGCCTTTAGAGCTGCATCAGCCTCTTCCATAAGCACCTCGAATGCACTTTCACGGTCAATCACATTATCATATCTGCCATAGAGGCGGGACTGCTTGATGATCATATCTCTCTGAGACTCGGACACCGCCCCGATCTGGCTCAAAGGGAAAAGTATCTTAGCCCTTTCTACGACTGACGGCGCACCCTTCTCGTCAAGGAATGAAACAAGAGCTTCACCTGTACCAAGCTCCATAATGGCATCAGCAGTCTTGAATGCAGGATTTGCCCGGAATGTCTCGGCAGCCGTCTTTACTGCTTTCTGATCCTTTGGTGTAAAGGCACGGAGGGCATGCTGGACACGGTTACCAAGCTGACCGAGAATGTCTTCAGGTATATCTGTAGGGCTCTGAGTCACGAAATACACACCTACTCCCTTGCTTCGTATCAGGCGTACCACCTGCTCGATCTTTTCAACCAAAGCTTTTGAGGTATCTTCAAAGAGCATATGAGCCTCATCGAAGAAGAAGACAAGTTTCGGAAGATCCATGTCTCCCACCTCAGGCAGACGCGCATAAAGTTCGGACAGAAGCCAGAGAAGGAAGGTAGAATACAGTTTCGGATTCTGCATAAGCTTGTCAGCGGCAAGAACATTCATGACACCACGTCCCTGTTCACACTGAAGAAGGTCATATATATCAAACGACGGCTCGGCAAAGAACTTGTCGGCACCCTGATTTTCAAGAGTAAGAAGCGCACGTTGGATCGCTCCTACGCTCTGCGGCGCTATATTTCCATATGTAGAGGTATACTGAGCGGCATTCTTGGAGACATAGTCCAGCATTGAACGAAGATCCTTCATATCTATCAGAAGCAGACCTCTGTCATCTGCAATTCTGAACACGATATTCAATATACCTTCCTGAGTATCATTAAGTTGAAGAAGACGCGAGAGAAGCTGAGGTCCCATATTCGAGACAGTAGTCCTCATCGGATGTCCCTGCTCGCCATACACATCGAAGAAACGCACCGGGCAGCTTCCGAACACTGGAGAATCCATTCCGAACTCTGCACATCTCTTCTCTATGAATCCGCTCATGGAGCCGGTCTGGCTTATACCGGAAAGGTCACCCTTCATGTCTGCCATGAAGCAAGGCACGCCAGCCTGACTGAATGTCTCAGCCAGTACCTGCAGGGTAACAGTCTTTCCTGTACCTGTCGCACCGGCAATCAGACCATGTCTGTTCGCCATTTTTCCACAAATTGAAATAGGCCCGTTCGGACCATGAGCCACATAAAGGCCTTGCTCCTTGGTATACATATCGAAATATATTTATTTGTTACTTACAATTTCTGTAGCCTTCTTCAGTGCCGGCACGATATGAGGGAAGATATATTCCGGACCTATCTCAAGGTCTACCCCGAATTTTACAAGCGACTGATGAACTTTCTCGGTAACACCTGACAGAATGACAATCACTCCTCTCTTATGCGTTCTTTCGCAAAGATTCCTCAAGTTGTTGATACCGGTAGAATCGATGAAAGGCACCTTCCTCATACGTATGATACGTACCTTGGTTTCTCCTCTCTTCTGATTCTCAAGTTCCTCAAAACGGCTGGCAAGTCCGAAAAAGAACGGACCGTCAATCTCATAAACCTCGACACCTTTCGGTATGTCGAGACGGTCTGTGTCCTCCATTGCTGCTTTTTCGATATCTTCGGTGGCTGCAACCTGATTACCTTCAAGAACCGATATTGTAGAGGTCTGCATGACGCGTCTTACGAAAAGGACGATGGCAAGGACAACTCCTACCTCAATTGCCACTGTCAGATCGACTATGACTGTAAGGAAGAATGTGATCAGAAGCACTGCTACATCGGACTTGTCACCACGAAGAAGATATTTGAACGTCCTCCACTCACTCATATTGTATGCTACCATCACCAGAATAGCGGCAAGGCATGAAAGAGGTATATACACCGCATAAGGCATAAGGAAGAGGTAAATCAGCAGGAGTACCACAGCATGGATTATACCTGTCACAGGAGTCTTTCCCCCGTTATTGATGCTCGCCATGGTCCTTGCAAGGGCACCTGTTGCAGGTATACCTCCGAATAATGGGGTAATGATATTTGCAATACCCTGACCTATGAGTTCTGTATTGGAGTTATGGTGCTTACCTGTAGCTCCGTCAGCCACCATTGCTGCCAGCAGCGACTCGATTGCACACAGAATGGCAATTGTAAAAGCCGGCGAAACCAGACCCTTAAGTGTCTCGAAATCAAACTCAGGAGCGACCGGCTTAGGCATTGGAAGGCCGTTTGCCAGTTCAGGGAACTTAGAGCCGATAGTCGCGAATTCCACACCTGCAAACTTACTGAGAAGAACAGAAACAAGTGTTCCGAAAATAAGGGCAATAAGGGAGCCCGGAATTCTCTTGGTTACTTTACCCCAGAATATGCATATGAGAAGACACCCCATGCTCATGGCGAACTCAACCCAATTGATTGAGGCAATGTTCTGGAAATAGCATCCCCACTGCGGTATGAAGCCTGCCGGCACCGCCAGATCGAGAGGTAGACCGAAAAAGTCCTTCATCTGGGTAGAAAAGATAGTGAGGGCGATACCGCTGGTGAAGCCCACGACTATAGGATATGGAATGAATTTGAAGATGGCTCCCATCTTGCACAATCCCATGATCACAAGGAAGACTCCGGCCATTATTGTAGCTATGATGAGGCCATGCATGCCGTACTGACCGACAATTCCTGCCACAATGACAATGAAGGCACCGGTCGGTCCTCCTATGAGGAAGTTGGAGCCGCCAAAGAAAGATATGAGAAAACCGGCTACTATTGCTGTAATAAGTCCTTGCTGGGGAGTCACTCCGCTGGCAATACCGAACGCGATGGCCAGAGGAAGGGCGATGATACCCACAATGATACCGGCAATCAGGTCAGATGTAAAGGTCCGGCTGTCATAGCGGCCTTTCTGGAACAGCCCGAAAAGTTTAGGCTGGAATACTTCTTTCAAGTTAAGATTCATTTCACTGATAATTATAATACACTACTTTTTCTCAAAGAACGAAAAATGCACATTCCCGTATTTCTTTTCCTTTATGAAATTCTCGTGACCGCTGAAATCAAAGTCACCGGGATGTTCAAGGATAAGATATGCTCCCGGATGAAGAATATCCTTTGCAAAAACCTTATCCGGTATTGTGGCCAGATCCTCAAGAGCATAAGGAGGATCGGCAAAGATTATATCGAACTTCTCTTTACAGATATCGAGAAACTCGAATACATTGTGACGGACTACAGTGAGATTCCTGAGTCCGAAGCGGGACGCCTGAGTTCTTATGAAATTGGCATGCAACGGCAGCATCTCCACACAATAGACCATCGAGGCGCCACGTGAAGCGAATTCGAAGGAAATGGATCCGGTTCCTCCGAAAAGATCGAGAACCTGAAGTCCTTCGAGTTCATACTCATTGTTAAGGACATTGAAGAGTCCTTCCTTCGCGAAATCTGTCGTAGGCCTTGCCTTGTAACCCTGAGGCGGCTCGATTGCCTTGCCTTTAAGGCGTCCTCCGATTATCCTCATATCAAATTTCCTCTACGTTTTTAAAATAGCGATAGAGAGACATTTCATCTTCTTCAGCAAGCTGGGTCCTGAAATATATCGACGACATCTCCGGATTGAGCTGAAGTTTCTTCATCGCCAGGAAAATAAAATATTCGGCAGTCGTAAAGTCTTGAGCTTCAAAAACATTGCAAAGAAGGAGAGTCCTGCCTTGAGCTATTGTAAGATACAGGTGACCATCCATATAGGATGCCAGTATCTTGTTGTAGTCCTGAATGGAAGAAAGCTGCATAAGCATATGGTACAGCTCCGGGAAAGGCCGTGTCTTGCTGCCATCTGTACGGATAACCATATCCGAGAGAACTCTTGACAGGGATTCGCCGATTGAAGCAGAGTAAACCATAACAGAAGCATACTGAGGCACTGAGACATATTCCACCTGATCCGATTCGTCCAGACGGGCCACCTCAGCCAGAATCCTTCCTGATTCTTCTGCCAGATGGAACTGCTGAGGCACAAGAGCACACTTCGGTGTAAAAAGCGCTATATCCACTTCATCATAACGCTTCTGCATCTCTGTAGAAGTGAAGATACGATCCGCACTCAACCATCCGGATGAGCGGACCGTACCATCAGTTTCTACCTTAAAAGAATATCCACTCAAGCCGACTTGAATGGATATCCTGTCTTTATGATAATCTGTCATTACTCCCAGTTACCTGCATTGTTGTTCGGAGCAGTAACGCTACCGACCTTAAGACCAGGATAACGTCCCTGATCGTTTCTCTCGGCGTCGAGGTTGATTCTCAACTGGTTGTTGAGTCCTCTGAGGAGAGACTTGTAAGGCATTGAAGCCTCGAAGAGAGGAACCTTCACTCCTGACACCATCTTTATAGTAGACTCCATGATCACTGAGTCACCACAGAACGGGATAAGGGCAAGCGAGTCTACATTGAAGTCTGTACGTTCGTTGAAAAGCGTATCCCTTACAGGAATCTCGTTCTGAATCTCAAACACGAGCTTCTGACCCTGATTGTAAAGTTCGAGCATCTGCTCAGGCTTGATTCTTGGGTTACGTCTCTTAAGGTTAGTTGTATTAACCATAGCAAGAGAGTCATCCTTCGAACCGATCTGCATCACGACCTTGATCTTTCCTTCATTGTAGAAAAGTTTGAGCGAGTCAACGGTAGAAGCATACTTACCATTAACGTTCTTGTAAGCTACCTGGAGATCACGGATATCCTTAAGTCTCTGAACAGCAACACTTTCACGGAAAGCTTTCTGTTTATTGAATTCCACAGGCTCCATAATGCTCTGCACGATGAGATAAACAAGCCCTACGATGATTGCAGGGAGAATGAGATAGGTCAGTACCTTTTTAAGAATAGAGTTCATATCTTGATGTTTAATTTTTCCAAAATGCCGGACAAAGTTAGAAAATTGATTTATGAAATGCAATATAATTTGTAATTTTGCGCCGAAAAACAATTTTACCAGAATGATAACATCTGCCACATCAGATATAAACAGACTTACCTGCCAGCTTGAAAAGGCTGCGAAGACAGTCATAGCCACCCATTTCAAGCCAGACGGCGATGCAATGGGCAGTTCCATCGCAATGTACCGCTTCATAAGGCAGTACTTCAGCACAGATGTGAAGATAGTTCTGAATGACAGATTTCCGTCAAGCATCGCATTCATGGTCAATGCCGAGACAGATCGGGACATCCTGGTATTCGAGGAAAGGCCGGAAGATACCGTCAAGGCGATACAGGAGGCCGACCTCATCATCGCCCTCGACTTCAACGCATTTCATCGTGCAGACCGTCTCGGACCGGCTTTAAGCGCATCATCCGCATACAAGGTCCTTATCGACCACCATCTCAACCCGGACAGCGGGGCATTCGGCCTTGTATTTTCACGTCAGGATGTCTCGTCAGCTTCAGAACTGCTGTACCACATCCTCAAGGCAACTCCACAATGCGGCGGGAAAGCGGCAGGGTTGCCGATGGAGTCAGCAGAAGCCCTGATGACAGGAATGACGACCGACACCAACAACTTCGCGAACTCCACCTACCCTTCCACTCTGCTGATGGCCGCAGAATTGATCGAAAGAGGGGTGGACAGAGACAGGATCGTATTCAACCTGTACAACCAATATGGCGAGAACCGCCTCAGGCTTCTTGGACATATCCTCAAGGATCTGCTCACCATCACTGACGACGGAGTTGCATATGTGGTCCTTGACAAGGATACACTTGAAAGATACGGCATAGAGGAGGGGGACACCGAAGGCTTTGTAAACATGCCGCTGTCAATCGACAGAGTCAGGATGAGCCTGCTTCTGAAGGAGGACAAGGATAGAGTCAGGGTTTCAATCAGGTCAAAGAAAGGAATCTCGGCCAACAGATGTTCAAAACTGCATTTCAACGGCGGCGGTCACGAGAATGCAGCCGGCGGAAGATTGAATATCCCGGAGGACATCAGTGACATGAGCCAGGCTGCCGAATACATTGAAAGACATACACATATATTTATTACTGAAGAAAATGAAGCATAGCAATATCATATTCCTGATCCTGACGGTAATGTCGGTATCGGTTTCCTGCGTCAAGCAGAAACTTGAGACAATATACAACTCACAGGAAAGCAGGATCGACAAGTACATAGAAAAGAACAGGATATCAGGAACAGACACTCTCCGCGTCGTATATAACGGAGGCACATCACGACTTGTCATCAAGGAAGGTGCAGGAGAAGAACTTTCGTCAGGCGGTACGATTGCATTCTACTATGCAGGATACATATTCAACAGCAGTATAAGCAATGCCGATCTTTTCACAACAAACCACCGGCAAAGTGCGACCGAAGCCGGATGGAATCTTTCCGATGAAGATGCTAAAGTATTGACTGTCAACCTTCAGGACTATGAACTTATCCCTGGTCTCAAGAACGGCCTGACAGGTGTCAAAGGTGGCGAAGAGTGCCAGATTCTGTTTTCTGGGAAATACGGATTCGGGAAGAAACAGTTTGGCATAGTTCCTGCAAATTCGGCGCTCGTCTACAAGATTTGGGTAGAAAGCATCTCAAATGATTAGTCTTATCCGATATTTTCTTATATTTGCAGGTTGTATTACATAAATGATGATGAAGAATATTTTAAAATATATCGTATTTGCTGCGGCGGCGATCGTCCCTGTCAGCTGTGCAAGGAATGTTCCGGAAGGAGCCAACGAAGCTGGGAAAAGATATCTGGATGCATGGCTGAAGGTCAATGGAATCACAGAAGCTGACAAAGCCGGAAGAGGTATTTATATACTTGACCACACAACGACGGAGTCGGGTCTTCAGGTAGCTGCCGACGGTTTTGCAATCGTAAACTTCAGGACAACCGATCTCGAAGGCAATATATCCACATATACCGACAAGGAGACTGCTGAACAGCTTGGTACATACAATCCTTCCGGATATTACGGAGAGCAGGTGTGGCTTACGACAGCAGGTACCATACGTGCAGGAGTATTTGACGGAATCAACGGAATGAGGAAAGGTGAATCAAAGAAATTCATCGTTCCTTCATGGCTGATGTCATATGAGAACTTTGCTACCGAAGAAGAATATCTCGCAGAAGCCAGCGACAATTCCAACACAATATATGAAGTGACAGTGGAAGACTTCACCATGGATATTAACCAGTGGCAGTTCAACAAGATGGTACAGACATTCAACGAGGATGATTTCTATGACGGCAGATTCAAAGGTACATCAATCGAAGATACCACCGGAATCGGTTACGGAATATTCTACAAGCCTATAGTCGAGTATCCGGACAAGAACAACGAGAAGTTCCCTGAAGACACTACGATTTACATCAATTATATCGGTAAGCTGCTGAACGGCTTAATATTCGACACAAACATCGAAAACGTCGCCAAGGACAACAACCTCTATACAGAAGGAAAGACATACGGTCCTACTCCTGTACACTGGGGTGAAACAGCCTCCGACATAACATTGGACGAAAGCGAGGTAATTTCAGGTTTCTCAATGACTTTATGGCAGATGAATTCCCTCACGACTGGTTCAAAAGGTCTGGGTATGTTCTATTCTGATCTCGGTTATGGATACTCAGGCAGCACTTCCATACCCGGCTATGCTCCTCTTATCTTCGAAATCGAATTCGTAGCCGCACCGGAGAACTAAGATGGCAGAAATAAAAGCATCAGTCCCTACAGAACTCGGCACCAGAGACATAAACAAGCTGCTCAAGCAGTATGCACTTCCTGCAATTATAGCGATGACAGCTTCATCGCTATATAATATGGTGGACAGCATATATATAGGTCAGGGAGTAGGTCCGTTGGCTATTTCCGGGCTGGCCATCACATTTCCGCTCATGAATCTCTCTACAGCATTCGGCACTCTAGTCGGTGCAGGAGCGGCAACCATCCTGTCGGTATTTCTGGGAAGAAAAAAATATAGCGCCTGCAACAAGGTACTCAGCAATGTAGTCAGTCTGAACATAATCATCGGACTGATTTTCATGATTGTATCACTGGCCTACATCGACCCTATCCTATACTTCTTCGGAGCCAGCGAGAACACACTCCCCTACGCCAAGGAATACATAAAGATCATCCTTTACGGAAATATCATAACCCATCTTTACTTCGGTCTGAATGCGGCCATGCGCTCGACAGGAAATCCGAAGAAGGCAATGGGCCTTACTATCTTCACCGTAATCCTCAACTCCATCCTTGACCCTATATTCATCTTTGTACTTGATTTAGGGATAGCTGGAGCAGCATGGGCGACCGTTATTTCACAGACTTGTGCCTTGGTTGTCGTAATGTCGCATTTTGCAGACAGTTCGAAAGTCATACATTTCAAAAAGGGTATATTAAGGCTCAACTTCAAGATTGCAAAGGAATCGCTTGCCATAGGTGCAGGTCCCTTCCTGATGAATTCCGCAGCCTGCCTTGTCACTCTGTTTGTAAACCAGCAGCTGAGAACCTACAGCGGAGACCTTGGAATCGGAGCATACGGAATCTGCAACAGAATCACCTTCATGTTCGTAATGGTATGCATGGGATTGAATCAGGGTATGCAGCCGATTGCCGGCTATAATTATGGAGCCAGACTTTACTCTCGCGTCAAGGAAGTATTCTGGAAGACAGCCAGACTTGCAACAGGGATGACTACACTATGTTTCCTGATATCAGTACTTATACCACGCTTGGCTACAGGAATCTTCACTCATGATCCTGAACTGCTGGACATTGCTTCCAAAGGACTTACACTGCAGAACATGGCCTTCCCTATCGTAGGATTCCAGATGATAGCCACGAATTTCTTTCAGTCTCTCGGTATGGTAAAGAAATCCGTAATACTGTCACTTTCCAGACAGATTCTTTTCCTCCTTCCACTATTGTACCTGCTTCCTTTGAAGTTTGGAGGAAATGGCGTGTGGTATAGTTTCCCTATCTCGGATGTAATTGCATTCATTCTTACAGCAATACTGCTCGGACAACTGTTCAAGAAATTCAGCAGACTGAAGGACGGTGAGGATCCGACCATTCTTGGAAGTAACCTTTAGGAATATGAAAAGACAGAAACTGATAGCCATATTGACAGGTATAGCAGTCGCCGTTACCGTGACGACAGCATCTGTGATATTCATAAAGCCTATTCCAAAGCCCAAGCCGATTCCGGAAACACTGCCAAGACTGAACACCGTACTGACCAACGAACTATCTGACATTGAAGAGCTTAAGGGGCTTGACAGAAAGATAACCGGATATATGGACAGGTGGTTCATCAAAGGAGCCTCGCTGGCAATAATGAGGAATGACTCGCTGCTTTATGCCAAAGGCTACGGATGGGCTGACCAGGAAACCGGAGAAAAAATGAACGCGGGACATATTCTCAGAATGGCATCTGTTTCCAAACTTATCACTGCTACAGGAATAATGGTACTGCAGGACAAGGAAATGCTGAGCATAAAGGACACAGTCTTCGGTCCGTCCGGAATTCTCCATGGCACTCCTCTCGACTCTCTCATCAAGGACAGGAACTGCCACAAGATCACTATAGAGCACCTTCTCAGACATCAGGGTGGATTTTACCGTGACCCTTTGTTCTCTTCAAGAGATGTAATGAACCAGATGCAGCTAGATTGTCCGCCGGAAGCCGACGACTTCTTCCGCCTGGTTCTTCCGAAAAGACTCAGATTCATGCCGGGTGAATGGCAGAGATATTCTAATTTCGGGTACCTGCTGCTATCAAGAATTATAGAAGAAGTTTCGGGCAAAACCTACGAACAGTTCATCAAGGAAGATGTACTCGCTCCTGCAGGATGCTACGACATGCATATAGCAGGCACATATTATTCAGATAAAAGAGATAACGAGGTAAGATATTACACTCATGAAGGAGATGGCAAATTCATTGAGGAATATAACGGCAGCGGCAGGATTGTGGAAAGATGCTATGGGGGCAATAACATCCCTATGCTTTCCGGAGCCGGAGCATGGTGCGGTTCTCCAGCAGAAATAGCCAGACTCGTTGCATCGATTGACGGAAGGGACGAAGTAAAGGATATCATTTCACAGGAGTCTGTCCGTCAGATGACCGAATATTTTGACAAGGAAACATATTCTCTCGGCTGGAACGACACTGACCCGGAGAAAGGATGGAGCAGGACCGGCACACTCTCAGGCACCAGTGCATTGGTGAAATGTTTCCCGGACGGTGAGTGCTGGATAATCATTACCAACACCAGCACATGGAAAGGTCCCGGACAGGCACGATATACCGATGCCCTCTTCAAACAATGCAGGGAGCTTTACAGTGCAAAGCTCCCCGCAAGAAATCTGTTCGAACAGAGTTCTACCTGTTCGCCTTCTGAGTAGCCTCTACATCCAAGGCATCTGCGATTATCGATATAGGATTCTCGACCTGTACTCCTGTACTCATTTCGATCTGCCACTTGCATGTCTCGCAGTCTGTTGCGACCATATCCAGATTGAGGTCTCTGATCTGACGGAAGAGGCTTTCACCAATCTTCTGTGAATCTTCGTAATGCTCCTTCTTGAATCCATAGGTTCCGGCAATGCCGCAGCACTGGGAATCAAGCATATTGAAATCCACACCAGGAATCATCTTCACCAGAGATGTAGAATATATAGCCCATCCGAGCTTCTCCATATGACATGGGGTGTGATATGCTATTCTCTTGCGATAGTCGTCCTTGAACACAAGCTTCACCTTCCCTGCATCGACAAGTTCGAAAATGAACTTAGTAGCAAGGGCGATGCTGCTTCTTACGTCTGAATTGTCAAGCTCAAGAATGTGAGCGTATTCATCTCGCATTGTGAATGTACATGTCGAGCTTGTAGTAAGTATAGGCTCTCCCCTTCCTACAGCCTTTCTGATGCTTCCAAGGTTAAGGTTGGCCTGCTTGATTGCCTGGTTCTTGAATCCGTTAGAGATCAGAGCCACGCCACAGCACTTCTCCTTCTCGAGAAGATTGACGCCATATCCGATGGCATTCATTATCTTCACGAAGTCTTTCGCAAGCTTAGGATTGTTGTAGTTTGCATAACAGCCGTGGAAGTAGCTGACCTTCTTCGTGTACTCCTCCTGCTTCTTGAGAGCATATCTCTTGAACCATGTTTCGAACCTCTGGCCAGCGTATTTAGGGAAAGTCCTGTGGTGATCGACAGCCAGTACACCATCCATGACAGCCTTGACAGGCTTGAGGCCCAAAGTAAAGTTGACTACAGGAGCCATAGTACTGGCCATAGTTCCCATAATGTCAGTGTTGGCAAGAATGAAGTCACGCAGCTTCGGCTTCTTGCTGCTGTATTTCAGACGGGCACTCTGGATGATGTCTCCGATCTTCACATTTGACGGGCACGCAACCTCACATCTCTTGCAGTTCAGACAGAGATCCAGAGCATCATCATAGAATACCGGATTCTTGAGACGATATCGCTCCCCATCCGGACCAGCCTGCTTAGGACCCGGATAATCCGGATTCACTGCAACCATCGGACAATAAACAGTACATACTGTACATTTGAGACACTGCTCAAAACTTTCTGCGTTTGTATTCTGTTCCTTATTCATTTTCTTCGAATCATTTTAATTTTAAAGATTCATGATCTGGTCGGCAGCATTCAAGGAAGTCAGGATAGATACACCTGCTCCGCAACCATCCTTGATGGCATTGAATCCACTGAGGACCGATCCCACGACATACAGGTTAACGACAGGCCTGCCATCCTTCTTTGCACGGAATTCTTCATCAGTAGCGACTCCGAAAGTCATATATGGCTGTGCATCGAACATATTGCGCTGATACCAGTTCGTTCTGTCTGAATCAGCATCAACATCCAGACCGAACACAGGCTCTGCCACTCCGTTCTGCGATGCGACTATACCCTTACTGAAGAAGCTTCCTGTTGCGAGAATGAAGTTGTCTGCCTCAAACTCTGTATCCTCGTTATTTAGAGTCTTTATACTCTTGAGCTTACCGTCTTCAAACCTGCCCTCTGTCACGGAATCACCGAGCATATAGACACCACCCTGCTGCTGGAAATACTTCTTGAGCATCATCTGGATACGGATTCCAGGGGTAGACGGCGGAAGCGTCGGAAGGAAATGGAAAGGTACCTTGACGAGTTCCTTCAGACGTTCAACTTCTGCTGTTCCTGTCAGGCCGGCCACAGCAGGCATAAGCACTGCATCTGAACCGTCGGTCTTCCCGTTTATCTGCTCTGCAAGCGCATCAACAAACTCACCGATGATTGTCTTGGAAATGTTGGTAGAACGCATTTCAGTCGGACTTTCCCTCAGCTTATCGAACTGAGGTGCCGACAAAGATGCAACAGCCACTTCCACTCCTTTTGCTTCAAGGGCAGCAGCGATATAGCTTGTATGGAAATCCAGGAAGCCATCAATATTCAGGACTGACACCTTCTTCCATGGCATTTCAGTTTCAGATTCGAAAGTTGCATATTCATCAAGTGTAAGCCATGCTCTCTTCATTACTCCGAGAGGAGTCATTCTCCAGTGATTTGCAGAAGCATCACCCTTGAAATTCAGACCAAGCTCAGCAAAGAATGGCTTGACGCGCGCCGCAAGAGCCTCCACACGCTCTGCTCCAAGCTTCGAATACGGATGACATGCATCCAGAGAGGCAATAGCCTTCATAGGATCATTCTCCTTGTTGCAAAGTTCAAATGAACCTGAGAAGAAATGAAGGGCACTCTGACCTGACGAGACGATCAGACACTTCTGACCTTTGCGTACAAGGTCAATTCCTGCAACGAGACCGCTGAGGCCTCCACCTATAATTACTGTATCAAATCTCATAGCCTATTCCTCCTTTTTATCGAAAGCGTCAAGTCCGCATACACCTTCATATATCCACGATGTAAACTGGGCTTCTGACAATGTATCACCCCAGGACACAGGGAACATTCCCTTCCATCTCTCATTCATGAATGTTGCAAGATCTTCAACAGACTTACGCGCACATCCGTTCGCCTTGCTGAGAAGTCCTGCAGCACGGCAAGCACAGAGCTCGCCCTGGCATGTTCCCATACCAAGTCTTGTCCTGCGACGGAGATTTGTAATATTCTTAGCGTCCAGAGTATCTATCGCATAATTAACTTCGGCAATGGATACGCCTTCGCACTCACACACAAGCGATTCATCATAGCGGTCCTTATGCTTGATTTCAACCGATCTCGAACCGTGGCGTCCACGCGCAGCCTTACCTCCGAGATCCGAGCCCGAAGCATATCTGTCCTCTTCTGTAATATCCGAACCAGGAAGCGGAATATCCGCTGTCTGACATGGTTTGTCGACTCCCAGTTTCTTGCAGGCAAGGTCCGTAGCCCATTCAGCCATAAGTCGGTATGTCATAAGCTTACCGCCGGTGATGGTAATGAATCCAGGAATGCCGTCACGCGTCTCGTGGTCAAGGCATACGATACCACGGCTGATGCTTCTGCCAGAAGGATCGTTATCGGCAGCAACAAGAGGACGTACTCCGGCATATGCGCGGAGGATACGAGTATATGCAAGCTCCGGAGCCAGTTTCTCTCCCTCGCGGAGAAGGAGGTCAACTTCGTCTGCCGTAACCTTCATATCATCGATCTGGTCATATGGAAGTCGGCTCGATGTCGTTCCGATAAGGCATATTGTATCTCCTGGAACAAGGATATCGGCATCAGCCGGCTTACGGCACCTGTTTATCACGAGATTGTTTACCCTGTGACCGAAGATGAGAAGGGCGCCCTTTGCAGGGAACATGTTCACTGTAGCACCTGCCAGTTCAGCAATATGATGGCCCCATATACCTCCGGCATTGATTACAAGACGGCTGCGGAGAGTCTTCTTCTCCTTGGTATGGACATCGTATACTTCTACTCCTACGACTCTGTCACCTTCCTTCACTACAGCTGTAACTTCATGATAGGTAAGGACTTCCGCACCATGAAGGCGGGCATCAAGTACATTGGCCATAGTAAGTCTGAACGGATCGACAGCACCATCCGGAACCTTTACGGCACCTATAAGATTCTTGTTGACAGATGGTTCCAATCTGATTGCCTCCTTCGGATCAATTGCCTCTGCATTGATTCCTGCGCGACGACAGGCGTCAACAAAAGTAGACTGGAAGCCAAGATCGTCTTCCGGAAGAGTAATGAAGAGACCATCTGTCTCCTCAACGCAATGGCGTGCCACCTTACGGAGAATCATATTCTCCCTGATACATTCCTCAGCGGACTCCTGATCGGTAACTGCATAACGGGCACCACTGTGAAGCAGTCCGTGATTTCGTCCTGTTGCGCCGGCCGAAAGGTCGTGACGCTCGAGCAGGAGGGTCTTCAAGCCTCTCATGGCACAGTCTCTGGCTGTACCGGCTCCAGTAGCACCTCCGCCGACAATGATTACATCGTATTCCTTAGACATTTGTTTATATAACTTTAGAACTATATTCCTTTATTTCAAATTCACCTGCAAGTATGCCATATCCGTTCTCTGCAAGTGATTCAAGTTCATTCTCTCCCGGATACACATATACCGGAGCGATGAAGCTGACCCTTTCCTTTATGTCAGCTGTTATATATTCGCTGTATGCGATACCTCCCGTAAGGATTATGGCATCGACCTTTCCGCAAACGACCGTCGAAACGGCAGCTATATATTTTGCGAAAGATATGCAGTAACCTTTGATGAAGGTCTCGCACTCCTTTTCTCCATTCTGCGCCCTTGTGACAAGTTCACGGAAATCATTTGTGCCGAAATATGCCACAGCACCACCTCTTCCCACAAGTCTCTTCTTTATCTGTTCCTTGGTCCACTGGCCGCTGAAACACTTTTCGACCAGCTGGAAGCCTGGCACACTGCCGGCACGCTCCGGACTTATAGGACCGTCACCGCCAAGAGAATCATTCACATCTACCACTAGACCGTTCCTATGAAGGGAAACAGATGATCCGCCACCCATATGCGCCACCACGACAGTGACCTCCTTATTTGTCTTTCCGACACTTCTGGCATACCTGCGCACCATTGCCCGGGAATTCAGAGCATGGAAAAGAGTCCTTCTTGGAAACTCAGGAAGACCTCCGACCTTCACCTCCGGAAGCATCTCATCTGCCATAGGAGGATCGGCAATGTATGCATGGCACTTTTCTGCAATTCCTTTCGCCGCCCTTGCTTCATTCACGAGCACAGCTATATCATCTGCCAGAAGAGCACTCAGGTTACATGCATGCACACCCTCTCTTCCTGCCATAAGGGCATCGCGCATCTCCCGGTTCACGATATAGACACCAGTACGTATAGGAGTTATTAGTCCTCCTCTGGCCATGGATATATCTATAGTTTCCAATGCTATGCCCTTTTCCTCAAGGAAAGAGATTATGGCATCGCGACGCATTCCAGTCTGATCCATGACAGAATCGTATCGTGCCACTTCTTCGGCAGAATGTGTGAGATTCTGCTCGAAGAGCTTCTCTCCAGCATCGTAAAAGCCTATTTTTGTCGAGGTGGATCCGGTATTTACTACCAGTATTCGACCTTTCATATCGGTTATTGTTTTGTGTTATCTGTGTATTATCTTGCCGACATTGCAGCTACAGCAATGGAGTTAAGTTTCGTATCAATACTGTCCGCCCTTGACGAGAGCACGCATGGAACCTTCGCACCGACCAGTATTCCTGCCTGCCTCACTCCAGGAACCAGCTTGGAATTAGCCTTATAGAAGACATTGCCGGATTCTATGTTCGGGAACAGCAGGCAGTCTGCATCTCCCGCAACAGGACTTTCCAATCCCTTGATCGCCACTGATTCCTTATCTATAGCGACATCAAGGGCAAGAGGGCCGTCGACCACACATCCCTTGATCTGTCCTCGATCCGCCATCTTTGCAAGCATTGCAGCTTCAATCGTTGCCATCTGGCTTACCAGCACCTGCTCAGTTGCAGCAATGACTGCCACCTTAGGCTTCTCGACTCCGACTGCCTGAGCTGTCTTGACAAGAAATCCCATGATAAGCTGCTTCTGCTTGAAATCCGGAGCAGGTATGACAGCAACGTCTCCAACGAAAAGAAGCTTGTGATACTGCGGAATTTCCAGGACTCCGCAATGTGTCAGGGTTCCTTTCGGAGGCAGAAGACCCGTCTCCTTATTAAGGATAGCACGCAGAAACTTGTCGGTAGAGCACAATCCTTTCATCAGGAAATCGCCCTCTCCTTCACGGATCATCTGCACAGCCTGACTGACAGAGGAAAGTTCATCCGTGTTATGTACTATCGTGAACAACGACTTGTCAACGCCTTCCTCCCTGCATGCATCCGCTATCTTATCCTTGTCGCCGACAAGAGTCACATCCACAAGTCCAAGGTTCACCGCCCTGCCGGCCGCCGCAATGGTATGGCCGTCCACCCCCCAGGCAGCAATCATCCTCTTACGGACTCCCCTGCCT
The DNA here is from genome assembly GCA_017398335.1 of Bacteroidales bacterium. GTDB lineage: Bacteria > Bacteroidota > Bacteroidia > Bacteroidales > UBA932 > Cryptobacteroides. Next base: position 40,307 of record JAFQGK010000024.1, on the reverse strand, counting down.
GCGAGTTCAGCAAATATCTGATCGAATCCTGTCAACATCTCCTTAAAATCTACTCTTCGTTCTGAACGATTTCCATTGTGTCGCGAGCAATCATAAGTTCCTCGTTAGTAGTGATCAGAGCCACCTTGACCTTCGAATCCGGAAGAGTCAGGATAGTATCTACGCCTGCAGCTACGTTCGCATCATAGTCAAACTTGACACCAAGATATGTAAGATTCTCACACACCCTGCGACGGAGACGTGTATTGTTTTCTCCGATTCCACCGGTGAATACTATGAGATCCACACCATTCATTGCAGCAGCATATGCTCCGATGAACTTTGTAATGTCATATGTAAGCTTCTTGAGAGTAAGCTTTGCTTTCGGATCACCTTCATTAGCTGCCGCATTGAGGTCACGCGCATCAGATGAAACGCCTGAGAGACCGAGGAAACCGCTCTTCTTATTGAGTACCTTGCTCATCTCCCCAGGAGAAAGTCCCTCCTTTTCCTGAAGATATGTAATCACATCCGGATCGACATTACCGCAGCGGGTACCCATGATGAGGCCTTCAAGAGGGGTGAATCCCATTGTCGTATCAATGGATTTTCCGTTTACTACGGCCGCTATCGAACTTCCGTTGCCAAGATGACATGTAATGATCTTCGAATAATTTATGTCAAGACCGGCGAATTTCGCTCCCTTCGCCGAAACATACTTATGGCTTGTTCCATGGAATCCATAACGACGGATGCGGTACTTGTCATAATATTCATATGGAAGGGCATACATATACGCATATGCCGGCATAGTCTGATGGAAAGCAGTATCAAAGACACCGACCTGCGGAACGGTAGGGAGGACAGCCGACACTGCCTTGATTCCCAGGATGTTGGCAGGATTGTGAAGAGGGGCGAAAACCGAGCATTTCTCAAGCTGCGCAACGACCTCATCGGTAATGAGCTGACTGCAGACGAACTCTTCCGCGCCATGCACTACACGGTGACCTACAGCCTCGATATCCTCCAGTGTAGAAAGAACACCGTATTCCTTGTCAAGAAGAGCATCGATCACAGCCTGAATACCCACTGTATGGTCCTCGATAGGCATTTCCTTGACAAACTTCTCCTTTCCTGTCGCCTGATGCTTGATACATCCGACTTCCATACCGATTCTTTCAACAAGGCCCTTGGCAAGAAGGTCATAGACCTCCTCGTTTTTCATATCCAGAAGCTGATACTTGAGGGAAGAGCTTCCGCAATTCAGAACTAAGATTATCATAATGGTTTTAAAATTATATTCTGTTATCAGTCTATCCTTGCAAAGTTACAAAAATAATCGCTACATTAGCAAAAAATCGGAAGGAATATGGGCGCGGAGAGAGACTATGCTGGGTTTGAACCATTATTCGCCGTCGGAGCATTCATTGCGGCTTCGGCACCATCAGGATTTTCATTCACATATACTGCTGCAAACATCACATTGGCCGCTGCAGTAGGGTTCGGAGCAGGCCTGTATTCATGCAGGTACAGAGCCCCCAGACAAGCCACCAGGGCAGTCGTAATCTTTCTTGCACTGTCCGTCGGTATATTCTGTGGTCTCAACGGACGCATCACGGATATAAGCGGTTCCGAAAGAACCCTTCCTAAAGCCGTGGCGGATCTTTGCACGTATCTGAAGGAAGCGATCGACAGGATTCCCTTCTCGAACCACGACACTAACGCCCTGATCAAAGCGCTTCTGACAGGAGACCGCAACAGCCTGCCTCTCAACATCATCCAATCATTCAGAGAAAGCGGTGCCTCCCATATTCTGGCACTATCGGGGCTGCATCTGGGGATAATATACGGCATAATATCCAAGATAATGTCAATATTCGGAAACACTATATGGGCAAAGAAGGTCCGTTCCATTACGACAATTGTTCTCTGCACATTGTACACGCTCGCCACAGGCGCCGGTTCTTCCATAACCAGAGCATTGATATTCATAACACTGAGGGAAATCGGGAAGATGTCGGCAAGAAGCACCGACCTGAAGACAGTCCTGAACAGAAGCCTTCTGATCCAGCTGGCCATAAGACCGACAGACATCACCGACATCGGCTTTCAGCTGTCTTACGCGGCAATGGCAGGCATAGCATACATACATCCCCATCTGAAAGGCATATGGACGGACAATGAAGGCGGCCATCTGCTGAAACTGATATGGGATGCGGCTGCACTTACCATATCCTGCCAGCTTACGACAGGGCCGCTTGCATATTTCCATTTCAAATCATTTCCTGTATATTTCATACTGACCAACCTCCTTGCGCTTCCACTTACAAGCATCCTCATACCGGTCTCCATCCTTACCTTGACACTGAATTCAGCAGGTCTCTGCCCGGAAATCCTGACAGAGACCTGTGAAAAGACTGCTTCGTACCTTATATTTATCCTTGAAACTATTTCTGCATTGTGACAAGTATGAAGCCATCCGAGCACCATGATTTCATCTCACCGTCTTCATCATAGATAAAACAGGCCTCCAGTTCCGGACTTGAGGATATGAACTCCTTCGCTTCTTCCAGACCTATCACCATACAATAGGTCGCATAGGCATCTGCAAGAGTTGCATCAGGAGCCGTGACAGTAGCGCTCAGGAGGTTATGATCCACCGGATAGCCGGTGCGCGGGTCAATGGTATGAGCATATTTTCTACCGTCCTTGACATAGAACTTGCGGTAGTTTCCGGAAGTCACCACGCCATGCGGCCCTGCCGGGACATGAAAGACCTCCTGAAGGTCGGCTCCAGGACGGTTATTTCCATCCACCGGCCTGTCAATTCCTATTGTCCAGGGCTTGCGGGAAGGATTCAACCCGTCGCAAAAGATTTCACCTATATCTACCATCATATCCTTGACACCGATGGAATAGAGATATTCTGCCACCAGATCACAGCTGTATCCTTGAGCTATCGCATTATAATTCAGTTCAGGCATATCCTGCAGGAAGGAATCAGCGATAAGGTCTTCAGGCCTGAGACTGCCGTCCGACGATAAAGCTGACGCCATATCATCCTTCAGTCTGCCCATTCCGCACTTTGAATGGACCTCCCGGACCTTGGCAGCAGAAGGCAGGGAATCGGATGTAAAGCCGAATCCCCAGAGATCGAACAATGGTGCTGATGCAGGATCCACACACTTGTCAGTCAGCCTGTAAATGTCGTAAGCCCTTGAATACATATCAATGAAAAGGCTGTCCGGGAAGACCCGTTCACCTGCATTGAAACGGCTTATGGTTGAATTTCTGTTATATCCTGAAAGTGATCTGTCGATATTCTTCAGAAGTGAATCCACACGGCTACTGATCTCTTCCGGAGGTGTATTTACCCCCTTGAGATTTATCTTCACAGCATAGGTTCCTCCCTGTGCATAACCGGAGAGCGTAACATATCTGTCTCTTTCATCGCACGACATAAAAAGAAGTGCTGCGGCAAATGACAGAAAAAGGCTGAAAAAGATGTTTCTCATACACACAAACGGCAAAGTATTTGCACAAAGGTAGCGGTTTTTCAAATTAAAATGCGCATATTTGCACGATTGTATCACTAAATTCAAGACAATGAGCCTTAAGACGCTTAAAACAGCTGCACTTTTGACTTTGATTATACTTGCGGCAGGATCCTGCAAGAAAGATGAAGAAACGACATACCCGTCACTTGAAGGCGAGATCTCGATAGAAGGACTTGAGCTATTCATGGATGCATCATCCAAGGAATCCAGGACCCTTAGACTCAAGCCTGGCGGTGCCATTCATCCGGAAGGCAAGGAGGTGGGATATTACTGGAAAGTTTCTCCTCTGATGGAAAAATACGACACCACCCGTTATGAAAATGGTCTGGGCAAGGACGGAAAGCCTTCGGACGGCACATTCGAATACCCTATCAAGGATACCCTCGGCACCTTTACCGTATATTGCTATGCTTACGCATCCGGATATTCCAACACATACGCTGTCAGCTACACCACTCTTGTCAAAGGAGGTGAAAACGGTTCGATAACCGGATCAGGAATATACGACGACACCTATAAGGTTACCGGCACATCATACCGCTATATCATCGCAGGAAACCAGGACTGGATCAACAGCAACATTTCCGAAGATACGGCAGGTACTCCTTTCAGAAATGCCGATGCGATGGCTGAAGTCTTCGGACGTTATTACAATTATGAAGATGCCGTTCAGGTTTGCAGCCAGCTACCTGGCGGAAACTGGCGTCTCCCGACTGAGCAGGATTGGATAAATCTGGCGAACTGGCTTCTCAAAGACAATGCAGATGCTCCTGAAGTAAAGGAATATGAGGACATATTCTGGGACAAGGAGAAGAACGGAACTCCGACAATAGCATCCCAGCTCATGGCTGATGCCAGCTTCAATACCATGAAGATGTGGACATACTGGCCGGCTGTAGGCAGCATCAGCAACAGAAGCGGCCTTGCATTCATTCCTACCGGATATGCAAATCTCGGAGTCACCCCGGCAGTAAAGTCCGGCACCGGATATCCTGACGCTTCGTTTGAAGGAGTATACGATTATTCAGTATTCTGGACTGCTGACGAAGTGGAAGGTGAAAGCGACATGGCTTATTACAGGTACATAGTCGGTTCACAGCCACACTTTATGATAAGCAAGGGAAACAAGGAAAGCTTCGGAGCTTCCGTACGCTGCGTAAGAGACAGATAATTATCTGAGGTCTGTAACCAGCCAGGAAGAATCCAGTCTGGAAATATCATAAAAGAATGAGGTCAATGGCTTTTTCTCTGAAAATGTCATTGACTTTATCTTTATATCAAGACTGTTACAGTCAGCAAGGGAAAAGACTGCGCTCTTGATAACCGGTGCCTCTCCTGAATCTTCAAGAGTGACTGCTGCCGTCCTTATGCCTGATTCCACCTTTGAAGACAGGACATAGGATACCGTGCTTCCATTTCTCTTGGATCCGTCAATTAGGAAAGCCTTGCCCATATTCACGAAAAGCAGGGCCGGGTTGTCCATATAAGCCTCTTCACCTTGTGCCGGAGTTTCTATTACGACCTCCTTTCCTTCCGGATCGATCACCCATACAGTCTTGCCGTCACAATAGAGTTCAAGTCCGTTCCCCTTCATGACATATGCATTTCCCTGAACAGAAACACAGCCATCACCAATAGTCCTGACACCGCTACCGGAAGTAAGGGTATATGCATACTCCATGGTAACCTCGGAAGAGGTCATCTTCGAGTACAAAGCATCAAGAGCATCTGTATTCTGTGCGGAAAGTGCCTCTGCAAATGTATACAGAAGCACTATTATAATTGATATATTCCTCATTTCTAATCCTTTATAAATGCTGCCAGGATTTCATCCAGTTCGTTGAAGGTCGTCACAAGCACCTGACGCGGCTTAGAGCCTTCCTGAGGTCCGACTATACCAGCCGCCTCAAGCTGATCCATTACACGTCCTGCTCTTGCATATCCCATGCCGAGACGCCTCTGGAGGTCTGATGTGGAGCCTTTCTGCGATGTAACCACCATTCTGGCCGCGTCCTCGAACATAGGATCGATATTCTGCATATCGATCGTACCTCCACTGGTTTCTCCATCCTGTGACTCTGGGACTGGCAGATAGTACGGAGTTGAATAACACTGTCTGAAACCAGTCTGGGCACCGATGAAGTCAGTGATCTTATTGATTTCCGCCATACTTACCAGAGCGCACTGTACTCGTTCCATTTCCACTCCGGCATAATAGAGCATGTCTCCCCTTCCGATAAGGTTTTCCGCTCCTGTGGTATCGAGAATTGTCTGAGAATCGACCCTTCCGACGACTCTGAAGGCGATTCTTGTCGGGAAGTTGGTCTTGATAAGTCCGGTGATGACGTTGACCGACGGACGCTGAGTAGCTATAATCACATGAATACCCGCAGCACGTCCCTTCTGAGCAAGCCGGACAATATAGTCACTGATGTTCTTGGAAGTCTTTCTTGCATCTCCGCCGCTTCCTCCAGCCATGGTCAGGTCGGCATACTCATCAATTACAACCACCAGATAAGGAAGGAACTTATGACCTTCGGTAGGCAGAAGATGGCGCTCTCTGTACTTGGAGTTATACAGCTTTATATCATTTACTCCTGCAGCAGCAAGCAGCTTGTATCTTTCATCCATCTCGATGCAAAGAGAATTCAGGACCTGCTCAGCCTGCTTAGGCTGCTTGATGATGGCATTTTCTCTCTCATCCTCTTCACTTGCCGCCATAGGAAGGACTGCAAGATAATGCTTCAGCAAAGAATTATATGCCGTGAACTCGACCATCTTAGGGTCAATGAAGACGAACTTGAGTTCAGACGGATGCTTCGCGTACAACAGAGATGAGATTATGACATTGAGTCCCACGGACTTACCCTGTTTGGTCGCACCTGCCACCAGGAGATGAGGGGCATCGGTCAAATCGAAGGTCTTCACCTTCTGAGTGATGGTATATCCTATTGCAACTGGGAGCTCTGCCTTGCTTGACCGGAAGGCATCGTCATTAAGCATAGCCTTCAGAGGAACGATGGAAGGATGATTGTTCGCCACTTCTATACCCACAGAATCAGCCAGAGTAACGACACGCACTCCCTTGGCTCCAAGAGAAAGGCCGATCTCCTTACGAAGATTCTCGATCGCAGAAATCTTAACACCAGGAGCTGGTACTACCTTATAAAGAGTGACTGTCGGTCCTACAACCGCAGACACCTTGTCAACCTTGATCTTATAATTAAGCAGAGTCGTGCGGATTCTGTTATTATTGGATTCGAGTTCCTCCTTGCTCACCTCACGCTTGCCTTCCGAATAGTCGTTCAACAGATCCAGAGGCGGGAATTGATAGCGCTCAAGCTCCTCACGCACATCTATCCACGGAAGTTCTTCCTTCACTTCGGTCGAAAGTTCCTCACCTACGATGACTTCCATCTCAGACACCTCTCCTTCAGGCAATTCCACAACCGGATCGGCAACTACGGGAACATCTACAACTTCCGGCTCAATATCTTCAAGTATGACATCCTCAGGATCTTCCTCTTGAGTCACATCTTCCTCTTGAGTCTCATCTTTCTCATCTGCCGTTTCCTCCTGATCTACAGGAACTTCCACAACGTCACCTAAGGGCTCACCTACGGCAGCAAACCATGACTCGAATCTTCCGCTGACCAGCAGCAGCCATGCCACTGTCACAAGCAGGAGTACAAGTCCGACGGCAATACCTCCGAAGAGGTTCTCCATTCCTTGGACGACGGCTGCACCTGCATATCCTCCAAGTCCGCCTCCGAAGAAGGTATCTGCACTGAAACGGGACGAAACGAATGCCAGAACCAGCGAAGAGATGACGGCTGCAAGCACCGATACAAAAGTCATCTTTAGCAGTCCGATACTACGTTTCCAATAGAAGAGACGATAAGCCACTGCAAAGAGCAGGAACACAAGAGCAAAGCATCCGAGTCCGAAACAGTCGGACACCAGGAACGAACTCCACCTGTAGCCGATTTTTCCGCCCCAGTTATGGACATCCACTGTCTTGTCCATCATATCCGGTCTTGTCATAAGACTCTGATCGGCCTGCCATGTGAAAAGGTATGACAACACCGACACAAATGTGAACACAGCAAAGGCTGCGACCGTCCATCCCGCATATTTCAGCAAGGTGGATTTCTTATCATCAGACATCCGGTTCCAGAATGAGACCTTTTTCTTTACTGACGATCTTTCCGTTTTCTTTTTTGCAGCCATTATTTTCTTTGTTTCCTGTTCTTCATTCCATTCTTCTGGCGCTGATTGCCGTTCCTGGACTTCTGCTGATTGAAGCCAGGTCTTGACAAATTGCCTTCATGACCGACCTTGTTCAACTGCAATCCTTCCGGAATAGTGATCCTATAATCCGAGAGTCTTGCAATATCCTGAAAGATAGTCTCGTCGGAGACGGTATCCTTGTTCCAGATCAGATACTGCTGACGCATATATATTGCAAGAGAACGTATCATTGCGGTCTTTTCCTCTCCATCCTCCTTGCCGGCAATGAGTTCGATTATGCTCTCGATATTACGTCCATAATGGCTCGCCTTTATAGGTTTCTTATTGATTACCACAGCCTGCGGACGCTCATTGAGACTTTCAGGAGCCGGTGCAGGATACGGAGAATCCACATCAAGATCGAAACCTGAAATAATATGAAGATGATCCCACAGCTTCTGCTCATAATTCTCCTGAAGATGAACGGCAGGATTGATGATTTCCATCACCTTGATGATGGCTCTTGCCTGCTCGTTCCTCTTTTCCCTATCCTCAATAGTCTTGAGGTAATCGACCATCTTCTGCACATTACGGCCATATTCCGGTATATACAGCCTTACCCTTTCTGTATTATATAGCAGTCTGCAAGTGTCTACTTCCTTATTTTCCATATATTCAAATTTTCCTAACTCACAAAGATAGTAAAAAATCTACACTTCCACGACGGAAGATGCATCAACATACCACAGATAACCGGATACGTCCTCATAACCCATCCTGTGCCATATATCCGCATATCTTTTCACCTGCCTTTCGTACTGACGCCGGTGTTCTCCGAACTTGTAGTCGACGATCATTACCTTGCCACGGCAGATGACAACCCTGTCAGGACGGTAGATCTGGCCGTCTGTATCGATAATAGAGGTTTCATTATATACAATCTCGACATTTTCGTCAAACCATCCTCTTGCCTTGACCGATTCAAGTGCCTGAGTCAGGAAAGGATGGATTATCTCCGCTTCATCATCAGTGATTGTACCCTGCATCAGCATATAATCCACAGCCTGTTTCAGATCAGAGGAGACCTTGACCTCAGACAGTATGTCATGGAGGACTATTCCCCTGATCCTCTCAGACGCCGCGACACCGGCATGACCCTCACGGAAGAAATCCAGAGAGTCGGCAGAGAACTTCAGACGTCCTCTGACACGGACATCCTCGTCCTCTCCTGCTGAAGGATTCAGAGGAACCGACGGGAATTCGTCTCCATCAGAAATCCCGAATGCAGCCACTCTTTCCTCATCTTCGCGCAGGGCATCAAAGTCCACGATATCACCTGTCGCAAACCATAGAGAATCATCGCTGACGCCTCTCTGCACCTCATTGAAACCAAGTCCGGAAGCATACCAATACAATATCTGCGAGAAATCCTTGAAATCCGGCACACTTCCCTTGTCAACCGCCTTCCTGCAATCTGATGACGGCATTCTGGCTATTATATGCATACCCAGAGCCGGTCTTGTCATTGCGACATACAATGTATTGATATTGTCCACAAGCTGAAGGAAGTTTTCTTTCCTGAAATCCTCGGCAAAAAGAGATCTTTCTGAAGAAGCAGAAAGCGTCACATCATATATGCCGTCAGCGACATCCTCAAGGACAGTACCTTCGACATCAGGACGACACCAATGGTTATCCGCCTTGAACAACGAGATGCTCTCCGCATAAGGAATTATCACATAAGGGAAATCAAGTCCCTTTGACTTGTGGATAGTCATCACGCGGACGCTGTCGCCAGAAGACGGAGAACTTATGGAAGGATCTTCCCCTTCCCAATATTTGAGAAAGCCGCGCAAGGAGTTGCCATTCTTGGATACATATTCCTGAACACAATCCATAAATGATTGAATATGAAGCAATTCGCCCTGCCACGACTTATCCTCACCACTTCTTATGCTCCTGTACAGGCATTCGACCATATCCACAAGAGAAGATACGTTTTCAGGCAAGGACACATCCAGCATGGCCGCAAGATAGCCGCTTACGGTGTCTTCCGGATTATCGATATAGGACATCAATGACACGAGACGGCGCACAGTCAACGCATTCCTAACCTTCAGGGAATCATCTGTGATAACAGGAAATCCGTTTTCTATCAGCCATGATGCCACCTTCTCTCCGATTGCATTACTTCTTACAAGTACGGCGATTTCGGACAGACGGGCACCCGCTTCCAAAGCATCCTGTATGGCGGAAAGCACCTCCTGCAGCTCATTATCAGCATTACAGAATGTCAGTTTCACACTGCCTCCAGGCTTATCTTTCTTAGATGTCTTCTGGGCCACATCCGCATAGATTCTTGACAGAGGTCCGCATTCCTCTTCCCCTATCCTTTTGTCCAGAACAGATGCAGCCGCCTTGAAGAAGGCATTATTGAACTCAACTATATTCCTCAGGCTTCTGTAATTCGTGTCAAGAACCTTATGGGTTATGTCATCGAATTCCTCAGGAACAATCTCATCCAAGAGTTTCCAGTCTGATCCTCTCCATCTGTATATGCTCTGCTTTATATCACCGACGATAAGGTTCTTACCTCCCTGAGACTCACTGTTAGCCAGAAGAGGGCGGAAATTCTGCCATTGTACGACAGAAGTATCCTGAAACTCATCCAGCAGAAAATGCTCGAAGCGGACACCAAGTTTTTCATATACGAACGGAGCATCCGAACCATCTATAATATCGCGGAGAAGCATGTTTGAATCATCGATGCAAAGGACGTTCTTCTCTTTCATCAGTTCCTGGAACGTCTTTGAAAGTTCAGCTGCCACACCAAGTCCATATAGCTGTCCATCAAGAATCTGAGCAGTATTGAAGACAGCATAATCATGTTGCCAGATCTCACAGAATTCTCTCAGTGGTTCATCCAGAAGACCCTCCACCTTAGGCAAGAGAGTCTTTGCAGCCGCTTTCGAGAACCACTCTTCCTTATTGGCAGCCCTTGAAAAGAAAGTATCTTTTGGCGGCACTATCGGATCTGTCCCGTCAATCGTTCTGTAATTATACAATGCACTCATGAATTTCCTGTTGCTCTCATCCGGATGTATACCGGCTGACTCAAGCACCTTCAGTGCATTATCTGCCTTTTCCTCCAGCTTCTTCCGGAAAGCCCGACATATTTCACGGCACCTTACCCTTATCTGAGTAAGGCTTTCCTTTGTGGCGATCTTATCGGGATCTACACCAGTCTGTTCTATAAGTTCCTGATGCTGAGGAGATTTCAATCTTTTAGCCATATCCATGAGATTGGCATCCATATTATAGCGCCCGCCTTGTTCGATCTGATCAAGCACATTTTCCGTCAACCAGGCAAGAAGGCTGCCGCTGTCCTCGGTCAGGGAGTCAAGGATACGGTCTACGCTTTCAGCAATAAGGGAATCCTTGTCTAGCTCCACCTGATATGATGCAAACTGGCCTATTTCACGCGAGAAAGCCTTCAAGGTCTGCTGAAAGAACTTATCTATCGTACTCACGGCAAAAGCGCTGTAATCATGCAGAATATCATGCAGAACCCTCCTGGCCTTGGTTTGAAGAGCATCTTCCGTATTGAACATAGAAGGTATGAACCAGTCCCTGTAACCTGAACGTGACGGTGAAACGGACATGATATACAATTCCTTCAGAATACGGTTCTTCATCTCGTCCGTAGCCTTATTCGTAAAGGTCACGGCAAGAATATGCCTGTAAGCATATCTGTCGTCACTTTCAAGAAGCAGAGAAATATATTGTCTTGCCAGACTGTATGTCTTGCCGGAACCGGCGGAAGCCTTCATCAACTGCAGCATATACTTGTCATTTTATCATCGTCCACATATCATCCTGAAGTCGCAATATCCGCAGACTTTCTCATCACCCGTCCTCCTGAACGGCACATCAAGGGAATACATTTCCTCCAAGGTCTTCTCCAATCTTTCAGAAACAGCCTTGAAGAAAGTATCATTCATAGGAACACTTTTAGGAGGATCCTTGAACAGCCGGGATGTCGAATAGACACAATTGTACAATGCCCTGCTCCGGACTAAAGGATGCTCCTGGACAAGAAAGTCATATATGAAGAACTGAAGGGCAATCTTAGGTCTGTCCTTGACATCCTCCGCAAAGATGCTGTCAGCAATTGCCTCCGCATTTCCGTCAGTGATGTTTTCGTCATCGTCAAGCACTTTTCCTGTCTTGTAATCTACAACTCTCGCCTGTCCCTGATGAAAGCTGTCCAGCCTGTCTATGAATCCTTTGAACTTCTGTCCGCAGAACTCACCTTCAACCCTTACTTCTCTTCCCAGTACCTCAAATGAATCCACACCTTCCTGGTCGAGAAGCTCAAGATCCCTCTGCAGCGTCTTCATCACATATTTAAGTATGACATCGGTGACCACGAGATTTCTGCCCGTCACCTCCACCAGATTCAACTCATTGATTATCAATGATTTTATCTTACGTCGGACAGCATCCTTCCGATCCATCCATGATAATATGTAGTCTCTTGTTATGTATCTCAGAGGCTTAGTCAGAACCTTTTCATTCTCTCCTTTATGATCAAAGTAGAAATCCTCAGCCATCGCATCCTCAGAAGTATACAGGGCCCGCATCGTTACATGATAGACCGTACCGAACATTCCGTAATCCAAAGATTCCGCAACCTCTTCCTCCGCCTTCAGTTCCTTCACAGTACCATAATAGAATTTAGCCGGGCACGCCAGATAATTCTGAAGAGTGGTTGCAGAAAGCACAGTCCTGCGTATCTTATCCACATCATCCGGGGTCTTGACGATATCATCCACCTGAGCTGTCTTCATATTTTCGAATCTGACGACAGACCTGTTGAGAGGAAGGCCGAAATGATATTCCAGCTGCTTGATATACCTGCTTTCCTCTCCGGACTTCAATCCTTCCGTACGCGTATCCGTAAACATCCATACATTCTCGGCCCTTGATATCATCCTGTAGAAATAATATGCCCAGACGGCATCCTGATACTCATATGTAGGCAGTCCGAAGCCTTTCCGCAGCTCTGGAGGGATGAAGGAAGAACTGACATTTCTTCGAGGGAATACGCCTTCGTTTGCCGACATCAGAATAATGTTCCTGAAATCAAGCGCTCTGGTCTCTAGCGGTCCCATTATCTGAAGTCCCTTGAGAGGCTCTCCTCTGAACGGCACAGACACCGAAGAAAGCAACTGGCCTAAAAGCCTTATATAGGTCACAGGCTGTACCTCAAGTCCGATCTGCTGAAGCATATTGACACATCTGTAATATTCCTTTGCATATTCAAGCTCCAATGCAAGACGGGTATCATCGATTACTGCAGGAGCTATGGTCGTAATGATATTCTTCTGGTACTCGGCAAAAGCTGCAATCTGCCCTGCGTCATTTGATTTCGCGTCAGTCACGACAGGCCTGAAAACGGTATCCAGCAACAATGTACCGGAAAGATCCTCCTGTGGAATATAATATTTTGTCTCGGACTTTACCTTTGCCACAATATCACGGGTATCCTGATCGGAAGCCTTTCTGAAAAGGTCATTCGAAAACAGATCCCACACCTGCTTGTGGTAGAAATGCCATTTGCCGTTCCTGTTCAATGTATGAAGCTGGACAGCCGAGATATCTGACATCATCGAATAAAGAGTGCTTCCTGTCATAGGAAGTCCCATCGTCACATTGATATCGCTGACAGACTCCGGTATCGAATTAAGTACCGGCACCAGCAGGTTCTCATCCGGAAGTACGATCGCACAATTTACAGGATCCACTTCTGCTATGGATTTCAGCACATCCGGAAGTCTCTTCGCCTGACCGACAGCAGAGGCCACTCCTACCACATTGACCTGCGGGATATCAAGTCCTTCCGCATCCCAGAGGGCGGCCTGGGGAAATTCAATCACGTTATCCGCCATAAAGAATGACGAACGGTTCTGCGGATCCTTGATCATATCACCGGAATAATCCCAGCAGAACTCCGCACGTCCCGCATCGCGAAGTTTTCTGAGAAGCGTCTTCTCGCATTCATTCAATGCATTGAGCCCGACAAAGACAAAGTCCGTATCCTCCGGAAATATATCCATGAATACCTCGGCTACAGGTTTCTCCTTCAGTTTTTCCGCCAGATTCCTGTACACCATTCCCTCATATGCCATTCCTTTCGAAGACAGCCTCTCATTGAAATCCCTATATATATCAAAAAGAATGTTCCATATCATCAGGAAGCGTCCTTTCACATCAGGACTATCAGTATCCAGGTTGACGGTCAGACGGCCGGACAGGTCACTGAAATGGCTGACAAAAGCCTCTATTGCCTTCCTTTGGGTCTCAGTAAGATATGAATATGTATCCTGTATCTGCTTCAGGTCAGCCACGTTTGCAAAAAGTTGGGCCGGATCCACCAGATACTTGTCGACATCATTGAAATCAGCCAGAATGACGTCGCCCCAGAAAATGAATTCATCCAATGATTCGGGCCTGGGATTGAATGACTTATATGACTCGTATAACTCCAGAAGAAGCCTTACTCTGTCCAAAGTCCGGACACCTCCCGCCTTTATGAAGAAATCATTGATAGTCAGCATCTGAGGGGCAATTACTGGAGAACTGCCTCCTGCCACGGCCTCACTTAGATATTTGCTGAAAAAGGCAATGGAACGTCTGTTCGGAAAGACAAAGCATCTTCCCTGAATTCCGCCTTTATTATAATAATGGTCTGCGACCTGTTTAAGAAATGGTATCATGGTGTCATGTCCTGTTACTGCAAAGATAGTTAATGTAATTGCCAAAGTGCTGCACAATTAAAAAGTTTGTTAAAAATTTATAAAAAGATTTGGAGATATTGAAAATTTCCCTACCTTTGCAATGAAAACAAATTAGAATTATTCAAAATTAGATTATATTAACTTTTAAAGGAAAAAGCTATGACAAAGAAATTCAGATGCCTTGTTTGCGGTTATATTCATGAAGGAGAAAATGCACCGGAGGAGTGCCCATTGTGCCACGTTGGAGCAGAGAACTTTGAGGAGATTGAGGAGACAGAGGGTGAGCTTACATGGGCAGACGAGCACAAGCTCGGTTCAGCAAAGAATGTAGATCCGGAAATCCTCAAGGGACTCCGCGACCATTTCAACGGTGAGTGCTGCGAGGTGGGTATGTACCTTGCGATGAGCCGTCAGGCAGACAGAGAGGGTTATCCTGAGATTGCAGAGGCATTCAAGAGATACGCTTGGGAAGAGGCTGAGCATGCTGCAAAGTTCGCAGAACTTCTCGGAGAGGTTGTATGGGACACAAAGACCAACGTAGAGAAGAGAATGCTCGCTGAGCAGGGTGCGTGCGAGGATAAGCTCCGTATCGCCAAGCTTGCAAAGCAGCAGAACCTTGACGCAATCCACGACACCGTACATGAGATGTGCAAGGACGAGGCACGCCATGGCGCAGGATTCCAGGGATTGTTCAACCGATACTTCAAATAGACTCAGATCACAAGTTCTGACATCATCAAAACAAGAAGCCGGCCCATTCGGGTCGGCTTCTCTGATGTATTATGGTACCGAGAGATTACTCTCTTGCTGAAACTGCAAAGATTCTACCTGCGAATGCTTCATTTGACCATGAAGAATGAGCCTTATATGCATCCAATGATGCGTCAGGCACGTAGAACACGAGTTCCTCGTTTGTATCAAGAGGGAAGGTCGAAGTAGACACGCTGCATGGTTCAGGATTCTGTAGAATAACTTCTACCAAAGATGTACAGCCGCTGAAAGTCAAGCCGCCCAGTGAAGTAACCTTAGACGGTACTGTAAAGCTCTTGAGTGCTGTACAATTCTGGAAAGTAAAGGTGCCAAGTGCAGTCAGAGACTGTGGGAGATTTACTGTCTTAAGGCTTGTACATCCGTCAAAGATGCTGTTTGCAAGCTTGGTAAGGCTCTCAGGGAATGTGATGGTCTCAAGTGATGTACAGCCGGCAAACAGATTCTGTGCAATCGAAGTAAGAGTTTCCGGAAGGTTTACAGTCTTAAGCTTGGTACATTCTTCGAAAGTGTACATTTCAAGTTTGGTCACACTTGAAGGAATCGTAATTGATTCAAGTCCGCTTTTCTGGAAAGCCCACATGCCAATGGCTGTAACCGTTTCAGGTATTGTTACAGTCTTGAGGTCAGGACATTCTGCAAATACACTGCTCTCGATCTTTGTAACCTTTGATGGGACAGTGAAGCCGGTAAGACCCGAACCCTTGAACGCATTAGCCTGGATTGTCGTGACAGACTCAGGAAGAGTGATGGACTTGATGCCTGTACAATTCATCAGGAGGCTGTTGCTTACAATGGTAAGTCCTTCAGGAAGCTTAAGGTCAGTAAGACCTGTACAACCGCTGAAGACAGCATTTCCGATTGTAGTGACACTGGCTGGGATTTCAATCTTGGCAAGAGATACACAATCCTTGAATGCATTATTGTTGATCTTCTTGACAGAAGCCGGAATTGCAATGTTCTTAAGCGACTTGCAACCATTGAAGAGATCAGCAACAATCTCAGTAAGGCTTGCAGGAAGAGTGATTTCCTCGATTCCTGAATTGCGGAATACTCCTGAATTGATCTTATTCACTCCGTCAGGAATTGTAACGGTCTTGAGTGCTGTACAACCGTTGAAAAGATTCGAACCAAGCTGTGTAATAGCTGTAGGAAGAGTTACATCAGTAAGAGCAGTACAGTTCTGGAATGTATTGTTTCCTGTAGTAGTAGCCTCCGCAGCATAAACGGCAGTTGTCAGCTTCGGACAGTTTGCAAAAGTATTTGATCCGAAATTAGTAACTGCCGGAATAGTTACCTTCACGAGATCCGGGCTGCCGTCAGCGAATGAAGCACCGATCTTATTTACATTTGCAGGGAAGGCAATCTCTGTCTTGTTTCCGAAGAAGCCGACAGCTTCAACGACGTCACCACTGGTCTTCACGAGGATAGACACATCATCTGAAACAGAGTATGGTGTTCCCTCAGCAATAGTGAACTTGGTGATGTAAGGGTTCTGGTTGAATGCCTTCGATCCGATTGAAGTGATTGTTGAAGGGAGGCTGACAGTCTTGAGGGCTGTATTGAAGAATGCCTGGTTACCAAGAGTAGTCACGCCCTCAGGAACGACAATTTCAGTAATACCTGTACAATTTGCAAAGGCACTGGTTCCGATCTTAGTTACCGAAGAAGGGATGGTGATTGCAGTGATGCCCTTACAATTCATGAATGCCTGATTTCCGATTTCAGTAACTGTCTCAGGAATAACGAATGTCTCAAGTGCTGAATCCATGAATGTAGAAGCACCGATAACTGTAGTGGATGTCGGCCATGTAAGAGTCTTAAGTGAAGTACATCCGGCGAATGTCGATCCTTCACCCATATAGGTTACAGTTGAAGGAATTGTGATTTCCCTGAGAGATGTACAGTTCTTGAATGCACCTGCATTGATCTTTTCAACTGTTTCAGGAACTGTGAATGTCTCAAGAGATGTACAGCCGTTGAATGCATCTGAACCGATGACGGTAACTGAAGGCGGAAGGGTGATTTCCTTAAGGTTGGTACAGCCATAGAATCCACCACCGCCGGTTGAGTTGCTTCCGATGAAGGTAGAAACACCTGTGAAGTATACGAACTCATTGAACTTCTCAATCGATGTCTGCTGATAGAACATCCAGTTGAGCGTAGTGACAAGCGAAGCCTCCACATTGGAAAGTTCACCGTCTCCATTATGATCCAGACCGTACCAGTTATTTCCACCTACAAGGATATTCTTCACTGCAGGATCCTCGAACTGGATATTGAATGTAATCGGCTTGGTAACTTCACCTGTAACCTGATACATCTTGCCTGGCGTATATTTTGAGCCGGCCTTCCATTTCTTTTCATACATAGTACCGTCTTCTGTCTGGAACATCAGAGTGCACTCGTCTCCTTGTGCTGCCTCTGCCGTAGGAATGAACGCAGCATAAAGAACCTTGTCACCCTCAACCTTTCCGCCTGCAATATTATAATCCTCAGGGCTGATCACCATTGTGGCATCTCTGTACACGGTAATTTCTTCCGTACTGGTATTGAGATATATCCTGTTACCCATGTTCGGTCCCATCAGATATATCTTCGATATTGTAGCATTGACGTCTGAAGGGAAAGTAAGATCCTTGATTTCAAGGAAAGCGGAAACTCTCTTGAATTCGATGTTAGGAAGGACCTTATTGGCATCAGTCGTAACAAAGCCGTAGAGATAATCGTTATCAGCCATAACCTGTTCCAACGTACCGTCATGAGCATAGATCCTTAAATTACCGTTTGACGAGGTCTTATAAGAAACCGGGTACGTAAAGAGCATCTTCTTGTTTGCAGACAGATTAAGTGAAGCCTCAAACTGAGTGAACTTTCCGTCCTCGGAAATTGCACCGACCTGTGTGAAGGCAGTTCCGTTTCCCGAACCGGTAGTATAGTAAATCACATCCCCTTCTTCCCATCTGGTCTTCAGCACCTTATTTTCTGCATCCATTTCATAAGACACCTTGGTGTCTGAAGTCGCAGGAAGTGAAGCGGAAATTACAGTTCCTTCACCATATCCGATCTCTTCCGTTACTGGTTCGAACTGTTCCTGAACGCAAGATGAAGCCGCCATTACAAGAGCAGCCATTGCGAAAATCCTATATAACTTTTTCATTTTAATTACTCTTTAATGGTTAAACTTATGCCGGAATGACAGGAATATCATCGATCTGTCCGCCAGACATATAGTCGGCTGCAGCCTGAGCGACTGTTATTGTTTCTATCACATAGCCATACTCATCAACGATTTCGACCGATACGGTGCGTATTCTTCTGAGAGTGTTCTCTGTTGCAGTGAAAGTCAGAACCTTTGCGTCTGATCCCTCTGCTGAAGCAAGCTCATATGTCAGCCATGCAGCTTCCTCCGAATACTCGATCTTGTAATCTACATTAGAGGTCATCTCTACTGTAGCAGTACCTGCAGCAGCTTCGAAAGCTACGTCAACAGCTGTACAAGTGAACTCGAGTTCATTGAAGTTGATGATTTCATAATCCTTCTGGCCTTTACCGTTGCTTGCAGCCACCATGATCTGGACACTCTGTGTCTCAGCACCCTTGACAACCTTGATCACACCGGCAGAAGCGCTTTCCTTGACGATTGTCGCTTTAACATCACCGCTAGGGAAAACGATAAGATTGGTCTGATCGTCAGCACCAGTGATAGTATATGCAAGAGAGAACTCAGCACCATTTGCAACATAGTATGAATTCTTTGAGAATACGAGAGCGAATTCACTTACCTTAGGTACCTCGAATTTTGTTCCGTCAGCAAGTTCGATGGTAACGGAATCCTGTCCTTCTGTAACGGCCTTGAAAACTACACCAGCCCATCCCTCAACAGTAACATCAGTCCAGGTAGTACCTTTGTCGACAGAGTACTGCCATACGCCGTTATTGATGCGGAGAAGCGGTGAAACACCGGCTGCAGAAACATCATTTCCTGTCGCATCCTTAAGAATCTCTCCATTGACTGTCCAATAATATTTTCCATCGGCACCAACTACAACACTGATAGCTGGAGTACTGCCGTTCTTTCCATCCTCACCATTGTAAATAGTGACAGGATCGTGCTTACCGAATGAAATGGTGTAGCCGATCACATCATCACCCGCCTTGATTTCAGAAACTTCTGTAATGTAGTCTCCTGAATTAAGGACATTGACAATGTCCTGGAGCGCCTTCAGATTGGTATTCATCTGAGTTACGGTCTGCTCAAGGGTTGTCACCTTTTCCTCCAACTCTCCGACTCTATTCTGGAGGTCAGTGTCGTCATACGAGCAGCTGCCTGCAAACAGTACAACTGTCATAGCCAAAAGGCTCAATAATTTGTTTTTCATAAGCATTAATATTTAAAGTGTATTAAAGACTTTGGAAATAAGGGAAAAACAGGATTGCCGGATATAGAGAAGGATTGCCTTTAGGAAGTCCTGTCGCCTCGTCCACGTTCTGGAAAGCGGCGAAGACAAAGCTGTCCACCTCCATCGGATTGCCGTTATATCCCGTATATGTCAACGGATTTACCTTGATTATCGTCGATTCTAGTTCGTCATCATATCCTACAGATGCCGTGCATACAAGCTCCGGATCCCAGCTGAAATTACTTGTAAGGCTGGAAAGCAGGCACAGGAAGACATGGAAACTGTACCCAGATGCCTCAACCGTTCCGACATTCTGTGCATTCACAATAGAAACCGTATGTGATTCCGGATTGAATGTAGCATCAAATGACCACATGACTCCGTTTGCATTGCATGAAACCTTCAGATCATTCTCCGCTGTGCCGGCAGATATCGTTGCAGGCAGATATACAAGGGAGTTGTTTGAATTATAGCCTAAAAGCCTGAAGTTTCCGTAAAGGTCGCTTGGGCTGCACTGGGAAACCCATATTGTATCCGCGACATTACCACTTGAATATTCCACCCAACCTGAACGAGGGTGTCCACTATCATTATCTCTTATGTTTACAGTGACATTCTTGTCCGATAGCGCGCATCTCAGCCATGAAGCACTTGATTTCACCTTTACCTTTGCATTGGACTCGACCTTGAAGGAAATCTCAGCCTTAGCATCTGACAGGGTGTGCGTTCTGGCTACATCAGCTGACATTATGATACCATTCTGCTGAGCCACCACCCTTACTGAGTCTTCGCTAGCCTTAAGGATGATGGAAGCATATCTGTTCTCAAGATCTGCATAGGCTTCTGCAGTCACAGTCACGACATTACCCTCTACTGAGACCTCGCACCACGGCTGCTCCGAGTAGGCAGAGACTTCCTGAGAAGATTCAAACTCGATTGTTCCTGTACCGCCATCCGGATTGAAAAGGACAGAAGAAGATACAATCGAGATAGCAGATCCGGAAGAAGGAGCCATATGTTCATCCTCACATGAGCAGAGCAATACAGATGCGATACAGAAGAAAAGGACTCCTGAAATTATATTATGTATAAATCTTTTCATAGCCGGATTACTTTTTGGTTATTGATTCAATGTAAGGCCACTGAGGATATCCGTTAGTTCCCCACGCAGGATCGTCATAGTAGTAAGCCTCGACCGAATTGGACGCAATGAGGATAAAGGAATCCGGTGTACATTTTGTTCCTGAAGCATTTCTCCACACATATCCGTTAGGGACGAAATCATAGACGGTTCCCTCTGCTTCAGTATTCTTCTCCAGCATCATTCCTGATAATGGTGCCCATGTGATGCTTCCACCGCAATCGAGTGCCCATGCACTGAAATATATGGAATAGTCCCCAACAGCACCTATCAGCTGAGAATAAAGCATCAGTTTTCCTGTCTGCATATTATACTTCAGTTCAAGCGTATATTTCTTGTTAAGGCCGGAGAGCACATAGGTACTGTTGGTAACAGCAGGTGTCAACGTTATATCTGCAGTGAATGAACCCGCATATTTGAGTGTATAGTCACCCGCATATGTATCGTACGGCAACCATCCTTCCGGCACAGCACCTTGAAGTTCCACTGATTCTGCTGAAAGTTTCATTGTCTGCATATCATACTTCAGCTCCTGAATCTGCACACCTCCCAGCTCAATCGGATAATAAAGGCTGATGCCGTCCGGCACAAAGCAGAATGGAATATTCTGACTGCCTGACTCCGTCGATATCCTTATATGACGTGTATCATATGAAACAGTTCCCTTTACCGATTCGGTTCCGATCTTACCATTTATATAGTAAGGATTGAAACTGCCTGCCATTTCAACTACTCCATTGATATATTCACTTCCTGTCATCTCGAGCGGCTCGAGAGTGACCTGGTTACGTGAACGTCTTCCTATCATCTCTATCTTATCAGGAGAAATATCGACGATCTCAAATTCAAAATCACCGCCCATCGCCTGATAATATGCAGAACTTGGGGTCGAGAAATAGTGAATGAAGGAATTGTAAGTATCGAATGAGAGCACCGGACCATTATCGTCTGTAACCTTATAAAGCGATGTTATCGTAGCATCCTGCTCCATTCCATTGAAATTCGACGCATATTCAAAGCCTACCTCAGCATCAGATGAACTGAACTTCAAAGTGTAGACAAAGCCACCGCTGGATGCATTGGAGCCGACATAGCATTTCATCACCCATCCGTTTTCTTCCGCTACCAGTATAGACTTGACATCTTCAATCATATCATTGAGTCTCTCCGTAGCAGATTTTTCAAATGCCATATTGTCTTCCTTCTGGCAAGAAGACATAGCTGCAACAACAAGAAGTGTCGATACTATAGCTATTATTCTGATTTTTCTCATGCCATTCCCTCCTTATTTGATTTCAACAGAGGTAAGATCTATCTTTCCGTTCTCGATATCCTTCTGACGGCGCATAAGGGTCGAACGAAGTTCATCAATATCGATATCGAACTCATCCCTCATGTAGTCACGTACAAGATCGAGTTTCTTCGCAATGAACACGCGTCCTACAGGACCGGCAGCTTCCATCTGAGCATCCCACCATTCCTTGGAATTGGTGATATAGGTTGACATCATCTCTGCAAAGTCTTCGTCAGCAGACTGCTGTGAATATGCACTGATGAAGCCTCTCTCAAGGAATCCCTGGTCATATGGGGACTCGCTCCAGCTGTCTGCGACATACCCTGATCCGGTAATCAGCTGATAATCGGCTGAATACTCTGTGGTCTGATTAAGAATATGGACAAACTCATGATGAATTGTCTTGATATAGTAGAAATTCAGCATTTCTATGTTGTCCGAAATGGATTCCAGATAATTCAGGCCGGAAAGAAGGATTTTCTTTCCACCCTCAGCAGTACCAAGAATAATGGTTCCGTTGTTCCTGTACTCGAATTCGCCGATAAGGAAGAACATCTTAGGGAAATATGTTCTTGTAAAGGCTATCCCGGCCACTTCATCGTAAGATTCTATGCAGAGGTACTTTACAAGATGCGCCATCATTATTGAACTTTTCATATCCGCAGGAACCGTATAATAGTTCATGTCGGATTCGAAGAACTCATAACGATATACAAAATCTATATTATAAGGGGTCAGGAAATTGACCTTGAGCCACCTGTCAAAGTCATTCTCCTCGTAGGAAGCGACCTTGATGACACTGGTATCGCTCAATACTTCCTTGCTGCAGGACACAGCTATAAGCGCTGCTGCAATTGCATATATTATAATTCTGACTCTTTTCATACTCTCTGGTTTTTATCTTGGGTTCGCCTCCATTCCTGCATCGATAGCTTTGCGAGGAATCTGGACTGCACGTCTCGGATCATCCTTGAGGAGTTTTCCTGTAGTATGATCAGGCTCTCCGTCAGCATTCATGACACGCCTCTCGATTTCGATTCCATAGCGTTTGACGTCAAACCATCTCAATCCCTGAAGCAGGGTTTCGATGCGTCTGAAGCCTAACACACACTGAATAAGTGCTTCCTGATAGCTGCTTTCCTTATCAATCGCAAAGGCTGGATTCAGATGTTTCTTCACCGTTGACTTATCCCATGTAGAATAGTTGATGCTGTTATAGAAACGTCTTATCTTAAGCGCAGTAAGGTCTGAATCAGTCTTGTAGATATTATGCATCCACATATTAAGATCCCTGATCGCTTCATCATTCCTTTCCAGCATTATGAGGGCCTCAGCTCTGTTGAGCAGACACTCGTCGGATGTAAGTGCAGGATACACTGTCCTGTAATATCCTATACCGGCTACAGGGTCCGTATATTCGAACAGATATGGAAGTTTCCAGAAGATCACCCTGTCTATATTGGTTCCGGCATAGACCTTCGGAGTCATATAATAATCGTTCGATGGAGTACCTCCGAATACATTCTCTGCCAGACAAGTCTCATGCGAAGCAAGATAGGCTCCATGAGAATATCTTGAATACATATAGTAGTTGTTGAAGGCCAGTCCCACCTTTGAATATGCCGTCATCAGCAGAAGATTGCTGTTGAGAGTGGCATCTATGTAATGTTCTGTTATAGCACCGATCTCCTGAGTCATGGTAGCCTGATGCGCCCAGTCCCTCAGCATTCCCTCCGGCGCAGATCCAAGACACTTGTCTGCACATTTCACAGCCTCTTCCCACTTCTCGTAATATAGATAGAAACGGGTTGCAAACGCATACGCAGCCTTTTCATTGAAATGATACTTCGGCACAGTGTAATATGTGTCACCGACAAGCGGAAGTCCCTCTTCAAGGTCACGCTCTATCTTCTCATATACTTCTGCAACAGTTCCTCTAGGATATTTCACCACGAGATTTTCCTCCGGTTCTTCCACATAAGGAATACCCAGATCCGTCTGGCTCGTCGCACTGTTGTAGTGCATACAGAATATATTGACCAGCATGAAATGATTATAGGCTCTGCACAGCAATGCCTCACCTTTGGCCATCTTCAGATTATCTGTAGTCGCACCACCAATCTGCTCGATTGCGCGAAGAGCCTGATTTGCATGGGCAATCGCTGAATAATGAGCAGTCCACAAGCGCTCGGGGCTCTCATTGTCGGATTCGGTCACATCCTGCCAGTTGAACACCTGATATACGAATCTGTCATAATAAGGGTTAGTCGAACCATAATCGTCCACATTGTCGGACATGAATTCACTGAGGAGGATATACGCAGTGCTGGGATAAGCGGAAACGAGGATTTTCTGAATCTCCATCTCCGTATCCACCTCCGCCCTGTTGTCTGGCAGATGATCCAGAAATTTTTCACAAGATACGATAGCCATCAGGGCTATCATACCTGCCATGATATGTTTTCTCATACTTGATTTCAATTTTATAGTCCGAGTCTAAGGGTGAATGTAAACTGTTTTGGTACAGGGACTGCAACTCCACCGGTATTGAAGAATTCCGGATCCTGTCCGTTGAGTTTCTTGTCAGCATAGATCAGGAAGAGATTGGTAGCCTGAAGTTTCAATGAAAGGCTTCCGATCTTGAGAGCCTCAACCACCTTCTTGGAGAAGTCGTAAGAGAGGGATAGTTCCTTCATTCTTACAAATCCTCCATCTGCGATTCGTGCGTCCGAGTAGTTGTAAGCATTGTAGGCGTAGCTCAACTGACCGTTTCTCTTGTTCTGCCATGTGCTGGCGATTACAGGAATGTCCGTCTTTGCCTCATCCCCTGGCACCATCCAGCGGTCAGCAAACTCCTTAGGCATAGATGTAAGGTCGTTATATGCATTGCTGAATACCGGATCCAGTCTGATCACATTTCCGAACGAATATGTAATGAATACATTGAGTCTGAAGTTCTTCCATTTAAAGATATTTCCCAACGAACCGACATCAGTAGGATCGGCACTTCCTGAATATTCAAGGAACTTCAGCTTTTCCGGTGTACTCTCCTGGAAATTTATACCGTTTACAGATATATTGCCTTCCTGATCACGGAATGTAGGAAGTCCTTCCTCATTAAGTCCCATGAAAGGAATCGAGAATATACTTCTGACCGGATAACCTTCCTGGGCGAAACCGTTTCCTGAGACCAGATCAATAACCCTCTCGACTGTCTGGAGATCTGTCACCTCATTACGTGCATGCGAGTAAATCAGGTTGGTTTCCCAACGGAAGTCACGGGTCTTGACATTAACAGTGGAAAGGCTGATTTCAAAACCGTCAGACTTCATGGACGCAATGTTTCCGAACTTCTGCATCTCACCTCCGACTCCCTGAGTGCTGATGACTCCGATAAGATCGTAATTGTTTCTCTTGTACCAGTCGAACACGAGATTGATACGGTTGTCTATGAAACCCGCTTCAAAGCCGACATTTAGCTCATGCTTTTTCTCATATGTAAGGTCCTGGTTAGCAAGATCAGCAATATAAAGTCCTGACTCCCTTACACTTGCAAAAGGACGCCAAGGAGTATTGCTTGATATCACGGCCATTGAATTGGTCACTGTCGAAGGTCCCCTGTCTGCTGTAAGGGAGTAAGATGCCTTCAGGTTAAGATGTGAAACCGCAGGATACAGGCCGGACATGAATTTTTCTTCGTGAAGGTTCCAGCCCGCAGACACATTCCATGTAGGGAGCCAGCGTGCCGAACGTGAGCGTCCGAGCTTGTTCGTACCTTCATAACGTATCGTACCGTTAAGGGTATATCTTCCTTTATATGAATATGTACCGTTCGCAAAGAAGGCCACGTTTCTCTCGTTTCTGTCCGTAAGAGTATAATAATCGGTATTTTCCTCTGATCCTTTCTTGAACACCTGATATGCATAGTTCGCAATCTGACCAAGGTTGTACTGCATACCCCATCCGCGGAACCACGAACTGTGACGGTCGATATTGTTTATTTCCGTACCTCCGTATATGTTAAGGATATGTGAACCGGCTATCTCAGTGTTATAATTTGCTGTTGCTCTGAAGTCATAACCTATCATTGAGTTATCGGTTCTGTTGTAAATACCGCCCTCAGGAAGCACTGAGATAGGGAGCGCATACGGATTGTCAGGATCCACATATAGGAAAGGATTGGAGCTCATGATTGTAGAAGTTCCCATCGCTCTATATGCCTGAGCCTGGTTCGATTCATCCAGAATGAAGTGTTCCTGAGATGTAGACGCATATTTAACGGCTCCGAGTGCACTGAGTTCCATGCCCTTGAAAGGCTTGTACTTCAACTCGCCCTGAACACGGAAATCGGTCACATTCAGATTAAGGTAGTTGTTCTGAAGCTCGTGTCTGATATTGAACGGAGCATAATTCCTTGTATAGAATTCCTCCGGATCCAGCACTCTGGAAGTATTCAATGCATAGGAATATGGATTGATGTCAAAATCACGGGTCACCTCGCCTGTCACCGCATCGATATTGCTTGACAATGTTCCGGGAGCCTTCTGCTTTCTGTATGAAGCGTTTCCGATAAGGTTGAGCTGAAGCTGCGGTGATATCTTGTAAGAACCATTTACATTTACGGTATACCTGTTGACAGAGCTCTGGTCAGTCCAGCCAGGATCGAACATGGCACTGAGGGATGCATAATATGTACCCTTGTCCGTACCGCCTGACATGCTTACGGAATGATTATGCTGAATCGAATTCTTGAACAGGATGTCGAACCAGTCGGTATTTCTGTATTCGGCCGCCCTGAGATATGCAGCACGGGCCTCTGGAGTATTCTCAAGGCCGAACTGTCCGCTTGTACTGTCGTACTGGCTGAGCAGCTGATACATCTTTCCGTATATACCGCAGTCGGCTGCATTAGATGTCTCCGCATAATTCAGATATCCCTTCTGCTGAAGTTCCTGATAAATGGACATCTGATCCTGTGAATTCATGATATTGAAAGTCGAATAGCTCGGCTTCAGACGCATTGTGAACTCACCGGTATATCCGACCTTGCTCTGACCGGCGCGACCCTTCTTCGTAGTCACGACAATGACACCAGCCATCGCACGTGCACCATATATCGAAGTAGCAGAACCATCCTTGAGAATATCAAAGCTCTCGATATCATCCGAATTGAGACCGGCGATCGCAGAACTGATAAGGGTAGCGGCATCTCCCGATGAAAGCTGATCTGCGCTAACATCCACGACATCCTCCATTATGACTCCGTCAACCACCCATAAAGGCTTTGACGAACCATATATTGAAGTCGCTCCACGGACGCGGATCTTTGGTGCGGTACCGAATGTACCAGAGACATTCTGAACTGAAACTCCGGCGACCTTTCCTTCCAAAGAACGGCTTATGTCACTCATACCGTCCAGTTTGGCATCCTTGGCATCAATCTTTGCAGAAGAACCGGTAAACAGACGCCTGTCCATCTTCTGCATACCTGTCACAACGACTTCCTCCAATACTTCCGAATCAGGTTCCATAAGGACCGTCACTTCAGTTGCAACTGGGACCTTTGCATCCTTGACTCCCAAATAAGATGCAATGAGAAATTTTGCCGTAGAAGGTACTTCTGTCAATTCGAACTTACCGTCCAGATCAGTGACTGTACCCAAATTCGTACCTTCTATATATACATAAGCACCAATTACCGGCTCTCTATTTTCAGAATATAATACTACCCCCCCCCACTTTACGAGGAGAGGCATCCTGAGCCGACAACAGAGCTGTCAATACATAAAAGGTTGTTATAAAACAAAATAACCTTTTCATATGTGCTTGTCATTTATCTTATTGACCGTTTTTTTGCGAAAAGAAAGGCGTGAAATTATAAAAAAAAAGTATTCTTTACAAGAAAAATCCATAAACACAGATCTTTTCTCTGTGTAGTACACGCCTATTATTCTTCGCCCGCATCGAATCCGAAATCGGAAGCGAACTGCTCCGCTATATCGTCCGGGACATCGAAACTGAGTTCGTCCCATAATGAATCCATCTGACGTCTGTCCTTCTTGGTCGGTCTTCCGGCTCCCCTGTCACGCTTGAGGAAAAAGGTCTCTACAGGCGCACGGAGCTTTGCTATCTCCTCCGCAGGAGTAAGGTTCTCCGCATATTGGGGGACCAGTTTCGCCCCCTGACGTTTGTCTATCAGCTCAAGAACTTTGTATGTATATGTCACGGGGCCCTTGCGGGCAACTATGACATCCCCCCTCCTGACCATCTTTGACGGCTTGGTATCGGCGCCGTTGACGCGTATCTTACCTCCTTTACACGCGTCTGTGGCCTCACTCCTTGTCTTGAAGACGCGGATAGACCACAGATACTTATCTATTCTTACTTCGTCCATAATGATCATTCGTCCTCAAGACCTTCATAATCCTCATCCTCCAGGAAAGCTTCCGTATCGGGATCTATATATTCGTCAACCTCCTCCACAGGACGGGTGACCGCCTCGAGAAGGACTGTAGACCTGTCGCGCGGAACGAGGTAGAAATCAGGCATATCCGCAGGAACAAGAATGGTCTCACCCTTTGCAAATTCATAATTCTCCATATAGGCCTCACCGTTTTCCTTCGTTGAAGGTACCTGTATCGAAGCTGAGCCTTCTATACATATATATATTATGAAACTCTCGAATTTTTCAGTATAGATATGGAGAGGATCAGCCAATTTCAGCTTGGTCACATTGAACTGAGGGCACTCCACGAGGGTTTCTACGACCTTGCCTTCCTCGTGATGATGGTGTTCATGCTCATGGCATCCGCACTCACCATCACAGTCACAATCTGTCTTTCTGCATGGCTCAGATGATGCCTCTTCTCCCCAAAGCGGTCCCTTTCTGTAAAGTCCCTGATCAAATGCCCTATAGTCAATAAGATCGATAGCCTCTTCCAGATGCAGTTTACGTGCAGTGGCCGGATTGAACTCCCTGCCCCAGTCATAAAGGCGGAAGGTCATGTCTGAAGACTCCTGAATCTCTGCAATCAGAATACCTCCATCTGCCGCATGTACAGTGCCAGGGGCAAGGAAAATTGCATCTCCCGCCTTAGGATAAATCACATTCATGATTTCATCTACAGTACCGTTCTGGCACCTGTCATAGAACTCCTGCGCACTTACTTCTTTATTGAATCCGACATATATCTTTGCACCTGGCTTCGCATCCATGACATACCAGAATTCAGTCTTGCCAAGAGAATCATATCTTTCAGCAGCGATCTCGTCATCAGGATGTACCTGTACTGAAAGCTTGTCGTTTATATCAAGGAACTTGACAAGAAGAGGAAACTGCCTTCCATAATAATTGTAGACATTCTCTCCTACAATCCTTTCAATATATGTCTCCATAAGTTCACCGATAGTGTTACCGGCAAGCCAGCCGTTCTCAACCACAGAATCTTCAAAGCCCATATCGGCAAGTTCCCAGCTCTCTCCTACCAGAACGTCTTCACCGAGGACTGTCTCGTTTCCCTCATCGTCACACTCTACAAAGTTCTTTGCAAGATCCTTTACAAGGGCAGTTCCTCCCCACGGTCTTCTTGAAGGTATCGGAATGAACTTCAAAGGATATAATTTCTTTTCCATTGTATATCGATTTGTTTTTATCATTTATAGGATCTGCAAATATAATTATTTTCAAGACACTATCAGTGGTCTGGATATTGATATTTACGTGATTCGTGATCCGGAAGGAGATTACCGGTCGGAGCCGGTAATGACATACCCCGACAAGGGGAGAACGTCATTCACGACAAGGAGACAATGCCCTTCCCGAAGAAGAGACAACGTCATTCCCGACCTGATCGGGAATCAAATATTCCGGACACGCATTAATAAATTTTAAAAGAGTATAGAATATGTTACCAGCAAGAAAATTTTTCGGACAGAACTTCATGCCGGACTTTTTCAACGATCTTTTCGACAATGTCAGCATCGAAGGACGTGGATTCAAGTCACCGGCTATCAATGTCATCGAGGACGACAACAAATACTGCATTGAACTTGCAGCACCCGGAATGTCAAAAGAAGACTTCAAGGTTCACGTCAACAAAGACGGAAATCTTGTAATCGAGATGGAGAAGAAAGAGACAGAAGAGAAGAAGGAATGCGACAAAGGTGAATGTTGCGAGAACAAGAACAAACGCTACATCCGTCGTGAGTTCACCTGCGCCAAATTCCGTCAGACTCTGCTTCTTCCTGAGAATGCCGAACGAGACGAGATCAAGGCCAAAGTAGAGAACGGAATACTTCACGTATGCATTCCTAAGATGGTCAAGCCAAAGACCGAGGAAGAGAAACGTGAAATCGAAATCCGTTAGTCCGGGAAACAGCAAAGGCTGACTATTAAAGCATTAATAGTCAGCCTTTTGCTATATCTGTCACAAATTAGAGACGAGCCTGAAGAGCTGCTGCCTGCTCCTCGTATCCCGGCTTGCCGAGAAGGGCGAACATATTCTTCTTGTATGCCTCTACGCCAGGCTGGTTGAACGGATTCACATCCAGCATATATCCGCTGATTCCGCAAGCCTTCTCGAAGAAATAGAAGAGACCGCCGATATTGTACTCATTGATGCGCTCGATTGATACTGCGATCTGAGGAACGCCACCGTCGATGTGAGCAAGCTTGGTCCCAAGCTCTGCCATGAGGTTACACTCCTCAACATGCTTTCCTGTAAGGAAGTTCAGACCATCAAGATTCTGAGGATCGTTCTCGATAAGCATAGAGCGGTTGCTCTTCTCAACGCTTACCACTGTCTCCATAAGGTGACGCTCACCGTCCTGGATGTACTGACCCATAGAGTGAAGGTCTGTAGTGAAATTAACGGATGCCGGGAAGATACCCTTTCCATCCTTGCCCTCCGACTCACCGTAAAGCTGCTTCCACCATTCGCCGAGGAAGGCAAGCTTAGGGTTGTATGCTACGAGGATCTCGATCTTCTTGCCGTTATCATAAAGAAGGTTACGCATAGCTGCATACTGTACTGCAGGATTGCACTCGCATCTCTTTGCGCATGCCTCTTCCATCTCGAGAGCTCCCTTGAGCATTTCCCTTACATCATATCCTGCGAGAACAATAGGAAGAAGTCCTACCGGAGTAAGCACTGAAAAACGGCCTCCGACATTGTCCTCGATCACGAAGGTCCTGTAGCCTTCCTGAGTAGAGAGAGACTTGAGGGCACCACGCGCCTTGTCTGTAACCGCTACGATGCGCTCAGCAGCCTCAGCCTTACCATAAGTATCCTCGAGATATTTCTTCACAAGACGGAAAGCCACTGCCGGCTCGGTTGTAGTACCTGACTTAGAGATAACCACGCAAGCTGCATTCCTCTCCTGAACGAGGTCCATGAGCTCGCACATATACTCCTCTGAAAGGTTCTGACCTGCGAACACGATCTCCGGAGCAGCCGCCTTTGTCTTGAGCTGTCTTGCGAACTGATGAGAAAGAGCCTCGATCGCGCACTTCGAACCAAGATATGAACCTCCGATACCGATTACGATAACAAGGTCAACATTCTTTGCAGCCCAAGCATCCCTTACGGCCTCGCACTCGTCAACAAGAGAACCTGCAAGAGTCTGTGACGGAAGATTCTTCCATCCGAGGAAGTCGTTACCGGCACCTGTTTCATTCTCAAGCACATCATAGGCAGCGAGAGCCTTCTCGACATATGCCTTGTATTCTGCATCTTTTACAAAGGAGTTGCAGCCTCCCAGATTTACCTTTACCATATTTCAGCAATATTTTAAGTTTCAACTATATATGCAATGTCAAATATAACTGGGCAAATATAGGCATTTTTGACAATATACTGATCAAGTAGGATAAAAATCAATGCACCTCTATGATATCATCCATAGATGTCGAATACAGACGTGAGCGATGCTCGCTGCGTATACCGTCCGAATAGTGTCCCGGGCGCTGTGCAGCAAGCCGCAACAGAGAATTCCCGGCAGAATTCACTGCATCCATCACTCTGGAAAGACGTTCCTGCTTGCTTCGAAGTTCCTCATTATCATCAAAAAGAGACGCCTGGACCGCATCAGAAGGCACAATATTCGAGACTATGACACCTGCTTTCTTGTACATATACTCCGGACGATACATCATTCTGAATGCTTTCAATGCCGTTCCGACTATTTCCTGAGTACTGTTGGCCGGCACCTGGAGCCTTATGGTCGCCGAAGGGAAATACTGCTTCAGATCCTCACGGAACCTGTTCGTATACAGAAAGGTCGTCACATCATATGCAGCCGAGCCCTCTTCCCGAAGCTTGCAGGCACACTTCGCCGCAAAATCCGATACTCTCAGAGACAGTTCCTCTTCATCGGAAATCATATCGGCAAAAGATCTTGAGGTACAGATAGACTTGCGCCTCTCCTCCCTTTCATCTTCTATGCACGCCCTGCCCTGCAGTTCCTCCCACGTACGGATTCCGGGAAGGTTGAAGTTTGCCCGGACCCATTCACGAGGCCGGTTCACGAAATCCAGAGCAGATGTTATACCTTTCTCCTTCATCTTCGGAGCCAGTTTCCTGCCCACTCCCCACACATCCTCTATAGGAGTAAGTTCCAGAGCCTTATACATCTTAGTCTCCGTATCGATAAGGCAGACTCCCTTATATCCTTTATACGTCTTGGCAAAATGGCTGGCAATCTTCGCCAGAGTCTTAGTCGGCGCCACACCGATGCTCACCGGTATTCCCACCCACATTCTGACCTTCTCGACAAGGCCGCGGCATAGCTCCGGAACCTTGTCCATAGGTATGCCATCCAGATGAAGATAAGCCTCATCAATAGAATATATCTCGATCTGAGGGACCGCTTCTGCCAGTATGGACATCACCCTATGGGAAAGATCTCCGTATAGGGCATAGTTCGACGACCTTACCTCAAGGGCTCCATTATCTACGAAATGCTTTACCTTGAAGAAAGGCGTGCCCATCTTTATTCCCATCGCCTTGCTTTCATTGCTTCTGGCAACGACGCATCCATCATTGTTGGACAGCACAACGACTGCGCGACCTTCCAGCTGAGGCTGAAAGACCCTTTCGCACGAAACGAAGAAATTATTGCAGTCCACCAATGCGTACATTATCTGACCTTCTTTATTACATAAGTGACCACTCCCCACATCTTGAAATCCATCCCCTCCTCGACCTTAATCTCCGGATATTTCGGATTTGCCGGCACCAACGTCAGTGAAGAGCCGTCAATATGAATATGCTTGAGAGTGAATTCCCCGTCGATGAAACACACCGCCATGTTTCCGTTCTGAGGTTCAAGCGACCTGTCTATCACAAGGATATCTCCTTCTTCCACTCCGGCATCAATCATAGAATCACCAACCACCCTTCCATAAAAAGTCGCCGCAGGATGCTTCACCAGCTCCTTGTTCAAATCTATCGCCTGAGTCATATAATCCGTCGCGGGAGACGGGAAACCCGCATGTATACCATCCTGAGCCATTCCCGGCAGGACATTTTCCTTTTCTTCCATTTATGAATCTGCTTGTTTATGCAAATTTAAGAATATTCCCGAAGTATGCCATCAAATGCGATACTTCAAAAAAATGTGTTTAGAGATGATTTTAATGGTATATTTGCAGCGATGAGGCTATGTAAGGACATATGCGTATTTCTGGAAGGGAAAGGAATCGGATGCAGCGTGGAAAACGTCGGAGCATTCGAAGTCATTTCTACATGTCTTGAGAGCGGCCAGACACGCGCAGTACTGCCGGTCGAAATCAAGGCGAGGGATATTTCCGAGGCTGAAACTCAGCAACTGGAGATGCAGAAGACAATCAGCGTCCTGACCGTACGCGATGGTTCCTTCCCCCTAATAATCACAGAAGACAGATGGATCGTGCAGAATGACATGATGAAGAAGCGTCTGCTCTCACACCTTGAAATCTTCTTCCCTATCTATGCCCGCAACTGTGAGGTGAAAAGGATTGATAAAAGTACGGTCGCGGCCTTCCTGAAGGCGAATCACAGCTATGGTGATGCCGCTTGCAGATACAGGTACGGGCTGTTCGTCAAGAGGCACACCGGTCACCTGGCCGCAACCGCTGAAGCAGGACTGTATTCCCCAGGAACCCTTGTTGCCGTAGCGACATTCTCGAATGCAAGGAAATGGGTCAAAGGCGACAAGATCATCCGGTCCTACGAATGGACGAGATACGCTTCGTTACCCGAAATCCGAGTCACAGGAGGAATGGGCAAACTGCTGGAGACCTTCATCCAGGACGTCCGACCCGACGACATTATGAGTTATGCTGATCTGGAATGGTCGGAAGGAAGCGTATACGGACAGCTCGGCTTCACTCTTGAGGGGAAGAAGGGTCCTGTGACATTTATGGTGGATGACGAGTGGAGGAGATTCCCGGTCAAGCCGGGAATGACGACCTCGAAAGGGGCTGATGAAAAGCCGGGAGTGAGGGCGCTGGAAGTTGACGGTGCTGCGGATGAAGATGGCAAAGCAAGCAGAGGAATCTTTCAGAATTTCGGAAGCAGGAAATATCGTCTTAAACTGACCGAATATGATCAGGCATACGACGAATTAAAAAAATTACTACCTTCGCGTCCGAAAACTGCAGACGCAAAGTTCCTGACAAAGAGCTGACGGCAAACGAACAAACGATAAAAAATCAATATAATGGAAGCAATTGTAAAAACCGACTTCAACTTTCCCGGACAGACCGGTCATTATGTAGGAAAGGTCCGTGACGTGTACAGCATCAACGATGAGTACCTTGTAATGGTGGTTTCAGACCGAATTTCAGCATTTGACGTAGTTCTCCCTAAAGGAATTCCTTTCAAAGGGCAGGTGCTCAACCAGATTGCGGCAAAATTCCTTGACGCGACAGCAGACATCCTCCCGAACTGGAAGGTAGCAACTCCAGATCCGATGGTGACAGTCGGTCACAAATGTGAGCCTTTCAAGGTCGAGATGGTTATCAGAGGTTATCTTTCAGGTCATGCATGGAGAGAGTACAAGGCAGGAAAGCGCACAATCTGCGGCGTCGAGATGCCAGAAGGGATGGTTGAGAATCAGAAATTCCCTCAGCCTATCATCACACCTACCACAAAGGCTGCCGAAGGTCACGATGAGGATATTTCAAAAGAAGAAATCATCGCTCAGGGCATCGTGAGCAAGGAGGATTACGAGCAGCTTGAGGCATATACCCGCGCCATATTCCAGAGAGGTACCGAAATCGCAGCAAAGATGGGACTCATCCTCGTGGATACAAAGTATGAATTCGGAAAGAAGGATGGAAAGATCTATCTCATGGATGAGATCCACACCCCTGACTCTTCAAGATATTTCTATGCCGAGGGTTACGAGGAGCGCCTTGCTGCTGGAGAGAAGCAGAAGCAGCTCTCGAAGGAGTTTGTCCGCGAATGGCTTATGGCAAACGGTTTCCAGGGTCAGGAAGGTCAGCAGGTGCCAGAAATGACAGATGAAATAGTGAACGGAATCACAGAAAGATATGTAGAGCTTTACGAGAACATTACAGGAGAAGCATTCGAAAAGGCGGAAGGAACCGACATTCTTGCACGCATCGAAAAGAATGTAACTGATTGTCTTGCATCTCTCTAAACTTTTACCTATCTTTGCCGCCCCTTTAAATATGGGGAGCTAAAAAGCATGGGCTTTTTGGTGCAATGGGGTTTTTCTTCGGAAAAACTGAGTAACACATTTTAATTTTTCAAGACAATGAAACACATTGAACTCAAAGGCCAGACCCGTGAGGCTGGCAACAAGGCAGCAGTAAAGGCTGTACGTAGAGCTGGACACGTTCCATGCAACATCTATGGACTCGGAATGGAGAACGTACTCTTCACTATCGACGCACAGGATCTCAAGACTATCACTCACACTCCTAACTCATACATCGTTGACCTCGAGCTCAACGACGGCAAGAAGTTCTTCGCAGTGCTTCACGAAGTACAGTATCATCCTGTTTCTGACGAGGCTCTTCACGTAGATTTCCTCGCAGTATGCGAAGAGAAGCCAGTTACCATCGAGGTTCCTGTCAAGGTTACAGGTCACTCTGAGGGTGTAAAGATGGGAGGTAAGCTCCTCGTTTCAAGCCGCAAGCTTCGCGTAAGCGCTATGATGGACAAGCTTCCTGATGTTCTTGAGGTAGATTCTACTCACCTTATGATCGGCAAGCAGATTGTTGCAGGCGACCTCAACTTCGACGGTGTGACCATCGTATCTCCAAAGGCAACCATCATCTGCTCAGTACGTCCTACACGTGCTACTCAGCAGGCTAAGATGGAGCAGGGCAAGTAATCTGATCTGGCATGAACTATCTGATCGTCGGTTTAGGAAACATCGGCGTCGAATATGCCAACACCAGACACAACATGGGATTTATGGTATTGGATGCCTGGGCTCAGGCATCCAATATTGTTTTTGAGTCTGGCAGGTATGGATATACGGCGGTTGTTTCATTCAAAGGCAGGAAGTTCCACCTTCTGAAGCCTTCAACATACATGAACCTCAGCGGCAAGGCTGTACGCTACTGGATGAACGAACTGAAGATTCCTGTGGAGAACCTTCTCGTCATTTCTGACGACCTGAATATTCCTTTCGGCACACTCCGCCTCAGAAAGAACGGAAGTGCCGGCGGACATAATGGTCTTACGAATATCAATGAGATGATCGGCACTCAGGATTATGCACGCATACGTGTCGGAATCGGCAACGAATTCGGAAGGGGCCAGCAGGTCAACTATGTGCTTGGCGAACTGAGCAAGGAGGAGATGGAGGAAATGGCAGAAATAAGCAAAAGAGTTATAGATGGAGTCAAAGCCTGGGCCACTATAGGTCCTGACAGAGCAATGAACATCGTCAACACTAAACCGCAAAAGCAATAAAAAACGACAATAGGATAATCCTTTCGTCAGAAATCAGTGTTCATCAAATTAATTTTTCAATCAAAATTTGGTTTTTTAACTGATAATCTATAACTTGGCGGAAGTTTTTGATGCTTAATGTTTAACGAACAATTAAATTCTAACACAATGAAAGAGCTTGTAGATCAGATCAAGGCTGAGTATGAAGTATTCGTAAAGAACGCTGACGCTCAGGTAGAGAAAGGCAATAAGGCAGCTGGCGCTCGCGCTCGTAAGGCAGCTTTGAACCTTATGAAGGCTATGAAGGATTTTAGAAAGGCTTCTAACGAGGCTGCTAAATAATTTAGCCTGAAACTTAACGGCAGTCATGGGGCTGCCGTTTTTTATTTTACATATTTCCTAAATCATATAAAAAAAACGGCTCCGCGAGATTGCAGAGCCGTTTTTCATATCATCTCATCAAGACTTGTCATCAGTTCTGAACAGCCTTATAATTTGTGATGGTTTCTGTTCCTGAATAAGGATCAAGCAAGAGTCCTGACGCACTCAGGACCATCTTTCCACCTTCCTCGCTGACTGTAAGCACATTATTGAGAATAGAGCCCATGCTGATCGGGCTTACTTCATTGACAATAGTCAAGGTTGCACCATCTTCTGACAGTTCTGCCTCATAAGTACCGGTATCCCCATATGCATTGAACATCTTGTCCAGCTTCAGTTTACCGTTTTCCACAGAAATGGTAAGGAGGTTGGATGTTGCAGGTGAGCCATACATTGTATAAGACTCAGAATATGTTCCAGCGAATTTATCAAGAGGGCTTGCAGCTGCCTCATTGATGACTGCAGTCCATGAAGTGACAGCGAGACCATAACCATAGCCGGTTGTGATGTTTTCAGCTGTCATTGTCTTGTTATCATCTGAAACCGTTATGACAATGTCGGCATCTACCGGACCATAATTGGTCGGAAGCCCTGAATCAGCTGCTGCAATTGAAATTGTATTGCCGGTGAGGGTTCCTGTAGCCGTCACACCTTCGAGAACAAAGTTCACGATTGTAACCTGATCGCCAGACACTGTAACTGTTGCTGTTGCAGCGGCTCCATCCTTAACCGAAGAGTTTGTCCCGAAAGCTACAGTCTGAGTCCATTCACCTGCAAGCGGGGAATCTGTAACAGGGGCTTCCACCTTGACAGTTGCGGCATAGTTGGTAATATAGCATGTGCGGTTAGCTATAGATCCATAATAAACCATTGCAGCAACATAGCCGGTCATTGAGATGCTTTCCTTCTCCGGATCATACACGAGATCGAAGTCTTCCGTAAACCCATAGCTCTGGAGTGACTCTTTTCTCTTGACTGTCAGCACATTACCCTCAATATCAGCATAATACTCACCGCCCTTGTTATAAACAGGCTGACCGGTTTCCGCAAAATATACATCAGCATAGAACATATTACTGATTTTGTATACACCCTTAGAGAAGTCATCGCTGAGAGAAATAGTGAAAACTCCTTTCTGTGACACATTAGGAGTTTTACCATCTGTCATATCCGACTCATATCTGTATATGTCGAATGACTCTGCCCACTCTATCGCATTGCCCTCTTCATCCGCAATAAGTTCCGGAAGATAGTTCTTCTGTACAAGAGCAATCTTGAAGAGCTCCGCAGAAGTTTCCTTATCCTTGAGAATCACATAATCCTTATAGTCGTTTGCAGTGGTATTCTCACCGGTTGCTGCAACGGTGATGACCTCGTCACGCACTGCCTTTGTTGCAGGAGCGACTGTGGCGGTTGCCCATGAAGGGACTACGACGTCATACTGGTATGCTGTACTTACAGGAATCTGAACACTTCCCTTTCCGTCAGGCGAGAGGACCAGTTCGGTTTCAGTCACATTCACCGTCACAATCTCACCGGCCTCAAACTCCACTGTCTGAGCCTTGATGTCACCTGTCGCATTGTTGATTGCATAAAGATCGACATATCCGGACACAGTTCCAAGAGTGACTGTCACGGTCCTGTTCTCACGGTCCACTTCTGCCTCAAGACCTTTGGATGGATAAGCACGTACGATTGTAGCAGCCGCTGCAGGCTCTCCTACGCTATATGTGAGAACGACTTCAGCTCCTGCTGTAGCCGGAATATTCTCAGGGACAGTAACATTGAAGTTGAACTGATACAGAGGCAGGACGATGTCATGCTCAGAATCCTTGACACTGATTACAACCGTACCGGTCTCCTCGTCGACAGTCACGCCGTCAAACCATGAATCTCCCTGCTCACCTTTTTCTCCAGGAAGGCCGTTGGAACCACTCTGTCCAGGTTCGCCAGCCTCACCCTTGACATTGCCGAGATCTATCTTGCTGCCGCCTTCAACGGTTACATAAAGATGTCCGTCCTCACCTACTTCAAAGTCGAGCTTTCTGACAGCCGGTATCTTCTGTCCGTTTGAATCGAGAATCCAGTCGCCGCCTATATATCTCCAGTACCATACGCCTTCGTACATATCGATACCGGGAGTAAGTCCATTGTCACCCTTATTTCCCTGAGGTCCTGTCTCTCCATTATATATGATTACAGGATCACCTTGGGTGAATATTATCTTATACCCTTCAATCATACCGGTTGCATTCTTTACCGGCTGAACTTCAGTTACATACACTTTCTTCTGCAGGTTGGACACGATAGTATTGATACCGTCTGCCTCACGGTCAAGGGCAGCTACTATCTCTTCGAGAGATGCCACCTTTTCCTCAAGGACTGTCATTCTTTCTTCAAGTGCCTTAGTACAGCCGGCAAGCATGACAATGCCGGCAGCCAATGCGAATAGGATTCTTTTCATAAAACGTATAATTGAAATGATTGCTTTTCTGATTAAAAAACGCGCTAATTTATGAAAATTCTGCTAAATTTGCACCCACTTTAAACAGATTGCACGAAAATCAATATTAAAATACTTTAAAGATATGAGAAAACACATTGTAGCAGGCAACTGGAAGATGAATACAACAGTTGCAGAGGGCGTTGAGCTCGCAAAGGCAGTAGTAGCAGCTTCAGCTGAGGTTCCGGCTGACGTAAAGCTTATCATCGCACCTCCTTTCACTCACCTTTATCCTGTAGCTGAGGTTGTAAAGGGTACTGCAGTAGGTCTTTCATCACAGAACTGCGCAGACAAGGAGAAGGGCGCATACACCGGCGAGGTAGCAGTAAACATGATCGCTGG
>JAFQGK010000023.1 GCA_017398335.1 Bacteroidales bacterium | reverse complement strand
TCATCGAGGCATGTCATACAAGCACTACCAGAACTATGTTAAGTGGTATCTCTACTTCCGTAATGAGGACAATAAAAAGAAAGGAAAGTAGTCCGAACTACGTGCAGCGGTTCTACCTACTTTCCTTTCTTTTTATTCAACGTCACCAACCGTTTTTGGCAACATTACCTGAAAACCGTGCTACCCCTCTGGCCGCAGAGGAAGGGACCCACGAAGTGGGAGGGATTGTTTTCATAAAGAGCCCAGCGGGCGTTATATAGTATCGTCTTTATTTAGGAAGGGCCCTGTTGAGAAGGATGCAACCTAAGATAGCCGAGATGACGGAACCGCAGAGTACACCTAATTTTGCCTGTGCAAGAAGTGCGTCACCGGTTGCTCCAAGCCCTGCGTACGAAAGGTCCGCAATGAACATCGAAACGGTAAATCCAATACCGCATACGACACACACGCTCGCAAAAGCCTTCCAGCTTGTGCCCTCAGGAAGGGTAACGAATTTGAGACGTACGGCAAGCCATGAAAAAGAGAATACTCCCAGGAACTTGCCTATCACAAGACCGAGCATTACAGCAAGACCTACTCCTGAGAACAAAGTGCCTACAGACATCTGAGAAAGGTCGATACCGGCATTTGCAAAAGCAAAAAGCGGGATGATGAAGAAGTTGATCATTCCATTGATCTTATCCTCAAGATCCTGAAGAGGGCTGATCATCTTATCTGCAGCAGACTCTATACTCTTGAGAGTATGGACTTCAGTATTTGTAAGCACTACTGTCTTGTGGAGGTCGTCTACGTCTATTACAGGAAATTTGTTGATATTTGTTCTGATACGCTCCAGATACACTCCTGTTCCCTTCTTCAGAGATGCAGGAACGCAAAATGCCACAATAACACCAGCAATTGTAGCATGGATTCCGGAATTGAGCATCATGAACCAAAGTACCATACCGACCAGAACATAGAACATTTTTGCCCTGATCTTAATGATGTTTCCTACTACCATGACAGCTATACATGCTGCACATAGTCCGAGGAAAAGCATATTGATGTTCGAAGAATAGAACAATGCGATTACAATGATACCACCAAGGTCATCAGCTACAGCCAATGCAGCCAGAAAGACCTTCAGGCCTATAGGTACGCGTGTCTTGAAAACAGACAGGACACCTAATGAGAAAGCAATATCCGTAGCCATTGGAATAGCAAGACCTCTCTGCATATCGGCATCTCCCGGGCATACAAGCCAGAAAATGATAACAGGAACAAGCATACCGCCGCATGCACCTATGATAGGTAGCATTGCCTTTTTCATCGAGGAGAGTTCTCCTACAAGAATTTCTCGCTTGATTTCAAGACCCACAGAAAGGAAGAAGATAGCCATAAGGAAATCATTGATGACTTCCATCAGACTCATCGGATGGCCTCCATGACTGAAGAGGTTGAAATTTCCGATAGAGAGGCTCACCTCATTCTGCCAGAAAGAAAAGTACACGTCCTTGACGCCGGGGATGTTTGCACAGATAAGTGCGAGAACCGTACATACTATCAAGACAACGCTTGACGATACACGCCTTAGGAATTTACTCCAGAAACTGTAATTTGTTAAAATCGTTTGGGGCATAACAATCCGTTTTTCAAAACGGACACGAATTTAGCAATTATATTTCCAAACAAGAAAATTAATTCGACTTTTTTAAAGATACATCAAACCGGCAGAATATGCTCCAGCAGAATCTTAAGTCCTATACAGCAAAGAACAATGCCTCCTGCAAACTCTGCCTTCGACCTGAACCTGTAACCGAAAAATTTACCGATATACACGCCACAAGCTGCGAAAAGTGCTGTAGTCAAGCCTATTACAAGGATTGCAGACCAGATATTCACACGAAGGAATGCCAATGAAACTCCAATCGCCAAGGCATCAATACTTGTTGCTATCGCAAGAGGAAACATCGATTTTGCCGAGAAACCGGTACTGATATCGCACGAATCGTTTTCGAAAGACTCCTTTATCATATTTCCTCCGATAATCAGGAGAAGTACGAAAGCTATCCAGTGATCCACTTCCGCAACCATATCAGCAAAACTGACTCCTAGAAAGTAACCGATCAAGGGCATCAGAGCCTGAAATCCACCGAACCATAGGCCTGTAACAGCTGCGTTTACCGGTCTTATAGTCTTGACGGACAGACCTTTACATATGGATACCGCAAAAGCATCCATAGACACACCGACAGCTATGACAAGCAGTTCTAATAAATCCATTCCCTAGAATTCCTTGATTTTGAATACATATTTACCTGACAGAGGAGCATCTTCTGCAGAAGTATAGGATATGCGTCTGAGCGAACTTCCCCAGACATTGGTCATACGCGGATCAGTGAGTTCCATTACCTTTACAGAAGGAGTCAGCACCGACGGATAGATAAGAAGCATCTTCTTGTCACTGTTGATGACCACGGTCTCACCATTTCTTACAAGATATCCCTCTGGAGTGGTTTCGCCCGGAAGATATACACTACCCTGAACCAGGAAATTCTCCACATCCGACGCTGCACGTGTTTTCAGGCTGTAGGTATCCGTAATGATAAGTTCATCGGACTTCAACAGATAATCTCTTTTCCAGAAATTGCATTCTGCCTCCTCATCGTACGCGCCGGCAATATTCAATGAGAATCTGTTTGCATTCTTCTTGAACGCCACAGAAACATCAGAAGACCTGAATACGGCACCGTCATGCTGGAATATACCATTGATGACAGGAAGGTTGTGCCACTCGCTTCTCATTGACCATATCGTATATCTGTCTTTATTGAATGTACTTTTCGTATATGTACCGACTCCGGCATCTATAAACATAGGGACACCGTCATTATAAAGGATGAAAGTTCCTATATCATTATGATTGTGACTCTCGTTATTATGCCCGCCCTTCATGGCGACAAACCATCCGGATGTATTTCTCATATAACAGAACTCTGTCTCCGGATACCAGACATTTGCAGGCACACTTGTTCTCAGAGATGACATCAGATCCTCGAAAGACTCACCGGATGAAATCCTGTCATTCATGCCATCAACCAGGACATCCAGCTCCGCCATGCATTTAAGGCTTTCAAGTGACCTGAACGCATCTGTCCAGACAAGAGGACGTACGACATTGAACTTCATCTTATCATAGTTGCCATGAATATAGACCGCAAAATCCATCATCTCACGGCTGCCGACTGCCTTTCCATAATTGTATATGACGCTCGGGCTGAAGCCGAGACGTGCAGACGCATCTGCAAAATTGACTACCCATCCATTCTTCACATATGATCTGGAAATATATTCACCCATATCTCTGATCTGCTTCACGTCAAAGAAATCAAAACGACCTCCAGATGCATCATACATTATCTGAAGATAATCATAAAGCTTTCCGGCAGCATGTCCCCAGTAAGCAGGACCCTCCTCGCAGGCTCCGTCTGACTTGACATACTCCAGGAATCGGTCAACCGACCTTGCAGATTGGCGTAACGCCCTGTCAAGCCGCACAGGATCCTTCTCCATAAGCAGGAAACAAAGAATCACGTCGGAATTGCACCACGGATTCCAGTTGTTGACAACCTGCCCCTTCTTGAGATCGAAGCCAAGCCACCAATGCGCACGATACTCATCTGTATTAAGATACGGATCCAGGATCTGCTTCTTCATTGCATCCTGAATGACAAAAGAAATTACCGGATCGATCTTATCGAATGTCTTGTGGAAGAAATGCCAGGCAATCGCGACCTGAGCTCCAAGAGCTCCCGAGCCTAAATCTATAATCTGTTCACGTGGATCCGGAAGGCTCCTCTTGCTCTTCTGCCGTGGCAAGTGGGCTGACAGGACCCATGTAGGAGAATATGAAAGGTGCCACAATCCGTTTATAAGCTGATCTATGAACCTGCCCTTGCCTTCCGCGAGTTCAGCAAGCATGAGGGAATTGAGAGCCACCCTATTTGCTGAGAGCGGATCTTCCATGACCTTTCTTTCTCCTGTCCTCTCATAAGCCAGATAGGCAGACGCCGGGACGCTCAGCCATTTGTAATCGAGGTACTTTTCACCGGCTCTTACAAGAAATTCAGCATGGTCACCAAGAAGATTGTCCCAGCCTTTGCGGTCTGCATAATCCGGATACGGAAACCAGCTTCCGTCATGTGAGAACACATTCTCCGGAAGCAGATCCAGATATTTTCTATAAAGCATCTGCGGCTTGAATGACACCTTAAGGTTACCCACATCAAGCCCCCATTTCCAGTCAGTCACAATTGCAACTGGCTCACCATCAAGATTATATACATTCTTAAGATCCTTCAGCAAAGTATGG
Source organism: Bacteroidales bacterium (assembly GCA_017398335.1). Taxonomy (GTDB): domain Bacteria; phylum Bacteroidota; class Bacteroidia; order Bacteroidales; family UBA932; genus Cryptobacteroides. Next base: position 15,655 of record JAFQGK010000023.1, on the reverse strand, counting down.
GAGTGTCCTCCCACGATAACATCCACATTACGTGTTGCAGCTGCCAGTTCCGGATCATTATACATCTCTCCTTCATATCCCAGATGGGTAAGACAGACCACAAGATCGCATTTCTCTTCAATCTTCAGGATTCCGGCATATTCGTTTGCCGCATCAGCAGGATGACGATATTTCAATCTGTCCGCAATATTTTTGTCTACCACAGAGGTAACATCCGTAAGAAGACCAATGATACCTATCTTTCTGCCAGCCTTCTCGACAATTACATACGGCTTTACGAGGTCCTCCAAAACGGATCCAGTGAACTCATAGTTTGCACATACCACCGGAACATCGAGATTGCGGAGGCGACGTGCCAGTTCATCTATCCCGTTATCAAACTCATGATTGCCAAGGCATACTGCATCGAATTCCATGGCATTGAGAACATCTATCTCGATGTCTCCGTTCAGTTCAGTGAAATATGAGGTTCCTTGACTGAAATCCCCGGCATGCAGAAGCAGGACATTATCCTTCCCGTCAGCTAATCTCACACTGTCGATATATGCTGCCTGCTCCACGACACCGCCTCGTCCGGCATATTTTCCGCTACGCTCAGGATCGATATGGCTGTGAGTATCGTTCAGATGCAGGACAGTCAGGTTCTGAGCATATGAAGACAGTGCAACTGCAATAGTGACTAATGTTATATATAGTCTTTTCATCGGTTTCTATCTTATAATTATACGACCATCTGTGCTTCCGGAAAGCTGCCTTCCGGCTGCAGTCTCAGCATTGATGTAGTTCAATACGACATCTATTACATTTACGCCGAAATCCTTGAGAAACAATGCATTATCCGCAAGGAAAAGTCCATCTCCCCCATGCAGCAGGAAAGAATTTGTTGCCAAGCCATAGGTCTTTTCGTCATCCAAAGGTTCTCCATCCACCTCAACGGAAACCAGTTTGCCGTCTTCCGCCACAACCCTCACTCCTCCAAGTACCTGGAATGAATTGGCGGCCATGGCTTCAAGCATCTGACGGATCGTGCTGCCCTTATGCTCCAGATATATGACAGAGTTCTTGAAAGGGAACATAGAAAGCATATCATCCAGAATCACCGGTCCCTCAGGCATGTCAACGCGAATACCGCCGAAGTTGGCAACTCCTATATGGACCTTCTTTCCTGCCAGCTTCTCTACTTCCTTCATATAAAAGTCGACAAACCAGTTGGTCAAAGCACTCTCAGGATACCCTTTCATCATTTCAACAGCAGAATATGCTATGACATCCTTGACCTTCGCCATCTTATCCTGAGCATCGATAACGATACGGGCAACTTTTCCAGCAGCTGAACCTGCTTCATGCCTCTTTCCGTTAGGAGAGACATAAGTCTTTCCCTTGAAGGTGCCGAGAGCTTCCGGCACATTGTCTCTTGAAGGAGCGATACAGCCGGTCCTTGATCCATCCATCTTATCTGCCTTCCATGAATAATTCTGAGCGACAGCATTCAATGAGAACAATAACAGTACTATTATTAAAAGTCTGACCTTCATATACATTATTTCATTCTGAGCCATTTCCAAAGATCTTTGAATGTCGTCTTCTTGCCGAACATAAGGATACCGATCTTATAAATCTTCGCTGACATCCATGCACATGCAACGAAGGTAAGCGCAAGAAGGGCGATTGAGAGGCCGAGTTCCCATGCAGGAACCCCAAACGGAATCCTGGCAAGCATCACGATTGGCGAAGTGAAAGGAATCATCGATCCCCAGAACACAATCGGACTGTCCGGAGACTTGAATGCATACAAGGCAATGAAGAATGCAAGAAGAAGAGGAACTGTCACAGGCATCTGCAGCTGGTTGGTATCCGCCTCGTTCTCGACAGCAGAACCGATTGCAGCAAAGAATGATGCATACAGAAGATATCCAAGTGCGAAATACACGATAAAGGCAACGATAAGCTGTACATAATTCAGGTCCCTCAATGTGCTGAGCACGGCACCCATTTCAGACTCATCCTGGGCTATCGCCGCTGCATCTTCCATCGAAATGCCTCCCATCTGACCGGCCATTTCCATCATCTGCTCAGTCTGGGCAGGATCTCCCATTATCGAATCAAAACCTACAAAAGCAGAGAATCCGCCGACAAGGACTGCTGTAAGAAGAATCCAAAGGAAGAACTGGGTCAGGGCTACGCACGCTACACCGATGATCTTTCCGAACATCAGTTCTGTTGCCTTGACTGAAGAAACCAGTACTTCCACCACCCTGCTCGCCTTCTCTTCGATCACACTCTGCATGACCATACCAGAGAACATAGCAATGAACATATAGATGACGATAGAGAGGAGCATGGATATCATCATATACACTTCAGAAGATGTTATCTTCTCCTCACCTGCCTCATCAAGAGTAAAGGTAGACATGGTTATATCCGACTCGACTTCAGCCATAATCTGCTTAAGATCAGAGACTTCATACAACGAAAGACGGTAATCCTCCACTGCCTCGTTGACCTTCGACTGGATGGACTCCTTCATATCCACGCTCATAGGCTTGTCTGAATACGAAGCGACTGTCACCGTACGGTTTACGGTATCAAGCTCCGATACCACGACCAAAGCATCAAGCTCAAGACTGGCGAAACTTGCTTTCATCGTGTCTGCAGATTCCGATGAGTAGTCTGTATAATCGATTGTCTCGGTATCTGTCAGATAAGGCATGACGATACCGGAAGCATCGACCACAGCCACCTTCTTGCCTGTTTCCTTGGCCATGAACATTATCACACTTGGAAGAATGCACATTGCCGCAAAGAGAACAGGGACAAGGAAAGTAGTAAGAAGGAATGATTTCTTCTTTACACGGGTAAGATACTCACGTGAGATTATTATACCTATATTTCTCATTTTCATAGCTTATTCCTCCGTAACAAGTTTAATGAATATATCGTTCATCCTCGGAACCAGTTCCCTGAAAGAGTTGATACTTACTTTCTGAGACATGATCTCTGTCAACGCTGTGTTTGTGTCTGTTCCATCTTCCAGCGAAAGCACTGCCGTATGGCGACCTGCATCATCCTGATCTGAAAGGACTGTAAACTTGCCTGCCACCGGCTTAAGCTGAAGATTACCAGTATATACCAGTTCTACATTATTGTTGCCGTATTTATGTCTGATCTCATCCACTCCACCGGAAATCACGACTTTCGACTTATTGAAAAGCGCGATATTGTCGCACAACTCCTCAACCGACTCCATATTATGGGTAGAAAGGATGACGGTAGCACCCTCTGCCTTAAGTCTGAGGATTTCCTCGCGGATAAGCTGGGCATTGACAGGGTCAAAACCGGAGAACGGCTCATCAAGAATGAGGAGGGACGGTTTGTGGACAACTGTCGTGATGAACTGGATCTTCTGAGCCATTCCCTTGGAGAGTTCCTCCACCTTCTTGTTCCACCAGCTTTCAATACCGAATCTCACAAACCACTTCTTCAGTTCGGCACCTGCCTCGCGAGCGCTCATACCCTTGAGCTGCGCAAGGTACATCGCCTGTTCTCCCACTTTCATCTTACGGTACAGACCTCTTTCCTCAGGAAGATATCCGATCTTCTCGACATCCTCCTGAGTAATAGGCTGGCCATTGAACAAGACAGTTCCGGAATTCGGAATAGTTATCCTGTTGATTATTCGTATGAGGGTAGTCTTGCCGGCACCGTTAGGTCCAAGCAAGCCGAAAATCTTTCCTTCAGGGATGTCTACGGTTACATTGTCAAGAGCAACCTTTTCGCCGAAGCTCTTGCTGACATCTTTACAAACTATTATTCCCATATCTATATGTTGAGTATTTTTGCAGTTAATTCCACCATCAGTTCAGCCGGTGTCGCCTCTCCGACTTCACCGCCCTTTCCCTTGAAATCATATTCCTTCAGAAGGGCGATTACGGCCATGCATTTCTTTACGGGATAGTTCCTGACAGCGGTGTCATATTCCGAGAAGAAATATGGATTCACTCCCAGGACCTTCGCCTTGACATCATTGGCAGGACGCGGATTCTGCATCAGAAGCGCACCGTACTTGAGTATCCTGTAGAAATGTGTGTACAACGCACTGACGGCCATCGGCATTGCAAATTTCGCTGCTGAGCCGATATATGCAGCAATCCTCAATGCCTTTGGATTATTCTTCATTGACAGTTCGCGCGTAAGTTCAAAAATGCTGAACTGCCTGCTTATTCCTACATTCCTTTCAATATCCGAAGCCGTGACATCCACCGTACCTTCCGGCAGGTTCTTCAGCATCTTCTGAGTCTCGACCGCTATCTTATTCAGATCAGTTCCGGCATATTCGGCAAGCAGTGCAGCCGCATCAGGCGCGATTTTAAGCCCGCATCCTGTATAATACATCGAAATCCATCTGGCCACCTCATAATCCCGGAGCATCTGGGAATCAACGACCTTTCCCATCTTTGAGACTGTCTTGTAAAGGGACTTGCGCTTATCCGCACCCGCTCCATGCATTGCAATGACCAGAATCGTAGACTCAAGGGGCTTCTGACAATATACGGCAAGTTCCTCGAGCCCCTTCATCATCTGAGCCTCCTTCACGACAACAAGCTGGCGCTCGGCAAACATCGGATACCTTCTCGCTGCCGTAATGACCGAATCAGCATTTACATCAGCTCCATAGCAGATGGTCTGATTGAAATCACGCTCGCTCTCATCAAGGGCATTTTCTATTATGGCATCACACACCATATCAACATAATACGGTTCCTCTCCCATCAGAAGATAAACCGGACTGAAGATGCCTTTGCGGGCATCTGAGACTATTTCGCGACACAATGTGTCAGTTTCTATAAAACCCTTTGCCATAGAAGAACAAAGATATAAAAAAAGCAGCACTTTAAATGTGCTGCCCGATAAAATTTATAACTTTCTATAGTGCTCTCTTCTCTTTTTCCTTTACAAGTTTCTCCTTGAGAATGTCAGCGCAGTCCACTACCGCGTCTTCGAAGGTCTTTGCATTCTTCTCGATAACGATGGTGTTGCCCGGAACACTTACCTGTACCTTTACGTTCTTGTTCTGGTGATCAGGAAGCAATGACAACGCTACTTCAACTCCTGTAATACCATCATAGAATTTCTCGATTCTTGAGAATTTCTTTTCTACGAAGTCCAGCAGCTTCTGATCTGCGTCGAACTTGATGGATTGTACTCTAATCTCCATTTTTACCTCCGTTTTTTGCCCTTGGATGGGCGGATTCATAAATAGTCTTCAGTCTGGCGATTGAATTATGCGTATAGACCTGAGTTGCCGCCAAGGTCGAGTGTCCGAGAAGTTCCTTTATCGAATTCAGATCTGCACCCTGATTGAGAAGTTCCGTTGCAAGTGAATGACGGAGCACATGAGGAGACTTACGTCCCGTGATACCGTCAACTCCAGACAACTCACTCTTTATCACCCGGTCCAGATAAACCGGATAAAGTTTTCTTCCGGAATCAGTAACCAAAAGCGGCTCTGTCAAAGACCTTCTGCCCTCTATCATCGCTTCAACTGCTTTCAAATATAACAATAATTCTTCACACAATGAAGGAATCATAGGAATTTCTCGCATTTTATTGCCTTTTCCTGTCACACGGACAATTTTTCTGCCAAAATCCACATCAGAGATTCTAAGACGGACGGCCTCAGAGCGTCTTAGTCCAAGATTATAAAGAGTTGAGACTATAAGACGTGCGAGCCTTCTGCGATAAAGATAACGTGAGTAATCGGCAGAAGGATCATGCATGAAGATATCCAGTGTTTCCTCAGATGCATAATATTCCGTAGACTCGAAATATTTCCTCATTCCTTCTGCTTTATAGAAAGCCGGAAGCCGTTTTTCAACCTTCGGACGCGGCACCAGCCTGACAGGATTGGACTGGATAAGACCTTCCTTCATAAGAAAACGGCAGTACCCGCTCAATACAGACAGATGCAGATTTACAGTCTTGGGATCATACTTGCGGTCATCGAGGCATGAAGCCACATACTCTCTTATTTCAGAAGCATTCAAAGGGAGTATATAATCTGTCTTATGCTCGTAGAAAGATAGAAGGACCGATTCGTATATATCCACGGTTCGATCGGAATATCTCCTGACATTCCTCACATAAACGAGATATTTCTCTACCGGATTCATTTTACAGGGTAAAGTCCCAATTCAGCTGCCTTCGTACGCATCAGCACATCTGCAGCCTCGAATGTATTTTCGATTTCTCCTTCCAGAATGGCTTCTTTGACAGCCTCCTTTATAGTACCGATAGTGTTGCAAGGCTCTATGCCGAAGACTTCCATCACATATTCACCGGTTATAGGATTCTTGAAATTCCTTATGGCGTCCTTGGCTTCGACTTCCACCAGTTTGGACTTTACCAGTTCGAAATTGGAATGAAGGCGTGCCACTTTGCGCGGATTCTTGGAAGTAATGTCGGCATTGCAGAGAAGCATGAGATCGTCAATGTCATTGCCAGCATCGAAGAGAAGACGGCGCACTGCCGAGTCTGTGACTTCGTCTGTCACAAGAGCAATCGGTCTAAGATGCAGGAATACAAGTTTCCTGACATATTTCATCTTCTCATTCAGTGGCATCTTAAGTTCCTGGAATATCTTCGGAATCCATTTTGAGCCAACCACCTCATGTCCATGGAAAGTCCAGCCGAGCGAAGGATCGTATCTTTTTGTAGCCGGTTTGGCTATATCATGCAGGAGAGCTGCCCATCTTAACCACACGTTAGGTTCAGTACGGACCTTGACAGTCTCCACACCATCTTCAAAAACGTAATCTTTCAATTGACCGGCCTCGATAGCCTTGACTTCCAGTTCTGCCACGTTATCCAGAACCTCGAGAGTATGGGAAAAGTTCTCCTTATGGCCCTTACCCTCAACAGTCTCGACTCCCTTCAGCTTTGAAAGCTGAGGCAGGATATAATCCAGAAGTCCGGTTTCGTCCAGAAGCCTGAATCCTATGGATGGCTTAGGAGTCACAAGTATCTTATTCAGTTCTTCCACAATGCGTTCCTTGGAAAGGATCGACATCCTTTCTTTGTTTCTTCTTATAGACTCCAAAGACTCCGGGACTATTGTAAAGGCCTGAGTATCAGTTGACAGTTTCGTTGCAAACCTTATGGCCCGAACCATTCTTAGAGGGTCGTCGCTATAAGTCGTATCAGGATCCAGAGGAGTGCGTATAATTCCGGCCGCAAGGTCCCTGATGCCACCGAACGGATCCACCAAGGCCCCGAAATCCTCCTTCTGAAGACTGAAAGCCATGGCATTGATCGTGAAATCTCTTCTGAGCTGATCGTCTTCCAGCGTTCCGTCCTCGACGATAGGCTTGCGTGAATCCCTTCTGTAAGACTCCTTGCGCGCCCCTACGAACTCAACCTCAATCCCCTTGAACTTCAGCATGGCCGTACCGAAGTTCTTGAAAACAGACACATGGCTGTGCACTCTCTCCCCTACGGCCTCCGCAAGTTCAATACCGCTTCCCTCAACAACGATATCTATATCCTTACTCGGACGTCCCAAAAAGCAATCACGGACATAACCTCCTATGACAAAAGCCCTTACACCTTTCTCAGCGGCCACTTCCGAGACTATAGAAAATATCTTGTGATCAAGAAAACCTTGTGTTATCGTTGCTGACATTATATCGACATTTCATTATATGACGGAACCTTATCCATAAAGGAAAACCTCTCACCGTCTTTAAATGCAATGAAGGTCTTTGTTCCGTTTGTTATCATTATATATCTTACATTCAGAGCCATATTGTAGCGGATTGCCTGATCCAGAACATCACCTGTAAGTTCGACTTCCGGTCTCTTGCATTCCACGACAGCAAGAGGCTGTGCCTTTCTGTCGTATACAAGAATATCGGCCCTGAACTGCTTCCCGCCCAATCTGAACCCCACTTCGCTCATCATCATATGTGTCGGAACTCCCATACTCCCGTTCAGCACACCGATGAACCATTGCCTTACCCTCTCTTCCGGAGTAAGAGCAACCTCCTTCTTCCTCAAAGGATCCCATATGGTGGCCACTGAATCCATATCCTGCAAATTTACTGATTTTTTCCCATCGCACCGCCAAGAAAGGCTCCCTTGCTCATCGATTCCCTACGCAGACGCAACAGCTGCGGCAGGGACTTGACAAATACAGGGATATAAGAAAGAACATCCTTCGAACGACGCAGGACACTGATTGCAAGCAATTCCACAGGCTGAAGAAACACTCTGACCGCCGGACAATTCAGAGGATTGCTGACCTTTACAACAGATGCCACACATTTAAGCCGCATCGCCGAAGACCTTGACTGTGGACGCGAATCTCTATCATGAACGGCATGCACACCGCCGGCAAAGCCCACTTTAAAGCCATGATACATAGCTCGGTGTATATAATTATCATCCTCACCATAATGGCGGAATGCCGGTGAAAATCCTCCGACAGTCTCAACACATCTGCGCGAAATGAGCCAATGAGCAGCCATTACAAAAGAGACGTCATATATCCTGCCCTTGAGATAAGTACCTACAGGCCTGTCAAGACACTTTGCCGCAAAACGAGGATCCGGAGCCGTCATGGAAGCCGTCATCTGGAGCGGACTTAATATACCGTAAGAAGGATCTGTCTCCATCGCTTCTACGAGACAACTTATCGTATCCGGCCGGACCCAGGCATCCTGATTGAGCAGATACACATAGTCATATCCCTCTGAAAGAGCATATTCCAGACCTATGTTGTTGGCTTTTCCGAATCCGTAGTTTTCACCCGTGCAATGGAGCATAACTTCCGGAAAATGCTCCCCGATATACTCCGGCGTGCCATCAGATGAGCCATTGTCCACAACAAATACATCCACCGGGAAATCTGACTTCCGGAGGCTTGTGAAGCACTTATCTGCCCATTTCAGACCGTTAAAGGTGACAATTATGACGAGGACTCTCTTCATCTATCTGACTTTTCCCAATCGGTCCCTCAGACGGAGACGCCTGTAAAGATATGAGTCATACAGGCCCAGCATCTTCAATGAGGTCCTGAATACATATGATGACAACGGTTTGATTCTGGTAAGGAATCCTGCCTTGACCGGCTTGAGGGTCGTGCATCCGGAAAGACGGTAGTAATGGTCATAAATCCCTGCACATCTTACTCCGAAGCAACGCAGTTCAGGCTTATATGCACTGAAATGGATGATTGCCGGCCTGCGCCAATACTCGAAGCGGTCCTTGTAGTCACGGAAATCCCTTGCCCTCATGTAATTCATATTGAATCGGTTCCACTTTGGTGGAAGCTGGAACCATCTTTCCTTGAACACGTAATTCAAGGCATCCTGATCATGGCAATAGACGATCCGGTCACGTTTTGCAAATTCTATCAATCTGTCCTCCGCATCGCTATCTCTCCAATATTTCAGATTCACAAGCATGACGGCAGAGCAGAAATAATCGGAAGAATATGGAAGGGACAGAGCAGACCTGTGGTCGTCGAAACACGGTACTACATCCTTGACTGCCGCAAGTGCATATCCGTCTGTCTCCAGATCGAAAAGCGGCTTTATATCGCATAGAACAGCCGTATCTACATCCAGATAAAGTACTTTATCCACATCAGGCAGAACAGATGAAAGAAGAAGACGGTAATACGCAGCCATTGAAAGAGGGCGATGCTTACGGAATTTCACGCCCTGCAGGCGGGGGGCATCAACCTTATGAAAGATCAGTTCAGCCCCATATCTCCCCGCCAAGGCAGTCAGGAAGTCCTTGTTTGCATCAGACAGCACATCGTGAAGCAGATGAATGCAGATGTCGTTCTCCTTGTTGTTCTCCAACAATGAACATATCATCACGGACGCATGATGAATATAATTGTCATCAGTGCTGCAGCCGACATGATATGTATTGCTACCGATTTTCATATATCAATCCATTAAGATTACAAAAATAATAATAATTTTTAATATCTTTGAATCTGTTATGCAGCCGGAAGTAAGTATAGTAATTGTTTCGATGAACAAGCCGGAGTTTCTGTTTCCCTGTCTGGATGGGATACGGAAGCATACTAATGTGACATACGAGACTCTGGTGGTCGCATACAGGTTCACCCAGGACAATCTGACCGAGCTCAGAGAAAGGTATCCGTGGGTAACCGTAATAGAGAGCAACGGACTCAGAGGCTTTGCCGAGAACAACAATCTGGCTCTGAGACAGGCACAAGGCAGATATTGCTTCATTGTCAATGACGACACGCTAATGAACATGCCTGTGATCGACAGACTGGTGGAAGACATGGAAAGGCTGCCGGAGAATGCGGCTGTCGTATCACCGAAAATCATATTCCCGGATGGAAAGGTACAGACCTGCGGACGCGGACCGTGGACGGCATTCAAGTATGTCAGACATTATCTCCACCTCGTAGATGAGACGAAGAAGACGCTCTGGACCATGCAGGAAGGCCTTTTCCAGACTTACACACTGAACGGGGCGTGCTTCCTTGCAAGGACAGCGATTTTCAGGGAATGCGGATGGTTTGACGAGACATATACATTCACGCCTGAAGACATCGCCCTCGGAATGCTCCTTAACAAAAGAGGATATTCCGTCTACACTGATGCCGACATCGAAATCACACACATATCCAACGCAACTGCATCAAGCCTCGAAGCAGCGATCAAACCTACCAGAGTGAGAGGATCCCTGATTCTGTATTCAAGCCTCAGAAACCTCGACAGTCCTCAGGACACTGATGGCATAAGTTGGACGACCTATATGGCTCTGGGATGCTTCATATGGTGCTATGAAGCTCTGAGAGGGATCAAATATATGTTCTGCGACTGTTCAGGCAGGTCGGAAAAGAGCCGCCGTAACAAGATCATGAGAGACACTGCCGCCAACGTAAGGGCAAGCATCTTCACAGGAAAATCCACAAAAGAGATTTTCACAGAATACTACAACGCTATAAAGGGAGTGTAACCTTCTTTCCGGCCTCGAGCAGGAACTCAGGTGTGAAATAAGACATCATTCCGGCATTGGAGGTAAAGGTCATTTCTCCGAAATAGACTTTTCCTCCGACCTCATATAAATCGATTCGTACCTGCGGGAAGCCCTCTGCCAGATCTGCGGCCATCTTCAGCATGAAATCAAGATTTTCCGGACGTGGAACATCAAGGGACGCACACGGATAATGATCCGAGAACACCGAATACTCAGGATGTGCCACCCAGTCAAGATCATATGTCATCACTTCCACGGAATCCTTCTTCCTGTTCATGGTCACGTATACACACTCAGGCTTTCCGTCAAGACACCATATCTTATAATCCACGAGAGATGACGACGGAACGGACTGGAGGCCTGCGTCAAGCAGCTGCTCGGCTATCAGGCAAGGCTTGATCCTCAGATAATGAGGCTCAGCCGTCATAAGACCGAATCTGTTTCTGAACAATTCCGAGAAACGTACTAGGGCAGCCTTTTCGTCAAAAGAAGCCTTCTCCCGGCATATAACCGCGTCTCCGGACCCATTGTTCATCTTCAGGACAAAAGACTCAGGAAGGCCGTTGAAATCTATTTCTTCGGGAGAATTCCAGCAGGCATACAGTTCTGTCAATGTATCTGCATATCCTTTGGACGCGACATATTCACGAACCCTGTACTTGTCCGCCAGTTCCGACCACTTTGTTGTGTCGGTATTGAAAGAAAGCCATAATATCTTCTCGTTCAGATCCTTAGGATGCTTGATATCAAGTCTGCGACCCATCGAGTATCTGTAACGTCTCGAAGCATGCAATCTTGGGAAGAATCTTGCCAGCAGAAGATCCCTTTTCTCAATTACGACAGCCTTCTCGTCATCACACAGTCCGAACAGAAGGAAAGTCAACATATAGAGAGGCGGAGCTGTCAGGAAGGTCAGAACAAAACGGAAATCAAACTCAAGAAGATTGACTACGACCACGCAATATCCTACCAGGACAGCAAGAGGTAAGAGCTCCTTCTGGAATACATTCCGGCAAAAACTTCCAAGCGACAGGCCTGCCGTTCTTTTCAGAAAGAACAGTCTCACAATCGCGCATATCAGCTCAAACAGCACATATACGGTCATGACGACAAATATGTCATCAGTCAGGAAGAGCAGGCCGATGACGACCGGAATGGTCATGAATTTTATCGTATTGACCGTCAGGGAATATGAACGAATATTTCCGATGGCCTGATTGGCAGCGCCTAAGCCTATTGTAAGCTGGTCGACTATTGAAGCAAGCAGGAGTCCCCTGCAGAAATACACGCTGTATTCCGGAACATTTCCAAGCCATATCTTAAGCAATGCCGGCATCTCAAATAGGCAAGGGACGAGGAACATGGACAGAAGAAAGAAGCAGAGCTTGCTTTCGATTTCAGAAAGTCTCAGCATCTTCTTCCTGTCTCCGGCACCCTCAGCCTTCATTATCTGAGGATTCAGGGCATTGACTACCGACTGCGAGAGGAATGCAATCGCATTGTTCACCTGCATTCCCACGCCATAGGCCGCATTCACAGCAACACTGAAGAATCTGTTGATCACGACTGCCACTCCCTGAGTCCTTCCTGTGATACAGAATATGCTGTAGATTGTCCAGCCTGCAAATCCACCCATTTCCTTTACGGCCTCGGCACTGAAATACCTGCGTCTTGGGAAGACACATTCGTCATACTTCCTGAAATCATAGGCCATGTATACAATCAGGTTAAAGAGAGATATTCCGCACAGAAGGATGGAATACAATATCAGCCTGTCGGATGCACTATAGGTCAGGGCAATGGCGACAGCGAGCCTCAGGACCGCATCCAGCACATCCACAATAGAAATATAGACTATGTTCTCATGCGCAATCAATAGCGCACGGAAAGGAGCTGTGACAAATGACAACATTACATTGACAGTCACAATATGGAAGACGACATTCGCTGCTGCAAGCCTGTCCGGAGCAATATTGAAGAGGCTGTCGAAAAAGAAGACACCGGCCAGTTCAAAGAGTACACCGAAAAAGAGCGCCATCAGGATATGGACTGCAAGGCTGGTGGCGAACATCTTCCGGACCTCCTCCGGCTTTCCCCTGCCCGAATGAAAGGACAGGAATCTCTGCGTCGTCACCACCAATGCATTGATTACGAAGGACAGGAGTGACACCACACCGGCAATGAGGGTATAGATGCCATAGTCATTTACTCCTAAGGCACCGAGAATCAGTCGGGCGGAAATCAGCGAAAGCAACAGGTTTATGACTGTTCTCGCATATTGCGCTCCCGTATTGAGTATTACCCTGCTGGAACTGTCCATAAATATAGATATTCAACTGCGCAAAGATACCTATTTTTGTTATCAATATATCTAAATTGAATTATTTCGGGATAATATTTTGTAATCTCGCCAATAATCCTTAATTTAGTGCACAAATATGAATTACTAACATCACTAAACAATAACAGCTATGGTAAGATATTGTGTAATGTGGAAGTTCAAGCCATCAGATGGCAAGACTTCCAAGGAGCTCGCTGAAGATGTCAAGGAAAAATATGAGTCCCTCCTGGGACTCGTGCCTGGTCTGACAAGCATTGAAATCGGCATCAACAGAAACGAAGGAAAGACTTCATATGATGCAGTCATGATCGCAGACTTTGAAAGTTGGGAAGCACTTGCAGCCTACAAGGCGGACACCATGAGGGACAACATCATAGAATACGTAAAGACTATTGCAGAAGTTCGTGCAAAAGTTGAATACGAAAGATAATACACAGTATTACATAAAGATAAAGGAGACTGACAGACATCAGTCTCCTTTATCTTTATAAAGTCTGGTTCTGATATTTCTTAGTGTGCTCGGCAATCAGATCTGCGTCATCAAAATAGTCGATCTTCATTGCCTTGCGCACATCCGCTAGAGTCTTGGCGGCCTCAGCACGTGCCACTTCGCTACCCTTGCGCAGTATCTCGTACACCTGAGGGATATCCTGCTCATATTGGGCACGTCTTTCACGCATCGGCTGAAGGAACTCTTCCATTATGTTGAAAAGGAACTTCTTGCATGTGCCGTCACCCAAGCCTCCCCTACGGTAATGATCCTTCATGGCATCAAGATTCTCATACTCAGGAAGATACTTTGCAAAATGCTCCGGCTGGCAGAAAGCATCGAGATAAGAGAATACGACATTGCATTCAACATGGCCGGGATCTGTAATCTGAAGATGCTCCGGATCTGTAAACATACTATTGATCTTCTTCTTCACATCTTTTGAGGTATCTGAAAGATAGATGCAGTTTCCAAGCGACTTGCTCATCTTGGCCTTTCCATCGGTACCGATGAGACGGCAGCATGACTGATTCTCAGGTAGAAGCATCTCAGGAGTAACAAGAGTTTCTCCATATACGGCATTGAATTTATGAACGATTTCGCGTGTCTGCTCGATCATTGGAGCCTGATCGACACCTACAGGAACGGTTGTAGCACGAAAAGCTGTGATATCAGAAGCCTGGCTGATCGGATAGGTGAAGAAACCGACAGGAATTCCCTTACGATTCTGATTCTCATCGTCCTCGCTGTCAGAGAATCCTCTGAGCTGGATTTCCTGCTTTACGGTAGGATTACGCTGAAGTCTCTGCACCGTAACGAGGTTCATATAATAGAAAGCCAGTTCACAGAGTTCAGGTACCTGTGACTGGATGAATATTGTCACCTTCTCAGGGTCAAGGCCTGCAGACAGATAGTCCAATGCCACCTCAATGATATTCTGACGGATCTTTTCAGGATTGTCTGCGTTATCGGTCAGAGCCTGTGCATCTGCAATCATTATGAATATCTTCTCGAACTCGCCTGAGTTCTGAAGTTCTACCCTTCTTTTCAACGATCCCACATAATGACCAAGATGAAGTCTGCCCGTAGGGCGGTCGCCCGTTAAAATTATTTTTCCCATACCTAATATTAAAATTTCACCACAAAAACAGACAAATATAACAATCTTTTTCGAAGAAACGGCTATATTGCAGACTGAATTACTAAAACCAAATAAAATGAAAAAGATTATCTTTATTTTGACAGCACTTGTGTTCAGCCTTTCGACAATGAACGCACAGGATGTGATCGGAAAATGGAAACTTGAGGACGGAACCGCAATTGTTGAAGTATACCAGAACGGAGATTCATTCAACGGAAAGATCGTATGGCTTGAGAAGCCTACAGAAGCAGACGGCACTCCGACCAAGGACAAGAATAATCCGGATGCTTCACTTCGTTCACGTCAGCTCATCGGTCTGAACATGCTGAGCGGTCTCAAGAAGAACGGAAACGAATATGGCGGCGGAAAGATCTATGATCCGGGTAACGGAAAGACATACAACTGCTCGATGAAGGTTGAAGGAAATGTCCTGAAGGTAAGAGGCTCACTCGACAAGAAGGGACTTCTCGGAAGAACAATGGACTGGTTCCGCGTGAAATAAACAATATGGTTACAGAAAGAAGCTGACTAAAAAGTCCCGGACCACTGTCATGTCGAGCGACCAACGGGAGTCGAGACATCTTTACACATGTCTGTATTGAAGATTTCTCCACTCACTTCGTTTGGTCGAAATGACAAAGCGAGACTTTTTAGTCAG